>DATLBE010000046.1:0-20333 GCA_035527075.1 Nevskiaceae bacterium | reverse complement strand
GACTCTTTTGGCGGTGTGAGCAGGAATAAGATTGGCGATTCGATATGAAGCCAAAACTCCTTCTTCGTCATTGCTGTGGTTTTTAAGATAATCAATCACTTCACCTTCTTGTTGAGTAAGATAAATCCAGCGGTTATCAGGAGATTCAGCTATTCTTTTAAAAGCTATAAAGAAAGTGGAGAAGCTGGTAAAAAAAAGCAAGAGACCGACTACTGGGCGGTAATCTAAGGTTGTTTTGCGGGATATTTTTCTGATTCCTTTTACCGCTAGAATGATGGCAGGAATCCACAAGCCTCTGGCCATTGATCTTTGAAAACCAAAAGGCAAATAGTTAATTAGCCAATGGCTTATAAACCATATTTTTATAAAAAGGGTTTTTTTGCTTTTTTCTTTGGGAAAGATAGCCACAACCATAAAGGGAAATAAAAATCCCCATCCTAAGATTGCCTGCAAAGGAGAGGGGGAGAATTGAACCTGAGAAAGCAATCCAGATAAACTGGGATTTTTTAAAAGACTCTTGGCGACAAAAAGATAATAAATTCCAGCTTCCAGTGCTAACAGAAGTAGAAGTTTTAAAAAGCCGGTTGATTTTTTTTGACGCCACCAATAAAAACCAAAACAAAGCAGAATTGTTCCCAAAATTAGAAGATTGTAGGGATGGAAAAAAGTCATCAAAAAAGATGATAGACCAGCGTAGAGCAAAGCTTTCTTTTTTTGATAAATTACCCACCGCCAGAAACCGCCAAGAGAAAGTAGTAACAAACTGAGACTTATTGCTTCGTGGGGCCTCCTGATGGCATTGACCAGGGTAAAGCCAGGTTGACCTACATCCGGCAAAATGATTTTGGGGAATAACACCCAGCCTAAACCTCCGGCTAGAAAAAGAAAAAGAAAAGTTATTTTCGTTTCTGTCTCTTTTTTAAGAAAGATTTTAATGAACCACCAGACTGTGCCAACCAAGAAGAAGCTGGAAATTAGACCAGCGAGATGAAAAATAAACGCATTAGTTAGTTTAAAAGTAGAGGTAATTTTACCCAAGAGGGTGTAAAAAGAATAAATTAGTGCCCGCTGAGTGGACCCTGTGTCATAAAGATTTTCAAACAAGATTCCGTTTCGTTTACCCCAACCAATGATACTAAAGTAAAGATTGAGATCCCAAGGGTCAAACCATGAAGCTTGGCCAAGATACCATTTGCTTGTTGGTTGTTGAATAGCCTTAAGTATATCTGGGCCCCGGCTTAAAAGGTTTACCAAAATGATGACGAAGAATATAAAGAGAATATTTTTTGATTTCTTTGACATTTTTACTCCTAGCTGGGCTCCGGTTGTGTGGTCAGCGCTATTGTTTTAATTTGGGTGTAGATTGGGCCGGTGGCTGTTAGCTGGCTTTTGGTTAAAGTGAGTTGGCTGGATGTAAATTCGACTTGCTTAATTTTTATTTTTTTGACGAGACTGGTTAAATTTTGTTTCTTTTTAATTCTTGCCAGCGTAAGATGGGCGCTAAACGGTTTTTTATCAAACCAGACATTTTGTTTTTTGAGTTGCTTGCGAATCTTTATGGCTACAGTGTTGAGTTTGGCCAATTCGCCGCAAAGTTCAATAAAAATTATTCTTGCTTTTTTAGGGTGAGGAAAACAGCCAAGCTGGGAGAGCTTGAGTTTAATTGGTTTTACTCCAACGGCTGCAAGTCCGCCGGTTGGCGGACGCCGGTCGCCAGAGGCGACTAGCACGGCCACGGAGGAAGACTTCCCCGGTCTCCGTGCTGGGGGAGTCTTCGTTTGGTTGGCGACTTCTTTAAGAATATTGCTGACAATATCAAGTTTATTCGGAGTGGCCGAGCCTAAAAAGGCGATGGTTAGATGAACGATTTCAGATTTGACCCAGCGTGCTTGAAGGCCAGTTGCTTTGAGTTTTTGCTGGATTTCGCCAATTTCTTTTTTGACTGCTAGTGGCAACTCGAGACTGACGAAAGCTCTCATGGTTGGTTTCCAGTGCCGCGTAAAAAGATTGCTTGCCAGGGTCGATAGACTGAGTAAAAAGTTCGGTCTTGCAAGGTTTCTTCACCGCGGGTGACATTGTAATCAAAAGCAACTTTGGCACCCCAAGCTTTCCAGTCAATTTGTTTAATTTGGCCGGTTGGCAAAGTAGGATCATCTTGATAAAGGTCAGGTGGTGGGGGAATTTGGTCCCAAATTTTTGATTTGGAGATAACCACTTGTCGGCCATCACCAGTGCCGTAAAGTTCAAAAGTCAGTTGGTAATTTTTTTTGTCAACTGAGGTTTGAATGAGAATATAAGCGGGGGTGTCGTTTTGGAATTTCAAATCAGCCGTGGGATCAAAAACTGTCGCATCAAGACCAACAGATGAGCGTTGTTCATAATAAGCAACCCGATAAGCATGAGCGCGGCGCTCAACAATCGGTAGACCAGCATTTAAAGCGGCGCGGAAAAGGGTGGTAGAAACTTGGCAAACTCCGCCGCCATCACCCAGCACGGTGCGGCCCTCTTTAATAATGTAAGCTGGTTTAAAACCGGTCGCCTCAGAAACGTCACCCAAGTTTTGGTTAAAAGAAAAAATTTCGCCAGGCGCAATTAAAAGTCCGTTTAACTTGGCTGAGGCAAGGGCAATGTTATGAATTCGGGAAGAAATTGAGCCTTGAAAGTAAGAAACACCTTGGCTAATCAATTCTTGAATACCTAAATTATTAACTTCCTTGGTAGTAATTTTTGGCGGGATTGTGTTGATTGGCAATTTAACAGTAATTTCTTTTTTGCCTTGTTCAAGTTCAGTCATGCTTTTAATGATTAAATCAGTTGTTTTCTCTTTTTCAAGAATCTTCCCTTGCCGGGCTGGCTTGAATTCCACCACTTTGCTTTTTTGGCCAGGTATTGAGCCCGGCAAAAATTTAAAAGCCGCATTTTCAGCTGGCTGGTTGATTGACTTAGTTAAATTAGCTGACCAACTGGCGATTTTTTCTTGGTCAAAACCGTTGTTAAAAGAGAGAAACTTAATTAATGCCTCTTCTTCAAGAGGCCACTGCTGTTCTTCGCCAGTCAAGATTAGTTTCTTACCCAGCAAGTTTTGGGCTCGAGTTTGGGTTTTCTGAATTTGTTCGTCAGTCAAAGTAGGTGAAATCTCAATGATTGGTAACTCAATAGGAGCAAAATTTTTTCTGGCCAAACGATTATTAATTGTTGAAAACAATTCTTGATGACTAACTTGTTTTCCGTCTTTGCCTGGTTGGATAATAATTTTTGAATCAGATTCAGTTAAGGAGTTTTTGACAATTTCAATGGCGGGTTCAATCGCAGGTACAAAAAGCTGAGCACTGATAGTAGCTGTTTGAGCTTCAAGTAGCACCTGGTTGATTAAATATTCTAAGGTTAAGTCCTGAGGTTTAAACCAACAGTTAACTTTGGTGGCTAAATTAGCCAAGAGGTTTGTCGCCCGGCCAACTTGAAAAGCTTTCTGGGCTGTGGCAAAAGGTCGGTAATCAAAATTAAGCTCGGCAAGCGAAATAAGCCATTTTTGTTCACCAGTTTTAAAAAGTAGGCTTGGCGAGTCAACGGCCGCGATTTGACTGATGATTTTTTCTGCTTCTTGAAGAGTGCGATTGCCTAAAGACGTGCCTAAAACAGTTACACCTGGGTAAACCCGCTGGCGGTAAGCCAGATGGTAAACACCGATGATTAAAAAAGAAAAACTAATTAAAGTCAGACTGATTCTTAGAAAAGACTGTTGCAATTTCTTTTTCATCTTTATATGATTATGGTAATGTAATCATTATACGAGCGTTACTGCGAAGTATAATATAAAGCCATGCCCAATGAAAATCAAAATTTGCCCAAGCCCCCTTTTTTGACCGAGCCACCAGTCGCGCCGTCAGCTGAGCTGCCAACCGGACCTCCGGTCGAACCACCTGCCGAACCCTCAGCCGAGGAAACGCCTCCAACTACTCAAGCCCCTTTACCCACTGAAGTGCTGTCTGAAGAAACGCCGTCTCCTGAGCCAAGTCCGCCATTGCCAGAAGAGCCAAGTGTTCCTTTATCACCACTATCGACCGAGCCGATTCAGACAATTCAGCCAGAAGAGCCAACCAAACCGCCAATTAAGAAATATTTAATGGCTTTACTGGCAGTTCTTTTGATTATTGCCATTGGTTTAGGTGTTTATCTTTTTGTTTTACCGCATTTTAAGCGAGTGATCAAACTAGGAGAGATAACGTTGGACTATTGGGGCCTTTGGGAACCAGAAGAAGTGATGCAAGAAGTTTTGGCCGAGTGGGAAAAAGAACATCCTAAGATTAAAATTACTTATCAGAATCAATCACCTAAAGAATATCGGGAAAGACTCCAATCAGCTCTGGCTAGGAATGAGGGGCCAGATATTTTTCGCTTTCATATTACCTGGCTGCCAATGCTTAAAAATGAGCTTGATGCAGTTCCCAGTTCAGTGATGAGTTCCGCCCAATTTGAAAACGCTTTTTATCCAGTGGCAACCGCCAATTTACGTTCAGGCGCGGACTTTTTAGGTATACCATTGATGATGGACACGCTGGCCTTGTATTACAATGAAGATATTTTTCAGACTTACGAGAAAGAGCCCCCGACCACCTGGGAGGAATTAAGAGAATTAGCCACGGCGTTGACTACCAAAGATGAAAACGGCCGGATTTTAGTGGCTGGTGTTGCTTTGGGTGCCACTAGCAATGTTGACCACTGGTCGGACATTTTGGGTTTGTTGATGTTCCAAAATGGGGCTGATTTGACTGCTCCGGCTGCTTGTAGCCAAAAAGGTGAAGAAAAGATTTGTCTGGGTGCTGATGCCTTAACTTTTTACACTCTTTTTAAGAAAGTAGATAAGGTTTGGGATGAAACAATGCCGCCTTCGACCATGGCTTTTGTCGGTGGTAAACTGGCGATGTACTTTGCTCCTTCTTGGCGAGTTTTTAACATCAAAGAAATTAATCCCGAACTTCGTTTTAAAGTCGTTCCCGTTCCTCAAGTTTCAGGAGGAAACGTTACTTGGGCCAGTTTTTGGGTTGAGGGTGTGGCCAAAAAGAGCCAGTATCAGAAAGAGGCTTGGGAATTTCTGAAATTTTTATCCCAAAACCAAGCTTTGGAGAAATTTTACCAGGTTGCTTCTGGAAAACGAGCTTTTGGTGAACTTTATCCCAGAGTGGAAATGGCCCAAAGACTGGAGGGAAATCCCCTGGTGGCTCCTTTTATTACTCAGGCAGCCAATGCCAAAACATGGTATCTTTGTTCCCGCACTTATGATAATGGCCTCAATGATCGGATGATTAAGTATTTTGAGGATGCTGTCAATGCGGTAAATCAAGGCCAGTCTTCTCAACAAGCTTTAGAAGTGGCTGCCAGTGGTGTCAGTCAACTTCTTTCCCAATATGGAGTTGCCGCATCCATTGTCCGCTAAAAAGGCCGTACTTCGCACTTTAGCTTATGCTGATGTTTTTGATTATCCCTTGGCTGTTTCAGAAATTTGGCAGTTTTTAATTACCAAAAAAAAGACTTCCTTGTCTATAGTCCAAAAAACCTTAAATTTAATGGTGAAGCAGAAAAAATTGGCTACTGACAGCCAATTTTACTTTTTGTCAGACCGAGGTCAAACAGTTTCAAAACGTTTAAAAAGAGAAAAATCAAGTTTGCAGAAATTAAAAATCGCCAACCGAGTTGCCAATTGTTTGAAATTGATTCCGACCATAAAAATGGTGGCGGTCACCGGGGCCTTAGCGATGAACAATTCAACCCAAAGTGATGATATTGACCTTTTAATTGTGACTAGTAAAGGCCGTCTCTGGTTGGCAAGGTTGCTTTCTGTTTTATTGGTTGAATTGGTTAGCCAACGTCGCCGGCCAGGCGACCAGATGGTGCGTAATAAGATTTGTTTGAATATGTTTTTAGATGAGGTACATCTTGAAGTACCTCAAAAAGAACAAAATTTATTTACTGCCCATGAAGTTTGTCAGTTAAAACCATTATGGGATCGGCAAGAAATTTACCAAAAGTTTATTAATCAAAACCAATGGTTTCAAAAATATTTAGCCAATTGGAAGCCTTAGCCCGTTGGTTTCAGCTAAAATACATGGCCGCTCGGCGGACCACCGAGGTCGTTGAACCTGGCCGAATTCGTTTTCATCCTCAAGATTGTCGGGAATGGATTTTAAAAGAATACCAAAAAAGACTCCGTTACCTAGGGTGAGTGGTGATAAATCGGTAGTCTCTTTTTTGTGGTAAAATGAACTAATTCAATGCAAGTTTGGGTTTATTCTTTAATTAGTGTTTTTTTAGTTAGTCTGTTTTCTTTTGTTGGCGTTTTCTTTATTGCGTTTAAAGAAGAGAAATTAGAAAAGCTTCTTTTGTTTTTAGTCAGTTTTGCTGCTGGCGGGCTTTTGGGTGGTGCTTTTATTCATCTGATTCCGCAGGCTGTGGAAGAAGGTGGTAGCCTTGAGGTGTCTTTGCTTATTTTGGCAGGCATTTTAGTCTTTTTTGTTCTGGAAAAATTTATTTGTTGGCGCCATTGCCATATTCCGACTTCAAAAACTCATCCTCACCCGATTGCTTTGATGAACCTTATTGGCGATGGTTTTCATAATTTTATTGATGGCTTGCTGGTTGCTGGCAGTTTTATGGTTAGTGTTCCTTTGGGAATTACAACCTCAGTGGCTGTGATTCTCCACGAAATTCCCCAAGAAATTGGTGATTTTGGGGTTTTGATTCATGGTGGTTTTAGCAAAACCAAAGCTTTGGTTTTTAATTTTATCTCTGCTTTAGCGGCCTTGGTAGGAGCGGTAACCACTTTGTTGGTAGGGGCGAAGATGGCCGGTTTTAGCCAAGCCATTGTTCCTTTTACGGCTGGAGGGTTTGTTTATATTGCCAGTGCTGATTTAATTCCTGAGCTTAAGAAAGAGACTAACTTGAAAAAATCGTTTTCTCAATTTTTAGGGCTTGTTTTAGGGATAATAATTATGCTAACCTTGATTAAGTTTGATTAAAGGAAGGGGGTGAATAATTTGAATAGTTGCCAATCCTGTGGCATGCCGATGGAGAAGCCTGATGATTATGGCGGCGGTAATGCCAGTAACCTTTATTGTAAACACTGCACCGACGTTCAAGGGAATTTGTTGCCGCAAGAAACCGTGCGCCAAAACATGATTAATTTTTATAACAAAACCATGGGACAAACTCCAGAACAAGCAGCCGTTGAGGTTGACAAAATTATGGCTAAGATGCCAGCCTGGCAAGGGCAGGTTCAGCCGGCCACACCGTCAGTTGATGACCAAGTAGAGCCGACCCCAGAGCCAGTATCACCGTCAGTTCCTGTGGACCAACCGGCTTCTGAGCCGACTACAGTGGAAACACCGGCTCCTGAAATGCCAGCCGAAATGCCTTTTTCTGAACCAGATGAGCCGATATCACCCGAAGAGCCAGCTGAACCTACAGAACCAGTAGCTGGGCCTGCGGTAACGCCAGTTCAATCAGAAGAAGTGTCCGCTGGGGAAGGTTGAAGGGGTGGTGCATTACCTTCTTGACAATTCTTTGTAGAGTTGTTAAGATGGCAATCGTCACTTAAAAGTGATAATTAGAGTGAAACGATAATTATACGAGCGTTACTGCGATGTATAATTTTTTTTGACCAATGGCAAAAACAAAAACTACTACATCAAAAATTAAACCAACCGCCGGTTATGCCTTAATTGAGCCAGTGGAGGTTGAAAAAAAAACCGCGGCTGGCATTGTTCTTCCTGACACTCATGACGAGAAACCCCAAAAAGCCAAAGTGATTGCTATTGGTGCTCCTCAAATTACTGATTCTGGTAAAAAAATTATGCCTGAGTTTAAAAAAGGCGATATTGTTATTTGCAAAAAATGGGGTGGCGACGAGTTTAAATTGGGTACTTCCGGTAAAGAATATATTTTTGTTAAATTTGAAGACGTTTTAGCAGTCATTGGCTAAAAGGGGAATATTATGGCTAAACAATTACTTTACGCAGAAAAAGCCAGAGAAAAATTAAAAAAAGGTGTTAATGCTGTCGCCAAGGCGGTTGGTACTACTTTAGGGCCTAAGGGCCGAAATATTGCTTTGGATAAAAAATGGGGCGCTCCTTCGGTAGTTCATGACGGTGTTTCTGTAGCTAAAGAAATTGATTTAAAGGATCCTTTTGAAAACATGGGTGCCCAATTAGTTAAAGAAGCAGCGGAAAAAACTAATGACATTACCGGTGACGGAACGACTACGGCCACAGTTTTAGTTCAGGCGATTGTTGCAGGAGGAATCAAAAACATTACTGCTGGGGCCAACCCGATGATTTTAAACAAAGGTATCGAAAAAGCCGCCCAGCAGGCAGTAGAATCAATTAAAAAACAAGCCAAGCCAGTTCGAGATAATTCAGAGAAAATTACCCAGGTCGCTACCATCTCGGCCCAAAACGAAGCTATTGGGGAAAAAATCGCTGAGGCTTTAAGAAAAGTCGGGCCTGATGGTGTGGTTACTGTGGAAGAAGGTAAGGGTCTGGAAATAACCATTGATTACAAAGGCGGGATGGAATTTGATAAAGGCTATGTTTCTCCTTATTTTGTCACTAACCCGGACGCGATGGAAGCGACCATCGAGAATCCTTATATTTTATTGACTGACAAAAAGATTTCTTCACTTCAAGAATTAGTGCCATTTTTGGAAAATTTAATCAAAACCTCTAAAAATTTGGTCATTATTGCTGATGAAGTCGAAGGTGAGGCTTTGGCTACTTTAGTAGTTAATAAGTTGCGGGGAGTTTTTAATGTTTTGGCAGTGGAGGCGCCTGGTTTTGGAGATAGAAGGAAAGAGATGCTCCAAGATATTGCCATTTTGACTGGTGGAACGGTAATTTCTGAAGATGTAGGTAGAAAGCTGGAGGAAGTGACGATTGAGGATTTGGGCCAAGCCGATCGAGTTACGGCTGATAAAGATAACACCATTATTGTTGGCGGTAAAGGGAGTAAAGCTGATGTTGAAGGCCGAATCAAGCAGATTAAAACGGAAGTTGAGCGCACCACTTCTGAGTTTGACCGAGAAAAATCTGAGGAAAGATTAGCAAAGTTAGCTGGTGGCGTGGCTGTTATTGAAGTCGGCGCCGCTTCAGAAACAGAAATGAAAGAAAAACAAGAAAGAGTCAAAGACGCGGTTTCAGCAACCAAAGCCGCCGTTGAAGAAGGCATTGTCCCTGGCGGTGGGGTGGTTCTTCTGAACGCCATTGAAGCGATTAACACCAAAGGTTTAAGTGGAGACGAATTAACCGGTGCTTTAATTGTTAAAAAGGCTTTGGAAGCAGCTACTTATCTTTTAGCGGAAAATGCTGGCGAGGATGGCAATGTTGTTATTGCCAACATCAAAAAGAAAGAAAAAGGCGTTGGTTTTGATGTTTTAAGCGGCCGGTATGTGGATATGATTAAAGCCGGTATTATTGACCCAGCTAAAGTCACTCGGACCGCCCTTCAGAACGCCGTTTCTGTAGCCTGCATGATTTTAACCACAGAGGGTCTGGTGACGGAAATCGAAGAAAAGTCAGAAACTCCAGCTATGCCTCAAGGCGGTATGCCCGGCGGGATGGGAATGTAAAAAGTAAAAAAAATTAAATCGGAAACTAGACTCCGCTCAGCGGAGTTTTTTGGTACTTGACAGAAGTTTAAAATTAATGTATATGTATACATTAATGATCAGAACTCAAGTTTACTTTCCTGAAGATTTACATCGAGAATTATTTCTTTTAGCTAAAAAAGAAAATTTAGCTATGGCCGAGCTAGTCAGGCAATTTGTGAAGATCGGAGTGAGAATTAAAAGAAGCAAAAAAAGCTCCGGAGAAACTCTTTTGAAATTAGCAAGTGATGCTGTTAAAGGATTGCCTAAAGATCTTTCTAACAGACACGACGAGTACCTTTATGGTAAAAAATCTCCTTTTGGTAAATAAATGAAAGTTATTCTTGTTGATTCAGATGTTCTTTTTGCTTTAAATAGCAAAGATGATGCTAATTTTGAAAAAGCATGCCAAATTAGCAGGGAATTAGTTAAAGAAGGTTTTGAATTTACCATTTCTAACTTTGTTCTAGCGGAAGCAGTGACCTTGCTTAGCTATCGTATTAGCCACCAGAAAGCGGTCGATTTTTTTCAAAAACTAATAAGAGATAAATTTCCTATTATTAGAGTAGATAACAATTTGGAGAATCGTGCTTATCAGATATTTAAGAAACAAATCTCGAAAAATGTCAGTGTGGTTGACTGTATAAACATAGCCATTTTGGAAAAATATAACTGGAATACAATTTTTAGTTTTGACAAAATCTATAAAAAGAATGGTTTTGAACTAGTTGAAAAATGAAGTTTTTTATTGAGCCTAAACCTCCTTTTGATTTTAAATTGATTACTTCTCTTTATGCCCGGTTCCCGACTCAGTGTGTTGATTTGTATCGCAATGGTATTTATGAGAGAGTTTTGAGAGATAAAAATAAACTTTTTCTAGTCAAGGTGAAATCAGTTGGTTCAATTGAAAAACCAAAGCTTCAAGTGGAAGTTTTTCCGGCAGGAGCCGAAAAGAAAGTGATTGAGGAACAAATAAAGTGGATTTTGGGTACGAATGATGAAATTGGAGGTTTTTATAAAGCTGCCTTGGCTGACAAAAAATTTGCTTTAATTATTAAGAATGTGTATGGTTTACGAGCGCCGAGAACGCCAGCAGTTTTTGAGGCTTTAATTATTGCTTTAACTGAACAGCAAATTGCTTTGCCAGTGGCCATTACTTTAAGGAAAAGATTAGTTGAAAAATACGGCGAATCTTTAAGAATTGACAGTAAAAAATATTTCACTTTTCCGACACCAGAGGCTTTGGCTAAAGCAAAACCAGAAGAGGTCAGGAAGTTGGGGTTAAGCACGAGAAAGACAGAGTATATTATTGATGTTTCCCAGAAAGTTGCTCAAGGTGAACTTAATCTTGAGAAAATGAAAATTTGGAGTAAAGAAAAAATTTTGGCCACTTTAACTAAAATCAGGGGTTTGGGTCTTTGGACAGTAGAATACATGATGTGTCGGGGAATGGGAAGATATGATGCGTTACCAGCTAATGATATTGGTTTAAGAATCAGCCTAACTAAGTTTTTAGGTAAAAAAGAGCGGGTTTCTGAGAAGGAAACAAGAGATTTTCTTGAGCATTTTGGCAAGTACAAAGGTTATGCCGCTTTTTATTTAATCTACACCTACGCCTTTCAAAAATATCCTCAAGAGAGGCTACTTATGAAAAAGTGTGTGCTAAATAAGCAAAAATGCAAGGAAATTGGTTTAGCGACGAAGGATTTTTCTTTCGAACACCCGGAGGCAAAGCTGAAGTCCCAAGATTTGGAGAAAGAACTTTTTTATCTGTTTATCGTTGTTGGCATTTGCCATCAAATTAACTGGAACTTTTTAATGAAGGCTTTAAAAAAGATCCAGAATGGTTATTCCACAAAGTTCACACCGTTTTACATGCAGAGGGTTAGTGATGAGGAAGTCTTTGATTGGTTTTCTGATTACCCTAAAAAATGGAGATTGGCTAAGCAGTATAAAAGAGGAAAATTGATTAGGGATATGTGTAAGATGTTAGTGCGAAAGTATAAGGGGAAAGTTGAAAACCTACTGAAAGCGTCAAATTGTAAGATGGGAGGGAAAGATGGATTGTATGCTCTTTTGAAAGATTTTCGCGCTTTTGGGGAAGACCCGCTTTGCAAAAAGAGTGCCGTTTTAATTGACTTAATAGAGAGGCTTGGTTTGTGGAAATTTAATGATTGGAAAAATTATATTCCTCCCATAGATTATCACATTGTTAGAATTGCTCTTCGCAATGGTGTAGTAAAGGTTAAAGATACAAGGCTGTTAAATAAACTTAAAAATAGTTTGCCTGTTATCCAAGAGGAAGATATCCTTATTCGTTCGGCTGTCATCGATGCCTTGAATGAGATGGCTAAGATTTCTGGCAGACACACTAGAGATTTACAAGGGTTTTATTGGGCTTTGGGGCGCGAATGTTGTGACCCAGATAAACCCCGTTGTAATTCGTGTAAATCTTCCAAATGTAGCGTTTTAATTTATATGAATATTAAATGTGAGGGGAGATGCCCTTTGGCTTCTGTTTGTGAAGCAGTAGAAAATAAGGGTTTGGCAAAAATTAAAGAGCAAAATTTTGTAATCACTTTTTATTGAGGTTTTATTTTAGAATTGTTAATGGATTGATGGGGCGGCCGTTTTCCCAAACCTCAAAGTGAAGGTGGAAACCAGTTGACCAGCCGGTTGAACCGACTTGACCAATGACCGTATTTTTATCTACTTCTTGACCTTTTTCTACAACAATTTTACTCAAGTGGGCATACAAAGATTTATAGCCTGACCCGTGGTTAATAATAATGTGGTTACCATAAGAGAAACGATTGTGAACAACTTCTTCAATTACACCGTCCATGGCTGGATAAATCGGGGCACCGTAGACTTCTTTAAGGTCAAGACCTCGGTGTAAAAGATGAAAGCCTTGGTTAATCACAAAAGAATTAAGTGGAATTCTCACCGATTGTTCTGTGGTTAATTCCACTGAATCTGAGGCTAAAGCCGTAATTTCAATTTCAGGTTGAGTCCTGAAAGCCGAAGCTGGATGGGTAGCAATACCGGTCAAAAAGACAATTAAGGTGAGGTTAATACCCAAAGTCTTTTTGATTTTTTTGTTTTCAAAAACACGACGCAAAACCCGGCTAACAGGATGGCCACGCAAACGATTATCCGTGGCTAACTTTGTCAGGTAACGGGTAAAGCTGAAAAGGCGATGAACATGAGTATTTTTGGGACAACCAGACTTGCGATTTATTAAAACCGCCAGTTGATGTCGACCTAATGTGACTTTATACATCATATTATTTGTGGCGTTTTGAGCCACAAAAAAATCCTCCCTGTTTGGAGGATTTACTATGGATAATATATCAGAAAATGGCTCAAAAGTCAAGAATTCCGCTAGGTCGTGGAGTCAAGCTTTTGAGACCCGAGCGGGATTTGCACCCGCGTTAACTGTTTTGCAGACAGTTCTCTGAGCTGCTCGAGTATCGGGTCTTTTTCTGACTTATTTTAACAAATTCATGTTTGGAAAGAAAGCTTAAGGGTTTTTGGCGGCTTAGTTGCTCTTTTTTTAAGTTTATGATATTCTTTTCAGGCAATGAAAAAGAATTGGTTGATTGTGGCCGTTGTTGTTTTGATTTTAGTTTTAGTTGGCTTGATTGTTAAGAGTAAGTTTTTAGGTCAGCGTGGACCAGGTGCTTTGCAAATTTCCACCACCCCGAAGGCAGTAGTTTTTATTGACGGTGTTCAGGCGGGCACAACTGGGGATGCGATGGGAAATATAGGTTATTTCGATGACAAGATTGAACCTGGAGAGCATACGGTTAGACTCGTTCCTGAAACAACCACAGACAACCTGGTAGATTGGGAAGGAAAAGTTAACGTGATCCCAGGAGTTTTGGTAGTGATTAACCGTGTTTTAGGTTCAGAAGAATCTGCTTCTTCAGGCGAGATTTTAACTCTGGAAAAAATTGGCAGTCGGGATAAATCGTCTTTAACCGTCATTTCCATACCTGACCGGGCGGTTGTTAAAATTGACGGTGAACCAAAAGGATTTGCACCGGTGACACTTGAAGATTTAGCGCCCGATAGTTATCAAGTGGTAGTTAGTTCTCTGGGTTATGAAGAAAGAACGATTTCGGCCAAAACAGTGGCTGGTTATAAACTGATTATTAATGTCCAATTGGCAAAAGAGATTGAGGGGATTGAAGAGGCGACTGAGAGTGCTGAGGTAGAGGAAAGTGAAACAACCCCAACACCTAAAGCAGAGGCCACCGCCACGCCTTCAGTTGAAAAGCCCTATGTGAGAATTAAAAGTACGCCGACCGGTTGGCTAAGAGTTAGGTTAGGACCGTCGACTTCGGCTACTGAAGCGGCTAAGGTAAAGCCGGACGAAACTTATCCTTATCTTAATGAAGAAGAAAACGGTTGGTATAAAATTGAATATGAAGAAGGTGAAGAAGGCTGGGTCTCTGGAGTTTATGTTGAATTGGTGGAGTAAACTTGCTTTTTTAGCTAACCCCGTAGATAATCGCGACTACCAAAATTCCCCACAGAAAAACAGTAACCAATAAAGGTTTATCAGATAAAAGGACTCTTTCTGGCGATTCAGCCCGACTGCCCTGGTAAATGATACTCATATAGCGCATTATGCCAAAAATAACCAAGGGAATAGTGGCCATAAGCCATTTAATAGTGCCAGCCAAAGCTAAAGGCAGGATGGCTAATAAAGGCAAGCCTTGGTTGATAATCACTGGAGGAGAAAAAAAGGTAAAAAGAGCATAAGTCAACCAAGCCGAATTAGCAAACATTGCCAGGTAGGTATCCAATAACTCTGGTGAATAAAAACTGAGGGTTTTCCGATGACGAGGTGCAGTTTTTTCAGTGAGAATCGCTAATTCAGCCCGACGTTTACCAACAGCCATAAATAAAGATAAAGAAACCAGACACAAAAGAAACCAAACATTCATGTGGACATTAATAGCAAAGGCACCGGCGTAGACCCGAAGAATAAAACCAGCGGCAATCGCCAGAACATCAATGACAATAATGTGCTTTAAGGAAAAGGTATAAGCCATTTGCAAAAAGAAATAACCAAAAACAGTCAGGAAAAAGAAAAAATCTTGTGCGTAGGCCAGATAAAAAGCCACTATTGTCCCCATCACCGCCATAAAGATGGCGGTAGAAATGGGCAGCTTACCTGAAGCAATCGGCCGCTTTTTTTTGAAAGGATGAAGTTTGTCTTGGGGTAAATCAGCAATGTCGTTGATAAGATAAACAGAAGAAGTAAGTAGGGTAAAAATAATCACACACCAAAAAGCGGTTAAAAATTTAGTTAGAACAAACAAGTTGCCTGAAAAAACCAAAGGTGCCAAAAGGCTTAAGTTTTTGAGCGCTTGTCTGGGCCGGATCGACCGAACCAGGTTGAGAAAAAGTTGAACCACAAAAGTAACCCTCCGATTAAAACAACCAACATTATTATTGTATAAAATTTTTGCTGACTACTCAAACTCAAAGCGGCTGCACCTAAAAAGATAGCCGCCAGCCAATAAAAAAGTGCGGCGCGGCGTTTACCCCAATGCCATTCGTCAAGAATTTTGTGATGAAGATGACCACGGTCTCCCCAAACTGGCGAACGGCCAGAAAGAATTCTTCTAACAATCGAATAGACAGCATCAACAAAAGGAATACCTAAAACGACAATAGCGGTACCCACTTTTGTAGTCGACAAAATAGCCAGCACAGCTAACAAAAACCCGGCCAAAGCGCCGCCACTATATCCCGGCATAATTTTTTGAGGATAAAAATTGAAAGGTAAAAAACCCAAGTAGGCACCAGCGGTAATTGCTGCCAAAATAGTAACTGGCCATTGAGCGACATCGGCTGAAAAGCGCAAAGCTAGTAAAGCAATGGTTAAAGCAGCGATAACAACAATACCTGGGAGCTGGCCGTCAAATCCTTTAGCCCAGTTAACGATGTTACTCAAGAAAACAATCCAGAATAAAGCAAATATATCAGCCAAAACCCAAATACTTCTAGTTTCACCAAGAAAATCGAAATAAATCCGGGGCTGGTCGAGTTTAATGATATCGTTAAAAGGGTTGGTGATAAAAGCAATGCCAATACCCGAAGCTACCACAAGACCAGCAGCAAAAAATAGCGCTACTAGCCTTAAATAGGGGTTAAGATTAAGACGGTCGTCAAGAGTGCCTATGACAACGACGACAGTTACTCCAGCCAAAATTCCTTTAAGATGTTGATCTAAGGGTAAAAAAATAATTGAGGCTAACAAAACAGCCAGGTAAATAGGGATGCCGCCACCTCTAGGAACTGGATAAGTGTGGGTGTCTTTTTTTCGCCTTGTTTTTTTAGGATCCTCAACCCAACCCAAACGTTTGTAAATAAAAATGACCAGTGGTGTAACCAAAAAAGAAATAATCGCTGCAGTCAAAAAAGGGGTAAAGATTAAGTTTTTAGTTAAAGACAAATTCATTAAACCACCAATTTAATTATTTGGAGTAAGGTAACCAAACAAAGTAAGCTAAAAACAGCAGCACTGGCAGTAAGGATTTGCCGCATTAGTTTTTCTTCTTTGGGGACAAAAACAAAAAAAATAAAATTAATAAAAAAAACTAAAAAAGAAAGAACGGGAAGCAAAAGAAGACCGGCAGAAGTCGTCAGCTGGTCTTCCCCCCAAGGTCGACTGTAAAAAAGAGGTAATTGAGGAGGCAGTCGCGACCAGGTCAGAATAATCACTAAAAACTGAGCTACCCAGAAAAAAAGTCCAAACTTTTTCATTCTGCAGTTTATTTTATCACAATCAGCGGAGAATTCGGTGGAAGATTTGGAAGTTACCTGCTTGGAGTTTAAGCAGGTAGTTGTCCTGAACAAAGGATTTAAAAGCGGGAAAAGGCCGTTTTTCTTCTTGATCAACAACAATGTATCGGGGTTGGTTTTGGGTTAAAGCTGTTATCGTTTCTTGGTAGCCGTTAAAATCAATAATGTGATAAGAGGTGGTGTAGCGGTCAACTGGCAACCGTTTGGTTAAAGCATATAAAGATGGTTGGGTACCCCAAATAAAGATTTTTTCATCTGGTTGAGTATGGATTTTAAGAAATTCAGCTGTTTGATAAAGAGCTTGGGTATGACCACCAAATTGGGCAAAATATTCATCTTTAGATTTTGCGCCCAAAAGAAACTGATAAAAGTTTTGATAATAAGAAATGTTAGGATAGTGCCAAAATTTGAAAAATAAAAAAGATGCAATTAACCCTATTGATAAAACCAATGGGATAATTTTTTGCTTGTCTTTATAAAAAAATAGGCCAAAAGATAGAGCTAAAGCCGGTATGGTTTGAAGTAAATAATGAGGATAAGGCCGGCCAGATAATAAAGCGGCAAACAAAGCAAAAGAGAACCATAAAATAATCAGTTTGGTTTCCGTGGAGATTTTATCTCGGCGGACAAAAAGAAAAGTGATAATTGCCAGAAGTAGAACTCCCTGACAAATGAGTGGTAAAGGGAGACCGACAGTTTGAGGTTTATCTACTCCCCAAGAGGAAAGATAAGGTAGGTTTTGGAAAAAGGCAGCGGTTAGGTATTGAGATAAAGCGCCTTTAGTAGCGTAATAAACAAAAGTAGACATGATTGGTGTTAAAAAGCCAGCGACTAACAAAAAGCAGTTGGTGATCAAGGCGCGGTTAATTGTTTTGCTCATCAAGATAAACAAAACCAACAAAGCAGCAAAATCAAAGGCGGCCGGAACTTTAAATAAAGTGGCCAAAGAAAAAAGGACGCCGATTAAGAACCAAGGCACTTTTTGGCTGTTTTTTTTAAAAAAAAGATAAAAACCGGTGATGGTAGGAAGCATCATGAAATTTTCGGCGTTGGCGATGTTGCCTTCAAAAGTGTGAAGGCTGGTTAAAAGGGCAAAAAAAATGGTGGGAACAATTACGGCCAGTTTTCTTTTAGGAAAAAGCAGCAAAGCTAGTTTAAAAAACATAAAAATCGTAGCAAAACTCCAGATAAAAAGAATTAAACGGTAGTAAGAAAAACTATTTGCTAAGGCGGTTAGTAAATAAAGAAAGGGTGGTTTGTTGTCATGAATATCTCGGTAGAAAACCAAGCCTTTTCTTAATGCCTGACCCAAAGTCAAATAAATGCCTTCGTCACCATAAGTAAAAGGCTCAAAAAGACTGGGTAAGCGCAAGAAGAAAGTTATTCCCAAGACGAAGACTAGCCAGTAATTTAAAAATAATTTTTTTAATTTTTTACCATCCATAAAAATGAAAGCGGGCCAAATTGTTGACTTTTTAATAAATAATAACCGGGAATTTCAACTTCTTCAATCGGCGCGCTGGTGATGACTCCAATTTCTTTTTTATCCGCCAGTTGGCGGATGACATCGTTTTCAGTCATTAAGGCAGTACCGGTATAAAAAGGTAGTGGTTGGGGACTATAAATTGGTGCTTTAAGACCGTAATATTTTGATTCCCAAAGATGATGAGCGGCTGCATTGTGATTGATTAAAGTTAAATTTGGCGCCTCGGTTTTAATAAAGTTGGCTAATTGACGAAAGGGCCTTTTTGTTGGGTTGAAAAAATAGTGATAGTTAACGGTTAGCAAGCAAACAGCGATAATAAGAATAAAGGCCAAAGAAGCCTTTCTTCTTAAAGAAGCAATTAAAACACTACTAGCAGGGATGACGAGCAATAAATAACGATCAAAAAAAATTGATTGAGAAATTTGAGAGACAAGAAAAGTTAAGATTAAAGGAGTTAAAAACCAACCCACCAAGAAAGCTGATTTTTCTTTTTCTTTAAGCCACTTTCGTAAGGCAAAAGTGACAACAAGGGCTGTTAAAGCAATTTTCTGCCATGTTTCTTGATGATCGCCAATAAGAAATTTGCCAATCACTTCAATCAGGTTTTTAAAAGTGGGTTTACCCAACCAAAAACCGCTGGCCACTAACGAAGTTTGGTAATAAAGTGGGTAAAACCAAGGGAGATAGAAAAGAGCAATAATAAAAAAATCTGAGAATTTTTTAATAATCGATTTTATAGGTTGCCCCCAATTTTCTTTCAGTCGCCAAATGGCTTCAAAAAAGACCACAAAAATAGAAAAATGATGAGTGTATAAAGCAGCGGTGGTGGCCAGAATAAAGGGCCATTTTTGTTTTTTTAAAAAAAAGTAAACCGATAAAGTCGAGGTTAAAACTAACAATGAGTACATTCTGCCTTCAAAGGCATAGGTAAAAAGAAAGGGGTTGGCCAAAGCAATTAAAGCAGCTAAAAGACCTGTTTTTTTATCCCAAAGATGCTTAGCAATAAGATAGACGGTCAAAATCGTGCCTAAAAAATACAAAAAAGACAAACTTCTGATGGCCACTTCGGAAGTGCCAAAAATTTTCATCCAAGTGTGAAGCAAAAGGTAATAAAAAGGTGGTGAAGTGTCTGTGGCGACAATTTTGATAATTTGCAAAATGGGTTTGACCGCCAAAGTGGCAGCCCAACCCTCATCACCCCAAAGGCTGGCAGTAAATTGATTCATATTTTAAGTATAACAAAGTTCTTTGCGAAAACAACGCATTCATCTTGTAGCCAAAATTCCTTCTTCTGGTATTATGCCACAAGGCATGTTGCCTGGGGCATAGTTTTAACTGCCTCAAGGCTGTTTTTGCTGATTCTCTTTCTCTTATAAGTTTTATTGTAGAGCAGAATCTCCTCTTTTGAGGATGGTTTGAATTGAAGCCTTTTCATCAACCGGATATTTCACTCCTCGGACTACCACGACTGGACATTTTTCATTTGACTCACCCATGACTAATGAAGCAGTTGCTGCTACACTATCAATCAGGGCAATTTCTGTATGAAGAGGTCTACCAAAGAGGTCTTTTCTATCATCAACAAGTAGCGAAGGAATACCCGCTACACCTATTGCTTCTCCTCTTGATCCCAATCTATCTGCTCGTCCACCGCTATCACTTATTATGACTGCAAGGTTAATATTTAATAAGCTCTTAATTTTTTTTCTGATTCTCCTAGCGCTTTTATCTGGGTCAGCAGGGAGAAGTAAAGCTATTTCTCCAGTAGATGAACCCGTGTTCGATCGATCCACTCCAGCGCTGGAACCTATATAACCAAGGTGATGTTCTGTGACAATTATTCCTGGCTCAACTTTTATAACTTTTTCGGCTTCCTCTAAAATGACTTGACATAATTCTGCTGGCTTCCCACTTTTTTGGGATAATTCTTGAGCCTCCCCAGAAGGAACAACGGAATTAAAGGGAATAGTTCTACCTTCGGCTTTAGATACTATTTTTTGGGCAATAACAATGATGTCATTTTCTTGAAAAAAGAACTCTGACCGTTTGGTAGCCTTGTATATCTCCAGTCCTAAGTCATCACCTTTTTGGATAAGCGGGATACCTAAAATTGGGAAAAAACATACAAGTCTCCTCTTTTCTATTCCTTTTGGCGTCCCCATTTCTTCCAGATATTTGGTTTTACCTGAGAAGCTATTTTGATAATCAGCAATTAGTTGATTGGTGAGATTCTTTGGTCTGATATCAAGTTTAGGAAGTTTGTCTAGGTCTACCCAGGTCTGCCAGTGATTGCCGTTAAATTCTTTATCTTTAACTCCCTCGATTTCCTCGAATTTGTCAATGTTACCTAGAATATAAAGCTCAAGACTATGCTCGTTTTCTTCAGGCTTA
>DATLBE010000045.1:0-29230 GCA_035527075.1 Nevskiaceae bacterium | reverse complement strand
CGGACCAGCATCTCCAGAAAGTATCCAGGCAGAGTAGTCATCATCAGTATCTTTATCCCAAGAAGTAGTGTCTATATATTTGACTGTTCCTGAACCAGCCGAAGCAGAAGTCAAGACCCGGTAGTTATCAGCCACCAAAGGAATGGAACCAATGGTGGCTGAGCCACCGATGTTGATGTTGCCGTTAACATCTAGTTTGTATGAAGGATCAGAGGTGCCGATGCCGACATTACCAGAGATAATCACACTGTTTTGTCCAGGATCAGCGGTGTAGCCAATCGCTAAACCTGAATTATCGTAGACTCTGAAAGAACCGGAAGTAATTGTACTAGGGTTAATGTAGGTGGTTTGGTCAGTCCAGAGTCCGCTGGCTCCTGCCCCCAGCTCTGTCCAAGTACTGCCATCACAGTAATAGACTTTATTTTCCACCCCGTTATAGTAAAGTTTACCGGCGCTGCCCGCAGTACAAGTACCTACATCTCCCGGTATATTTGGACCCAAAGATAGGGTACCTGAGATAGTAGCGTCACCTGCAATATCGAGCTCCATAGTAGGAGAAGTAGTCCCGATGCCGACGCGGTTTTCTGAGGCATCAACAAACAAAGTATTGCTGTCAAAATTGACGTCTTGACCACTGGTGGCATTGATATTTAGGGTGCCGGAAGAGGTGAGGGCATTGCCGGAAAGATTTAAGGTGCCGGCGATGTCATGGGTGCCGCCGCCATTGATATTCAAAGTGCCAGCGCCAGTAATGTTATTGGCATTGATGTGGCCGGAAGAGTCAAAATAATAGGTGGTTGTTCCCCCAACCGCAAAACCAACCGAGGAAGTGATATAGTTTGGACTAGCTTCACCGATATCCAGAGAAACACTGCTGACGCCGATAATATCTCCGCCTGAGACCGTAATATCACCAGTAAAATAGGAACCAGTGGCCAGAGCTTTAAGATAGCCACTGGCTGAGGCATTACCGGAGGCGTCAATCGTGAACTTGGGCACAGCGTCGGCGCCAGCTTCAAGTTTTAAAAGATTAAGATTGGCGTTGTCATTGGCAACTTTGCCGTAATACAGAGTATTTTCTTCTTTTTGCCCAGAAGTGCCTAATTGGGCATCAATAGCGTTTATCGCATGACCTGTCGGAGCGCTAAGAGTTAAATTTAGCACTCCTGCACCATTAGGTGCTAAAGTAATATTGCCATCACTGATGGTGCTAATTGATAAAGATTTGCCTTTAATAGCAAACTCATCGCTGGAGGTGCTGGCGTCAATACTTGGGGAAGCGGCCGCAATGATGATGTCGCCAGTGTTGTCAATGTAGGGGATTCGATTAATATCAGTGCCAGGTGGATAGCCTTGGAGGGTTTCGGCGTTTAAAGCATAAGCAACAGTGGCGATTTGAATTCTTGGGTCTAAAGTTTCATCTACCACTTTAATTTCCAACCAAATTTCGTCATTTTCCGTAAAAACAGAAGTGTCAATTTCTGGAGGACAGTCTAAGCCCAAAAGAACGGAAAAGATACCGTCTTGGTCAGGGATGATGTCACAAGCGCCGGTCCAAAGCGCTGTGCCACCAGTGCCGACATTATAAAGATAAAAAGTAAACCCAGTTTTTGAGGAAATTGGGTTGTTAGAAGAATCAGTCAACCGACCTTGAAAAGAAAGATAGCGTTTTGGGGGTTTGAGGCTGGTAGGATAGGCCAAAGGCTCTTCTGCCTTACGGAAAAATTGGTCATAAGCACCAAAGCCCAAAGCGGCGCAGAGGATAATCAAAATGGCGTAGTGGAGGTATTTGGTAATTGAGAGGGAAGTATATGTTTTGTATAAGTTAGACAATGATAATTTTTTGCGATCCCGCATTAAAATGGCTTCACGAACCGGTTTTGGCGCAAAAGGATTTGCTTCCAGATAACTTTCTCCGGCTGCCCAATGGCAGAATTTGCGAATTGAAGATATTCTTCGCTTGATGGTGGAGGGTGAAAGCTCTAATTGCCCCAACCGCTTTTGGTAAGCGTCAATGTTTTTTTTGGTTAGTTTTTTAGATAAATCGTTCATTTCCTTGATTTGTGTGCTACAATGAAAACGGTGGACCACCCAAAAAGGTGGCAATTAAATATCTCCTCCCCGAGATTTTTATTGCAGACCAAGGCGGTCCACCGTTTGTTAAACTACGTTGCTTCCAACCAAGTCAAAAAATGGCGCAAATCTGACAAATAGTTTTTAATCGTCAGCGGACTTACTTTTTCTTCTTCTAAGGATTTTCGAAATTTAACAAGCCAATTTTGTTTTGGTGATTGGTTGGACTCGGAGACGACATTTTTAATTTTTAAAACTGGGTTTTGGTTTAGGCTTCCGATTTGGAGGCCAAACTGACCAAATTTTCTTAAAGCGGAAAGACGACGGTTGATGGTGGTTAGGGGAGTGTTTTGTTCAGCAACATCGGCTTTGTATTCCTTAAAAGTTTCCGTGGTAAAAAGACCGAAGATGTCAATACCTGCGACACGGTGATGAACATGAGTTTTTTGGTAAAGCCAGTCAAGAAAATGATTGATGTCAGCCACATAGTTTTTGATGGTGACTGAAGATAAACCTTGTGTCTTAAGATAAGTGCGATAATTTTCGGGCAGGTTCATAATTTTGCGGTTATTTTTTTAGGCTTAAATTAGACTGATTATATTAAGTTATACTCCTTAATACGACTATAATAAAGGATTCGCAGCCTTGTCAAGAGGCAAATTTTGTCGAGTTTGATGGCTTTAGACAGGGTCAAAAAAAGAAATTATCAGACAATAATTCTGTTTTCATAAGAGTTTTCATTAGCATTATTTCCCGCAAAAGGTTAAAAACAATATCTCTTTAAACTATCAAAATATATCAACAGGATTAAATAACGAAGTTCTTGACTGACGATATCTTTTGATATAGTAGGGTTTTTAGCCTTCTTTCAAAACCTATAGTTAAATTGTCGTTAAATTGGAGATTTTTTCTTTAAAATTAAGTAAAATATACTTTTTTCCTGTATAATACTCTAAGAGAATTATACGAGCGTTACTGCGAAGTATAAAAATTTTATAATTCAAGAGGATTATACGAGTCTAACGAAGTGACGAAGTATATACCCTAGATAAAATTATCCTAGGTTTATTTCAGCATTTTGGTCTTTGAACTGCTAACCAAGATTCTAGTTTTAATAAGCCCCTTTTTTCGGTGAAAGGTGAGATTGTTGGTAGCGAGAATTGAACCGATAACGATTTAAATCAATTTTTTGGCTAATGACCTCTAGTATTGGTTTTTTTCAGAAGAAGTTTGAAAATAATGAACCATTATGGTTCAATTAAATCAAGATGAAGAAGACTTTTATTTTACTGATTGTTATTTTTGTTATTCTTCTTTTACTTTTGTTATTTTGGTTTCTTTTTTTTAGAGGGCTAAGACAGCCCAGTGGATTGGTGGAGATAAACAATTCTTATTTGTTTGCCTCACCTCTGCAAGCCAAAGTGGCAGTTAAGGAAAAAATTCGGGTGACAGTTTTTATCCTAGATGAACAAGGCAGGGGAGTAATTGATGAACCAGTCTTTTTAGGTCAAGACGACCGGTTGGAAATTTCTTCGGTTCAGGCAGTGACTGATGACTTTGGCCGGGCAATTTTTGATGTTAGCACCAACACAAGTGGGGAATACTATATTGAAGCCAAAGTAAAAAATAAAGTCTTACCTCAAAGAGTGCGAGTCAGTTTTAGGTAAGGAATTTGGCCACTTCTTGAGCAAACCTCTCAAAGTCACCTAAACGGTTGTTGATCTTGTCTGCCACCTGGCGGTAGTCAATTTTAAGATAATCATGAACCAAAATATTGCGAAAGCCAGTTACCGGGGCGAATTTCTGAGCGAATTTTTGATTGATAATTTTTTCTTGGCCCAAAATTTCAATAGCCTCTCGACTGGTTTTTGGAGTAGGCAGCCTCTGGTCAGAGATAATTAATTCAGCGATATCTATACAAGCTTCAATTGCCAATTGCAGAAAACGCTCGGCGCGAGCTCTCTTATTAATATTTTTTGCTAATTTTTCACCGGTGATACCCTGAAGGGGTTTTAAAACTTTAAGATATTCCCTTAGGGCTTCAAGTCGAAGATTAATTTTATCAATGTTTTCAACTCCTTTGTTCACGGACTAAACCCCTCCTTGGCAATAGTAGTGAGGCTGTTTAAAGTGTGGCGATTCAGATAAAAAAGCCGGTCGAAATAATCAGACATGGTTTTGTGTTCAAATTCCACCCTTTTCTTTTCGTTTTTAACATAAATTTCTTGCCTGGGGGCTAGAGCTGAATAGCGAAAAGTTGGCGGAGCGCTGTTTAAATCTAGAATTTCAACCCGGTCTGATTTTAAAATTCCCCCTAGCGCCCCTATATAATCAAGCCTCAAGTTAAATCGCCTTTTTGGGCTTAAGCCTTTTTGAAACAAAACGGCTAGATCGTAATCACTTAAAGGCTTGGTCTTGCCTGATGCCTGAGAACCAAATAGATAAACGAGCTCAACTGGTTGGTTGGCAAAATAGTTTTTAATTTTCTTTTTTTGTAACAGACTGAGCATTATGAGAAGATTTTAACTCAAATAATTTTTTTAAGCAAGCGGCGATTAGCAATATCTCCAGTAAGATGATTAACACCCACCAGTAAGGCTTAAACAAGCTGAAAAGCTGGCTTAAGACTGTCACCAGCCAACGCCACCACCATTCCCACCAGCTTAAAACTTTAAACATCAAGGTGTTACTTTTGGGAGTGGGGGAGCCTAAAAAAGTAGCACTGGCAAAAATCCGCCAGTGGGTTGGCCTGGTGGTGGGTAAGTTAAATTCAAAGCGCCCGTCTTTATCAGCTTGAATTTTGTAGTTGGGTAAAAAGTGAGCGTGAGCTGAGGGAATCAAGGCGCGTCGGGAATTTGGGTTGTTAGCCAGAAAAATGGCCACTTCAGCATTAGGGATAGTTAGACCTTGGGCTGTTATTTGCTGGCCGGCCAAAAAACGACCTTTTTGAAGATCAATGGTCGGCGGTAACAAAACCGGACCAACCGTAATTTCAAAAGGGCCGATAGGCAGAGGTGGTAGGCAAGTGGGGAAGGTGATTGACTTTTGCTCCGCCAGCTGGCGGATTGAAGTCAGGCAGACTTCAGGATAGTTGGGTTGGGCTCGGGGCAAAAAGACCCGGTCAAAGAAAAAATAGCCTTTTTTGTCAGCTGTTACTTCTTCAAAAACGCGGTTGCCTTGGAGTTGGACTTGGGCTTGAGGCGAGGTGTAGCCAAAAACAGTTAATTTAGGCTCACCAATAGTGGTTGAAACAGTGATTTGGTAAGAGATGGGGTTAGCAGCGGCCAAAACAAGAGCCAGTGAGAGGAGATAGTTCATTCATTTCTTTTCTTCTATTTTTTTCTCGAGTTCCTCCACCTTTTCTTCTAGTTCTTCTTCCCGCTTTCTAAGCCGGCGCCAGATGATGTTAGTAAGAAGGACAACCACAATAATGGTCAAGACAATGATGGTGGCCACTTTCCAAGGAAAAACCCAGAAGAAAATGACGGCCGTTAACGCTTTGCCTGTTTCGCCATAAGTAGCCGCCAGTTCAGCCTTATATTTACCAACCATCCATTTTGCTCCCGCTGCGTTGCTAAAACTCCGACTCACATCAGGAAAGATATTTTGCTCCGTGAGTTTTACTTCGTCAACTTGTTGGCCAAAAAGATTGGTGACTGTTATTGTTCCTTTGGGTCGAATGTGGTAATCACCACGGTTCAAAATCTCGGTAGTGACAGTTACTGGTCCATATTCGGAAAATTGCGGTGCCATCATTTGGACCACATAAGCATCTTCTTTAATTGGTCCGGAGACACGCAGATAAACCAAACCAGCCAAACGAGAGGCAATAGCGACTTCTTTTTTTTCTTCACCGCCTGTCAGCGTTCCACCCGGTTCAAAATAAATGGCCAGATAGCGGCCGCCGGGTCGGGCGTCAGCCGGCACGTTGATTTTAGCCTGAATTAAAACCATGTCTTTGGAAGCAATGGTCATTCGGTCATAAGGCAAGGTGACCCAGGAATCAGCCGCAAAACGAGGTGCCAATTGAGTTGGTCCTTCTAAAAATTCCGGCGTTCCCTGGTCGTCTTTAACAATAAAGTTAGCCATTTTTAGAAGCCCTGAAACAGGGGTATCGCCTCGGTTGTAGAATTTGATGGTGATGGCTGTTTTTTCGCCCGGGTCAACCAAAAGCTCTTGACGAGCCGGGGCAACAGTCAGGGGAATATCGGCTTGAGCCTGAGCAGGGTTAGAAGAAGCGGTCAAAAGAAAAGTAAAAAGAATCACTAAAAAGTAAAAAATTTTATCTTTGAGCTTGTTTTTGGGCAGTTTCATTTTTTAAAACGTGGCCGTACAAGTATATTTAACTTTATTATAATAATATCCGGCTGGTTGGGTAGCGGAAATAGAAATTCGGTAGCAAACATAGACAGAAGAGCCGCTTACTGGCGCGGTGTTGCTCATAATGTTTGCTTTGGTTTCAGAGGCTGCCATGTCGGCAATTTGCCGGGCGCAAAAGTCGGTTGCCGCTACGCCCTCACAACCGCCACTTTCCACATTGTATTGAAAGACAGCATCGCTGTCAGTCTCATCTTCCAAAGAAATACCGAGACCATTATTGGCAGGCGTTTCCCAGTCATCTTCTTCATCTTCATCGCAAGCGGCACCATCGCAAGTAGTGTCTTTAATGCAGTTAACGGCCTCTCCGGCATCAGCGCCACTGCAAGCCTTGCCGTTTTTGCCCATTTGGTCATTTTCCTCAATTGTTACCGCATAGCCGGCATCAGCATTAGTGGAGACTGTCAATTGTTGGGCGGTATCATAGAAAGTATTAGCGCTTGAGAGTACTGCCCAAGGAATGGAGGTGGCGGTGGAGACAATACCGGTCGCGGCCCCTTTACCGCAAGAAGTGGTGCCCGCGCCTCGGCCGGCGACAGTGAAAGAGAGGGTCTCATCCACGGTAGCGGAAACCAAAACCGCCTCAACCGGAGCCACTTTGACATCTACCTCATCTTTAGTGTTATTTGAAGCATCTCGGGTTTTGACATTGATGGTATAGATGTCAGCCACTCCTGCGGTATGACCAACATTAACTGCTGCCGGATTAATTAGACCCGTACCGCCAACTCCAATAGCCACTTCGAGGGCAGTCGGGCCGGTCGTGCCGACTGTCGCATTACAAATAACAGTATGACCGTCACCGCTGCCTGCTGTGGCTGATTCTGCAGTCCAATTAGTGGGGCAGGTAATATTAGCGGTGGTAATCCCATTAAAATCAAAGCCATTAGTTGAGATTGAGCTAGTCGAGTCAGGAGCTTTATCGTTGCCCTCCCCCGAAGGCGGGTCGGCAATGGTGACAATAATATCACCGTTGGCAGGAATATCGCTAACTGTGGTTACCGCAACTGTTAAAGTTCCTGATTGGGTGGCATAAATAGTCGCTCCAGTATCGGCACCGACGGTTAAGCCGTCGGCCAAAAAGAAAGTAGTAGCATCAATTATTCCTCCTACGGTGAAATTGTCGTTTGGACCAACGGAAACAGTGTCGTTGGGAAAAAGGTGGCTAGTGCTTTCGTCAGCCCGGGTGCCGTCCGTATCCAGGACGATTGTGGTTGCCCCTGCCGAAACGCCAACATCAAGAGCGCCGTAAAAAGAGAGCCTTGAGTTGGATAGAGTCGCCGAGGCACTGGTTAAAGAGGGATAAATTTGGGAACTAATTTTTTTTGGCCGAAGAAAAAAGAACCCAGCCAAAGCAAAAAGCGCTACCAAAATGAGCAGGATTTTCTTTTTCATTTTTCAATTTTCAGTGTAACTACTATAATAATCTCTTGTCAACCCCCAGTTTGGCTTTGACAAACCAAATAACCACGACGGCAATGATTATCCCCAAAATAAATTTTATAGGTAGGGCGAAAAAGGTAATTTCGGCTGAATAATCAGTCTCTAAAGTATCAAGACCAAATTCAACTTTGGTTTTGTAAGGGCCGAGAAGAAATTTGGCATCAATCTGATTTTCGCAGCCAACAAGGCGTGTGGAGTTGACCAAGACATTTTCTGGAAGCAAGTTTAAGACATATTTTTGGCCAAACCAACCGCTGGCGGTAATTGCGCCCGCAGGCTTGAAAAGGGCTGGACCAGTATTTTTGATCCGTAGAAGAAATTGAGGCTTGGTAAAAGAATCAATGATTGGTAATTGTCTAATTTTCAAATTGCGAATTGCGAATTTTACTATTTCTGCTTTTTTCAAAGGCTGTCCGCTTTGAGAAACAGTTAAAAGGATATTGCTGCCTATTTTTGCTTGTGTTTGCATACCTGATTGCCCTAGAAAAACGCCAGGAATAGTTTCAAAAAGTAAGGTAGCATGATAATCTTTTTCAAGGGTTTGTTCTGGGACTTTGATTTTTAAAACCACCTCTTGGGTTTCGCCAGCCTTTAAAAGAAACTTCTGGCTCAAGTCAAGATTGGCATTTTGAAAAGAAAACCAAGGTGGTAGCCGAGAATTTTCTAATTTGATGTTGCCTAGCTCATCAGCAGGCTTGAAAGGGACAATTGAGGAAGTGAAAGCCAAATCAGTTTCACCGTTGTTTTTTAATTTATAAACCTGGGTGATTGACTTGCCAGGTTGCATCATTACTTCAAGCAGAGGCGGCCAGATGCTGAGCGAAAGAGATTGAGCCTGGGTTGCTTTTGTCGCTAAATTTAAAAATAAAAACGAAAAAATAAAAATGACAATTAAAAATTTAAAATTTTGAATTTTGCTATGTAGTTTTACCTTTTGCATTTTGAATTTTACCTTTCCTAAAATGTCGGTATGGCGATAAAAGTCAAGATATTCCGATAGGTGCCGGCGGCCTGGGTGCTGCTAATATTGATTCTGGCGCTCATGGTGGCGATTTTACCTTTGCCAGCCTGGTGCCCTTCAACTGGGGTTTTGCCCATCACTTTCACCGGGTCTTCACCGGGTGCGTCAGCAAGGTTTCTAAATTTGGTGCCGCTGCTAAATCCAGAAGGAACATCGTCGCCAGTCATGGTATAGCCGAAGCCATAGGTACTGGTATCTGTCCAAGTACCGAAGTCAGTGTCATGGTCACAAGTGTCGCCAGTGTCGCAGGTTGTATCGGCAATAGTGCTGTTGGCATTTGAGGTTAGAAGGTCGTTTTCTTGAGCTTTGACTTGGTAGCCGCCGGCTGAGCCAGAATTAACGGTTAAAGTAATGGTTTGTTCGTTAGTTAGCACCCCGACACTTAAAGTGCCAAAATTAAGATTAACAGGCGAGAGAGAAAAGGAAAAAGGGATGATAGAATGAATATACTGAAACCCAGCTCGGATCCGGTAGCCATCAGTGTATTCGTAAAATCCGGGTGCAGTCTGGCCAGTAGTGACGCCCAGTTTATAAACACCTTCAGCACTCGGCAGTCCAGCACCCATATTTAAGTTGGGCCAATCAATTTGGTAATTGTCAGAAGAGACCGAGGAGACAGCGCCTACAGGGTGGGCTAAACTTAAAACTAAAAGCATAAAGCCAAAAACTAAAACTGAAATTTTAAGTTTCATCTGTTGCTTTGTCCACTTCTTCTTTTAATTTTTCGCCTGTTTTTAAAAGGTGTAGGGTGCGGCCTCTGATTTTTAGCAGTCTTTCCTTTTGACTGACAGTGAGGTGAGCTAAATCTGATAAAAGGTGACTGACATGGTCAAGGATTTCACTCAAATCCTTTTTAAGTTCAAGAGTGGTCCACATTAAAACATCGGTTTCCTCTTTTTTAATTTGCTCATTGGTGATGGCTGTTTCTTGTTTTAAAATTTTGATTTTTTCCCTACTTTCTAGCAGTTTAAGATATTGTTTGCCAAAAAAAAGAGCCAGGGGCGTGATGAGCAGCAAAGAGAAAAGTGAGAGGATTTCTTCCAAAAGCGATTCTTGGCTGGTGGTGACGACGAAAAAAAGAATCATACCGACAGCAAGCGAAAAAGTGATGGCTGGTTCAAAAAGCAAAGCTAAACCAAACATTAGGAAGTAGACCAGAAAAAAAAGGGGAGAAGTCAGACCACCAGTTGAGGTGACCAAAAGTAAAACGACCATAGTAAAAACCACGGCCTCAATCGCCAAATTTGCTTTTTGGCGTTTTTTCCGGGCGATAAATTGGTTAAAAAAGAAGAGTAAAACAAAGGCCGCAGTCAATTGAAGAGTGTAAACTGAGAGTGTTGGATGGCTCGTCCAAAGAAAAGCCAAAAAAACGGCAGCAACCAAAAAAAGACTATGGAGCAGGAACTTGACCATTGTTTCTAGTTTACAATAAAAAGGAAAAGATTTACAATATCAAGTGTTTTGATTTGCTTTTGGCCTAATTATTATGTAGAATCTCATTTAAGATGGCAAAAACGAAGAAAGTAAACGTAAAAGTTTCTCTCCCAGTGTCTTTTTTAAAGGAAGGGAAGTATTTTGTTGCTTATACGCCTGTTCTTGATTTATCTACTTCCGGTGATAGTTTTGAGAAGGCTAAAAGGCGGTTTGGGGAAGTTGTTCAAATTTTCTTTGAGGAACTTTTAGAAAAGGGAACTTTAAAAGAGGTCCTTTTCGGTTTGGGCTGGAAGAAAATTAGAAAACAATGGAACCCACCGGTGATTGTTTCGCATGAGTCAGAAAGTTTTAGTATTCCCCTTAGTGCTTAAAAATGCCGCGACTTGCCCCTATTAGTAAAAAGAAGTTTGAGAAATTTCTTATTTTTGTTGGTTGCCGTTTTAAACGCCAAAAGGGAGACCATGTTAATTTACGACAGAAGCGGTTTAAAAAGACCAGTTGTTTTTCCGGCTGATAAGGAAATTCCCGTTTTTATTATTCGAAATAATTTAAGAACTTTGAAAATAAGTCATGATGAATATTTAGAAATACTTAAAAAAATTTAAAATGAAAAAGAGTCAATCAAATTACCGGCCTTGGGAAATTGAACCAAAATGGCAGAAAACTTGGGAGAAAAAGCCGCTTTTTAAAACGGTTGATCCGCCAGCTGGCGGAAAAAAATATTACGCTTTAGTCGAGTTTCCTTATCCTTCGGGCGAAGGCCTTCATATTGGTCATGCTTTTACGATGACTATCCAGGACATTTTTACCCGAAAAAAGCGGATGGAAGGCTTGAATGTTTTGAACCCCATGGGTTGGGATGCTTTTGGTTTACCGACGGAAAATTATGCTATCAAAACTGGTATTCACCCGGCCGTGGCTACCAAGAAAAACACTGACCAGTTTCAGCAGCAAATGAAAAGACTGGCTTTTGCTTACAATTGGGACCGGGAAGTTAACACCACTGATCCTGACTACTACCGTTGGACGCAATGGATTTTTATTCAGTTTTTTAAGCACGGCTTGGCTTACAAAGCCGAAACGCCGGTCGGTTGGTGCCCAGCTTGCAAGATTATTTTGGCTAACGAAGAGATTGTGGCTGGCAAGTGTGAGCGTTGTGGGGCAGAAGCTGAGCGCCGAATGCAATCCCAATGGTTATTGCGAATCACTGCTTATGCCGACCGGTTAGCTGAGGAGCTTGATTTGGTGGATTATCCAGATTATGTCAAAGCCGCCCAAAGAAATTGGATTGGTCGCACCGAAGGAGTGACAATTGGATACCCTGTGGTTGGTAAGAATCTGACTATTTCTTGCTACAGCACTCGGCCGGATACTAATTTTGGTGCTACTTTTGTGGTTATCGCTCCCGAACATCCTTTAGTTTTGAAATTAACCACTCAAGAAAATATAGGCAAAGTTAGGCAATACATTGAAAAAGCCAAGAAAAAATCAGAATTAGAACGCACCGAGTTTAAAAAAGAAAAAACCGGCGTCTTTACTGGCAATTATGCCCTTAATCGATTGACAGGTAAAAAAATGCCCATTTGGGTGGCTGATTTTGTCGTTTTGACTGCCGGCACCGGCATTGTTGTCGGTGTACCTGCCCATGATGAACGTGACTGGCATTTTGCTAAAAGATATGACTTAGAGATTATTCCGGTGGTTAAACCCGCCGATTCAGGGGGCAAGTGGGATTTTGCCAAAAGTCCTTTTACTGATATTGATAAAGCAGAAGTTTTTAACTCTGATTTTTTAAATGGCTTACCGGCTTTAAAGGCCAAAGAAAAAATTATCAATTTCCTGGTCAAAAAGGGTTGGGGAAAGCGAGCAGTTAATTACCACTTACGGGATTGGATTTTCTCCCGTCAGCACTACTGGGGTGAGCCGATTCCGATGATTTACTGTCCAGCCTGTGCGAAAAAAGGAATTTCCTGGTGGGATACCAAAGAAGGCAAAAACTTCAAACCTTTATTTTCTCCCAAAAAGACAGGCCTACGCCGCCAAATGGCTGGTTGGTTTCCAGTGAACGAAAGTGAACTGCCAGTTAGACTGCCCGAAGTCAAAAAATATAAGCCAACAGATACGGGTGAATCACCACTGGCGAACATCCGGGAGTGGGTAGAGGTGGCTTGTCCTGAGTGCGCCTCGGGCGCCCGAAGGGAAACAGATACCATGCCCAACTGGGCCGGTTCTTCTTGGTATTTTTTGCGCTACATTGATCCCAAAAACAACCAAGCTTTGGCTGATCCCAAAAAACTAAAATATTGGATGCCGGTGGATTTGTATTTGGGGGGCGCTGAGCATACTACTTTGCACCTTTTGTATTCCCGCTTTTGGCACAAATTCTTAAACGACATCAAAGCCGTGCCTGGTAAAGAGCCTTATGCCGCCCGCCGTCAGCACGGCGTGATTTTAGGTGAAGATGGGTTTCGGATGAGCAAGTCCCATGGTAATGTGATTGCCCCTGAGAAGGTGGTTAAAAAGTTTGGCGCTGATACCTTAAGGCTTTATTTGATGTTTATGGGGCCATACGATGCTACCATGCCTTGGTCAACCAAAGGGGTTGAGGGTTGTTGGCGGTTTTTGAATCGGGTTTGGAAATTGGTGGTCAAACACAGCCAAGAAAAAACAGCCGGAAAAAATCATGATTTAGCAAGAATTATGCATCAGACCATCAAAAAAGTAACTGAAGACATTGAAGAGTTGAAATTTAACACCGCCATTGCTAGCATTATGGAATTTATTAATGAATTAATGAAGCAGCCAAGCTTGCCAAAAAAGACCCTGGAAATCTTAGTTCTGCTTTTGGCACCGTTTGCGCCTTTTATGGCCGAAGAGCTTTGGTGCGAGGTTTTGGGTAACAAATATAGTGTTCATCAGCAGCCCTGGCCAAAATATGACTCCAAGTTGGTCAAAGGAGAAATAGTGACTATTATTGTCCAGGTCAACGGCAAACTCCGTGGCCAGGTTCAGCTGCCAAGCAACCAAACCAGCAAGCAGCCTGAAGTAGAGAAAAGAGCCAAAAAAGAAGCCAACGTCACCCGCCATTTGGAGGACAAAAAAATCAAAAAAGTCATTTTCATCCCCAGAAAATTAATTAACTTTGTTGTTTAATTTAAGTGGATTTAGAAAAACTGCTTGAGAAATACAAACTTCAGATTGGTTTTGGGTTGGTGGGTTTGATTTTGGTGGGCATTGGTGTTTTTGCCGTCCGCCATTTGGAGGAAAAACCCACGATTGAAATTTTGTCGGAGGAAGAGACAGCCGAAGGAACGACAATTTTTGTTGATCTTGAAGGAGCAGTTCAAAACCCGGGGGTTTATGAGTTGTCAAGCGAAGCCCGAATTAATGATTTGCTAGTTCGAGCTGGGGGCTTGTCAGCTGAGGCGGACAGAGATTGGGTGTCAAAAAACATCAATTTAGCTCAAAAACTATCAGACGGAGCCAAAATTTACATTCCTCTTGTTGGTCAAAACTTTGAGGGGCAAGATGAATATGTTGCTGGCGCAAGCGCAATCAACATCAACACCGCTTCCGCGGCTCAGCTTGATACACTTTGGGGGGTAGGGACAGTTCGAGCAGAAAACATTATTACCAATCGGCCTTACCAAACAATTGAAGAATTAAAAACCAAAGCCGGTATTCCCACCAATGTTTTTGAAAGAATCAAAACTCAAGTTACGGTTTACTAATTTTGTAGTTTTTGCTATTTTTATCGCTTTTTGTCTTTTCCGCCTCTATTCAACGCAGTCCGCCAGCTGGCGGATTCCTGATGAAGCTAAAACAAGACTAGTTGGTAGAGTTACCAATCAACCATATCTAAAGGGTTCAAACCAAATCATCAATGTCAATGGCTTTTTGGTCAGTACTGACCGTTTTCCAACCTATTTTTATGGTCAAAAATTAGAGATTGTTGGCAGGCCGAAAAGGCAAGTGATAAATCGATTTCAAACCAAGTTTATCTTTTATTATCCCGCTATTCAGGTAGTTGAAGAAAAAAGCAGTTTAATCAATAGAATCAGTTTGACTAAATTTTTGTACGCCTTTAAAAATCAGCTGGAGAATCTTTTAGAGAAGCTTTTGCCGGAACCTCAAGCGAGCCTGCTGCTCGGGATATTATTAGGTAGTAAAAGAGAAATGCCGCCAAAATTCTTTCAAAATTTGCGGGGAACAGGCACACTTCATGTTATTGTCGCTTCGGGTTACAACATTACAGTTGTGGCTGGGTTTTTGGTTGCCAGTTTGGTAAAGTTTGTCAATCGAAGAAAAGCTTTGGTTTTGGCTTTGTTAGGTGTTTTGGCATACACTTTGATGGCTGGAGCCGAACCGCCTGTAGTTCGAGCCGCGATTATGGGCAGTTTGACTTATCTGGCTCAATTTTTAGGTAGAGAAAAAGATGCAGTCGTCTGTCTGTTTTTTGCCGCCGCCGTTATGCTATTAATATCTCCTTTGATGCTGTTTGATATTGGTTTTCAGCTTTCGTTTCTAACCACGGCCGGGATTTTGTTTATTTACCCAAAGCTTCAAGGTCGAGTTTTTAGGACACCACTTTTAGGTGACGAGCTCAGGATGACCTTGGCAGCCCAAATTGGTACTTTGCCCATTTTAATTTTCAATTTTGGCCAAGTTAGTTTTATTTCGCCTTTAATTAATGCCTTGGTTTTGCCAGTAGTGCCTTTAATTATGGGTTTAGGCGCCGGCGTAGTGGGAATTGGTTTGTTTATTCAACCGTTGGGTCAAATATTAACCTGGTTTGCTTGGGTACCCTTAACTTATTTTGTCAAACTGATTGAATGGTTTGGTAGCTTGCCTTGGGTTTCTTTTGCCGTTGGCAAACTGAGTTGGGGATGGCTGGTTGGTTATTATTTGGTTATCAGCCTATGGGTGCTAAAAAAACAAAAATTGTCTTCCTCAGCTTAATATTACTGGTTGGTTTGGTTTGGTCCGCCGTCCGCCAGTTGCCTGATAAACGTTTACATCTGGTTTTTTGTGATGTTGGTCAAGGTGATGCCATTTTGATTACTCATGGTTCAAGTCAGATTCTGATTGATGGCGGACCCAATAATCAGGTTTTAAACTGTCTGGCTAATAACATGCCGTTTTGGGATCGGGAGATTGAAATGGTTGTCTTAACTCATCCAGAAAAAGATCATTTTGGTGGTTTGATTGATGTTATAGAAAGATATGATGTGAAATATTTTGTTGTTAATTCTGTGGTGAATGATTCAGCTGGGTTTTGGGAGTTTCGAGAGGTGGTTTTGGCAGAAGAGGCTTTGATTTTTTCGCCCCAAGAGGGTGAAAGGCTGAAAATCGGGCCTTTAATTTTTGAGGTTTTCTGGCCGGAAGAAAGATTAGATGACCTTTTAGTTTGGTCCCACTTCGCCGAGGCTTTGCGGGACAAAGAAAAGATTTTGGGTGCAGCCAGCGTGGCTGGTAATCCCAATGAAACCTCAATTGTGTTAAAGCTTTCGTTTGGCAATTTTGATACTTTATTAACTGGTGATATCGGGTTTATTAGTGAAAAAAAGTTGGATTTGGCCGATTTGGGGGAGATTGAAGTTTTAAAAATCGGCCATCATGGCAGCAAATACAGCACGAGTGAGGAATTTTTGGCCCAGGTTAAGCCTGAGCTGGCGGTGATCTCAGTTGGCAAAAATTCCTTTGGTCATCCGACAGAGGAAGTCTTAAGTAAGCTTACCAGTTTGGGTATTCAATATTTACGCACCGACAAACAAGGTGAAATAGAGATTGTGAGTGATGGAAAGAGCTGGTATAATGAAAGAACGAAGCCTGTTCAAACAAAATGATTGTCCAACAGATTAAAAAAGACCTCACTAAGGTTTTAAAAAAACTTAGTATTTCGGCTGAAAAACTAAGCTTGGAGCATCCAGGTCAGCCAGATAATGGCGATTATTCGACCAACATTGCCATGCGAATTAAGAAAAAGGCTTATCCTACACCTTGGGATTTAGCCAACGCCATCGTCAATGCTTGGCGTTCTTTGGGCTTGCCAGAATATATCGCTAAAATTGAGGTGGCAAAGCCTGGTTTTATCAATATATGGCTTAAAAACGAGACTCTTATCAACAAAATGGGGAGAGTGCTAAAAGAAAAAGATAAATATGGTTTTGTCTTTGGTAAAGATAAAAAACCAATTATGGTTGAATATGCCCAACCCAACATTCTTAAACAGTTTCATCTTGGCCATTTGCGCAATATTTGTTTGGGTGAATCGATTAGCCGGTTTTTGGAGGCCAGCGGCCATAAGATAGTCAGGGCTAATTATCAAGGCGATGTGGGGATGCATGTAGCCAAATGTTTGTGGCAGATTCAGCAAACCCGCAAGGCTTTGCCTAAAAGCTTGGGGGAGAGAATTAAGTATTTGGCTAAAGCTTATATTAAGGGTAATCAGGCTTATACTGAAAAACCAGACGCCAAAAAAGAAGTTGAGGCTTTAAACCACAAAATCTATGCCCAAGACCCAGAAATCAAAGAATTGTGGCAGCAAACCAGAGGCTGGAGTTTAGAGTACTTTGACCGGATTTACCAACGACTGGGAGTCAAGTTTAACCGGCTTTATTTTGAAGGTGAAGTGGCTGACCCAGGCAAAAAAATTGTCCTTCAATTTCTTAAGAAGAAAGTATTTGCCAGAAGTGAAGGGGCGATTATCTTTCCTGGCGAAAAATATGGATTGCATAACCGGGTTTTTGTTAATCAGCAAGGTTTGCCGACTTATGAAGCCAAAGATATGGCTTTAGCCAAATTGCAATTTAAAGAATTTAACCCTCGTCAAATCATCCATGTGGTCGGCTCAGAGCAAAAAGGCTATTTTGGGGTGATTTTTAAGGCTCTCAAGCAAATTAATCCTAAGACTGCTAATAAGGAATTCCATTTAGTCTATGGTTGGGTGCGGTTAAAAGCAGGCAAAATGGCCTCACGAATCGGACAGGTAGTTTTGGCTGAGTGGCTTTTGGATGAGGTTAAAAAGAGACTAACCAAAGCTTATAAAATGAACCAAAAAGTAGCGGAAGAAGTGACTGTCGGTGCGGTTAAATATTCGCTTTTAAAATTCAATCCGAGCAGTGAGATGGTTTTTGATATAGATGAGTCGATAAATTTAGAAGGTGATTCAGGTCCTTATCTTCAATACACCTATGCCCGTTGTCAGAGTGTTCTTAAGAAGGCGGAAAAAGAAGCCAAGGGTGAGTTAGCAATCAAGATGGAACTAAATGAGGAAGAGGCAGCTTTATTGAGGACAATTTACAAATTTCCGGAAGTGGTGATTGAAGCAGGGGATAATTATGCGCCCAATTTGATGACTAATTTTCTTTTTGATTTAGCCCAAAAGTACAATCTTTTTTATAATAGACATCGCATCATTCAGGCTGAATCTGAACAGTTAGTTGATTTTCGTTTGGCTTTGACAGCGGTGGTGGCCCAAGTCATTAAAAATGGCCTTTATTTGTTGGGTATCGAAGCCCCCGAAAGGATGTAATGAAAAAATATACACTGACCACTTTTAAAACCGGCCTGCGTTTAATCATGGTGCCCATGCCTCAAATGGAGTCAGTTTCAGTTATGGTCGGCGTGGGAGCAGGCAGTCGTTACGAGACGAAAAAAATCAACGGCCTTTTCCATTTTTTGGAACATATGGCTTTTAAAGGGACTAAAAAGCGACCGACGACTTTAGCGATTGCTTCAGAAATTGATCAGGTAGGGGGTTTGTTTAATGCTTTTACGAGTAAAGAGTTAACCGGGTACTGGATTAAACTAGCGGTTAAACACAAAACTTTAGCCTTTGATATTTTAAGCGATATTTTGACTAATTCTTTGTTGCAAAAAAAGGAGATTGATCGCGAGCGAGGGGTGATTATTGAAGAAATTAATATGTATGAAGATTTACCGATGCGCAAAGTCTATGAGAATTTTGAACGGCTTTTGTATGGTGACAACTCTATGGGTTGGCAGATTGGTGGCGAAAAAGAAACCGTTCGCCAAATTAAACAAGAAGACTTTTTGACTTGTTTAAAAAAGCTTTATTATCCTGAGAACATGGTTTTAGCCGTTGCCGGCAAGATAAAGTCAGGCGAGGTAAAGGGTTTAACTAGTCAGTTTTTTAGTCAGCTTCAAAAAGCCGGTCAAAAGAAAACAAAGGAGATCAAAATTAGCCAGTTGCAAGCTCGGTTAAATTTGGTCACTAAAAAGACAGAACAAGGTCACTTTTGCCTAGGCGTTCCCGGTTATCAATATTCGCACCCAGACAGATTTGCCATTGGTGTTTTAGCGGCCATTTTAGGTGGTGGTATGAGTTCAAGATTGTTTATTGAAATTAGAGAAAGACGGGGTTTGGCTTATTATGTTGATTGTCAGCCTGAGTTTTTTACAGATAGTGGTTATTTGATGGCTCGAGCTGGGGTAAAATTGGCAAAAATTGATGAGGCGATTAAGGTTGTTTTGGCAGAGTTTAATAATGTAGCCACAGCGCTAGTGGTTGGTAAAGAGTTGAAAAAAGCGAAAGAGCTTTTAAAAGGAAGAATGATTTTGGCTTTGGAAGACTCTCGAAATGTGGTCGAAAGATACGCTGCTCAACTCTTGTTGGAGAAAAAAATTCGAACACCACAGCAGGCAATGACTCTGATAGATAAAGTTACTCCCGATGATATCCAGCGGGTGGCCAGAGCTGTTTTTAAACCTGAGAAGCTTAATTTGGCTATCATTGGTCCTTACAAAGCCGAAGGTCGATTTCGAAAGCTTTTGAAAAATGAAAGAACTTAATTTTCCTCTTTTTAAAACTAAAAGCCCTTCGGGTTCACCAGAATTTGATTTGACTGACCCCAAACAACGCCAGGTTTATTTTAGGTTTAAAGCCGGGCCTGAAATTGAAAAGATAAAAAAATATTTAGAAAACAATACTTTTGTGGCCATTCTTTTGGGTAAGAAAAATGCGGGGAAGGGGACTTATTCCAAACTTTTTGCTGAAGCTGTTGGCTCCAAAAACATTGCCCATCTTTCGGCTGGTGATATTGTCAGGAAGCTTGACAAAGAAGTGGCAAGTTCCAAATCAAGAAAAAAACTTGAAGCCTTTTTGGAAGCAAACTACCGAGGTTATTTGCCGATTGATGAGGTTATCAAAGCCCAACTTAAGCGCAGTACCAAAACGCTGCTGCCAACTGAGTTTGTTTTGGCTTTGCTTAAAAGGGAAATTGGCAGGCTTAAAAGAAAAGCTCTTTTTATTGATGGTTTCCCTCGCAATTTAGACCAGATTTCTTATTCTCTGTTTTTCCGAGATTTGATTGACTACCGGGGTGACCCTGATTTTTTTGTTTTGATTGATGTGCCTGAGAAGGTGATTGACGAAAGAATTAAATACCGGGTGGTATGTCCGAAGTGTCAGACTCCCAGAAATCTGAAATTGTTGGCCACTAAAAAGGTGGGTTATGATATTAAAAACAATGAGTTTTACCTAGTTTGTGATAGCCCAACCTGTCGAGGAGCGAGGATGGTGACTAAAGAAGGCGATGAATTAGGGGTTGAGGTGATTAAAGACAGGCTTGAAAAAGATGAAAAACTCATTAAACGGGCTTTTTCTTTATATGGCATTCCTAAAGTATTACTGTGTAATTCGGTGCCGGTCGATAAAGCTAACAAGTTAGTTGACGACTACGAAATTACGCCTGAGTATGTTTATGAATGGAATAAGGTCTCTCACCGCGTCAAAACCACCGAAAAGCCTTGGGTTGTTGAAGATGACCAAGGTGTGCCTTCTTACAGCCTTTTGCCGCCTCCAGTGGTTGTTTCTTTAATTAAACAATTGGCTGATTTGTTTTAAAGGCCTTATTCCTCCATTATCATGCCAATGTGTTGTTCTAAGGTTAGATAGTTTTCGGGGAAGGTGGTTAATTCCCTAATTTGTGCTTCAGTCGGTTTGGGCCAACCAATTTTTCGAAAAAAAGAGGCAATGTACAAAGCTTGATCTTCGGGGGTGGGGACTAAGGTTTTTCTGAATCTGAAGAGGACATCTTTTAAAGTTTTTCCGAAAATAAATCTTTGGGTTTCTCTGAATTCATCCAAGGCCTTGACGTCTGTGGGGTTTAATAATAACTCTTTAAAATCTGAGGGAGCCATGCCATGTTGAGAATACAAATCTACTATTTCATCGGTGTCAATTAAATATAAATTCTGGCCGTCAAAGACTTTATCATCAAAATCTTCGAAACCTGGTTTGAGATAACCTAACAAACAAAGAGCCACCAGTATTTGGGCATCTTGCTCAATTATTGTTTGCCTTTGAGATTCAAGAAAGCCCGAAGGATTTTCTCCTTCTATCTTTTGTAAAAATAAAAATTCTTCCACCGGTGTTTCGCAGTAACCTAAAACTGGAGGCCTTGATGCCTTGCTGACCGAGCCCTAAAAATCTTTCCATTTCTTCTCTTGAAGTTGTTTTTCTTGTTCTGGCTAAGTTTGTTAGCCTATAACTGGGTGGGTGATAAAGATGAGAAGTGGCTATAAAAGCACCTTTTGTATAGACGGTGATTGTTTCAGCACCACGTCGAACAGTGAAAGTGAAGATTGGTCGGCGGTCACTTTTAACCAGTTGACTTTTTGGTTCAAAATTCTCAGGTAAGAAATTTTCAGGAGGAATATCAGCAAACTCTGTGTTTATCCTCAAAGTTTCATAAGAACCCATTTGATAATGAGTCCATTGGGTATGAGGGATTTCTTTTTCACTTTGAAAATCATACCGAGTAGTTTGTTTGGAGAGCCATACGCCTCTTAGTTTTGGTATATTTCCTCTATATAGAAAGACATTATCTCCTAATTTTTGAAAATCTGGCTTCTCTTTTGGGGGCTGATTGATACCAATACCAGCCACAAGATTTTCTCCAGTGAGCATGGCGTGGATTATATTTAATTCTTCAATCCATCCTTGAGGAGTTTTGCCTAACTTTTTGTACACCTGAGAACCTATGATTCCTTCAACAAAATGAAGAAGGTCTTTTCTAGCGCTAATTCTGCGCGTAATAAATTCTGGTTTACTTAACCTTTCGGTTGCGAGCAAAGGTTCTTGATGTCTTCCGTTTCGCTTTTCAGTCATATAGTGAAAAAATTTGGGGCAGAAGCAATATTAGCTTTACAGTCGGAGAGCCGGGATTTGAACCCGGGACCTCGCCGTCCCGAACGGCGCGCGCTACCACTGCGCTACTCTCCGTGGTGGCACGAAAAATTGCTTCGCAATCTCGTGCCTAACCGCGCGGTTTCGCAAAGCGCAAGCGCCGCGAAACTTTGCGGGGTGACCCTGGAAGGAATCGAACCTTCATCACAGGTTTAGGAAACCTGGGCTCTATCCGTTGAGCTACAGAGTCAGGAAACAAGTTAATTTTACCACACTCTAAATTCTAGAATCAGCGCAAGCTGATGGCGTAGAGGTTAGGCGGCGTGTCCTTGCCGATTGAGGTTAAGACCAAAATTTTGGTACCTGAGGGAAAAGGGAAAGCAAAAGTATTTTCAAATGGCCCGGTGTAAACATCAATCCAATTGGTGCCGTCGTATTCAACAATGCTTATTTTATCACTTTGGGCTAGAAAGATATGTTTTGATGTTGGAAACCAACTGATTTGGGTTTCACTGGCAACAGGAATTTCAAAGTTTCTGTCCTCCTTAAGGTTATAAACATAAACCTTGTCTGATTCAAGTTGCCTTGATTCTTTTTGAGTGCTGGCAGCCGGAAGAGGAGGAATGATTTCTTCGGGTATTGAAGCGGAAGCAGTGGCTGTATATAAAATTTTTGTTTCATCAGGCGAAAACCGAATTTCTTTCACCGAATCAGTCAAAACTTCTAGCAATTCTTTTGGCAGCTCGCTAAGTTTCGCTTCTTGTCTTAATTTGCTTTCATTTTCCCAACTTCTTTTAATTAAAGTTAAATTATCACTGACATCAATTAATGAGGTGGCAGGGTTAAGCCGAGCAGTGTCAGCTAAAAAGATCTCTTTTCTAAGTGTCACCAGTAACTGTTTTGAATCAGGTGACCACTCAAAGTTTGCCTGGCTAAAATCGCGGCCACCAGGTGCGCTTTGAAGAATTTGTCGGGGTTCTCTGTCAAACCCTAAGGGTCGGTCAGTTAAATCTAGCACCCAAAGGCCACGTTTGCTTGCCGAAGCGGTGGCCACGCTAAAGGCAACTTTTTGGCCGTCAGGCGAAAGCAGGGGGTTGGTGGCACCAGTAAAAGTTAAGACTTTTAAATCAGGATAGGCACTAAAAAGATGAGCGTCAGTTTCTGTGACCAGCTCTTTTTTAATGGTAAGCGTTTTTTTCCAGGGGAAAAAACCGTCTTTTTTAATTTCCACTTCATATTCATCAGGTGCAAGATTAAGAGTATTGTCAGTGGCTGTTTCGAGTTTACCATTGATAAAAAGTTGAGCCCCTTTAGGGTTTGAGGTGGCAACCAAGAGACCAGTTGGCCTTAAAGTTTTGGTGGAAAGATCCAGTTTGTAACCTTGAGCTAATTTAATAATTAGAAAAGCTATTGTCGGAATGCCCAGAAAAACGGCAGAAAAAATAATAATCCGTTTTTTGTTTAAGCTCATTGGTAAAGTATTCTAGCATAAAATTCAGTCTTGCTCAATTAATAATCAAGTGTTATCATCAAACAAGAAAAAATTGGGGTTTGATATAGTTGATTAAAGCTGATTAAGTATAGCTTAGAAAAATATATCTTAAGGTATCAAAATAGATGTTGGCTAAAAAAATAGGAATAGATCTTGGTACAGCTAACAGTCTTGTTTGGGTTGAGGGGGAGGGAATAGTCCTTAATGAGCCAACTGTGGTGGCAGTTTCGATTGAAGACAATCGAGTGGTAGCAGTTGGCAATGAGGCCAAAAAAATGCTTGGTCGGACACCGGGCAATATTCAAGCTTCCCGACCGATGCGAGACGGGGTGATTGCCGATTACGTGGTGACTGAGGCAATCCTGCGTTATTTTATCCAGAAAGTTGGGGGCAGGGCACTCTTTTTTAAACCAGAGGTAATGATTTGTGCACCGGCGGGTTGTACCCAGGTAGAAAGAAGAGCGGTTTTGGATGCCACTTTAGCGGCCGGAGCCCGGATGGCTTATCTGATTGATGAGTCTTTAGCCGCCGCAATTGGCGCTGATATTCCGATTGCAGCGCCTTCGGGTAACATGGTTGTTGATATTGGTGGGGGAGCGACGGAAGCGGCGGTGATTTCTCTCGGTGGGGTGGTAATTCATAAATCAGCCCGTGTGGCTGGCAACAAACTTGATGAAGCCATTGCCAGTTATGTTCGAAAAAAACACAATTTGATTATTGGTGACCAGACGGCTGAGGCAATAAAAATCGAGATTGGTTCAGCTAATTCTCTACCTAAAGAAGAAAAAAAGGAAATTAAAGGCCGGGATTCAATTATGGGATTGCCAAAAATTGTCCAACTAACCTCGACCGAGGTGACCGAGGCTTTAAGACCGGTTCTGAACCAGATTTTAGGGACGATTAAAGCGGTTTTAGAAGAAACTCCACCTGAATTAAGTTCTGACATCATTGACAAAGGGATTGTTCTTTCAGGCGGAACAAGTCTTTTGCGGGGTTTTGATAAATTAGTGACCGAGCAGTTGGGTGTTCCCGCCCATGTGAACGAAGACCCCATGCTTTGCGTGGTTAAAGGCATTGGCATGGCGCTGGAAAATATTGAGCTTTACAAACGGACACTTGTAAAAAAATAATATAGGACTAAAAAAATCTCTAAATTTATTTAGAAAGGTAAAAACAAGAGACTTATAATAGTGGAGATGCTGAAGTAATTAATTTTAGAGATAAAACTAATGTTTGGGAAGAAGTTTCGTGCTAAAGTCTGAGTAACATTCTTGCACTAATAGGGAGGTATGGCCTGGTAACGTTGAATATGATAATAACTTATAGTTTTGTGTGATAAAGGTTAGAAGGCAAGCAACTGCTTTTAGGAGAGTGACTGAGAAGCTTTAATTATAGGCTTAAGTTTTAGACAAAATTTTGGTTGAAAAGTTTAACAATTTTGAAGTGTTTTTGTTTCTTTTAAATTCTTTCATCAAAAAATAGGTTTAAAAACGTTTTAAAACCAAAAAAAGCAAAAAAATGACCCGCAAAAAGGATGGAAATAGCGTTGAAATCCTCGGAATTAACCTGAGTAGCGCTCCAGAGGGTGAAGTGCTAAAGAAAATTGTCAAGCGTGTAGAGGAAAAAAAGAAAACCTTTGTTGTTACGCCTAATCCTGAGTTTTTTGTCTTTACCCAAGACAACCCCTGGTTTAAAAAAATCCTTAATTCAGCCACTATCGCGGTTCCAGATGGAGTAGGCTTGGTTTGGGCTTCTTGGGTTTTGGGAACTGAACCGCGGTTAAAACAAAGAATTACCGGCGCCGATCTGTCTGCTGGTCTTTTAATAGAAGCTAACAAGAAACATTGGCGGGTGGGGGTGGTCGGTGTCCGAAGGGGAGTTGAAAAAGAGGCAAGAGTTTTTATCCAAAATCTTCAAAAAAAGTATCGTCAAGCCAAAATTTTTAATCTTGAAGAAATCAATGAATGGCAAAAAAAAGAATGGGAGATTATTTTTGCTTGCCAGGGGATGGGTAAGCAGGAAAAGTGGATTCAGGCTCATTTCAAAACCGCCAAAGCCGGTCTTTTTATGGGTGCTGGAGGTGCTTTAGATTATTTGACCGGGTTTGTGCCTCGAGCGCCAGCTTGGTTTCGCCGAATCGGGCTCGAGTGGCTTTATCGTCTTTTTAAACAGCCTTGGCGTTGGCGTCGCCAATTAGCTCTGATCTATTTTATTTGGTTAATTGGGAAAGCGAAGTTGAAAAATTAGGTTGCTTTTTTGGTTTCCATACCTAAAAGCCAAAGCACTGCCTCTTTGCGGTATCTTCGGTCACCGCGAGAGTTGATGCGAATGGCCGGCAATTTGCCTCGTTTACCCCAACGCTTAATGGTCAGCGGTGAAACCCGAAGAATTTCAGCAACTTCACGAACAGTTAGTAAGTCAGGTAAATCATCTAACTTGAGGGTTTTTTTCTTTTGGTCAGTCACACTGTGTATCTTTAAGACTTTTAAACTCTTTGTATAATTTAGAGTATCACAGTATAACAAGACCTGTCAAGACCCGAAATTACTTCAACTCTATTGTTGCCCCTGCTTTTTCAAGTTTACCTTTGGCTTCTTCAGCCGTTTCTTTATTAACGCCGGTTAAAACTTCTTTGGGTGTGCTTTCGACTAAATCTTTGGCTTCTTTAAGACCCAGGGCTTGATTGAGTTCTCGAACCATTTTAATGACACTAATTTTATTTGCTCCTGGTGAGGTGAGGACAACATTAAAAGTTGTTTGGCCTATCAAATCACCTTCAGCTCCCTTGCCTTCTGCTGGGGTGGTAGCAGCAGCTGGCGCCGCGACGGGGGCGGCACTGACACCGAATTTCTCTTCTAAAGATTTTACCAAATCATTGAGCTCCAGAACCGAGAGTTTCTCAATTTCAGCAATAATTTTGATTAATTTGTCTGAAAGTTTAACTTTTGATTTTTTTGCTGATTTTTCGTTTTTCATTTTCACCTCCCCTCTTGGCCACCAGATTTAGCGGCCGCTTTAATGGTCAGTAATAATTTTTTTATATTCCAATTTAGGGCGTTGGCTAGGCCAAAAATAGGGGATTGAAGGGTAGCTACTAATTTGGCTTGTAGCTGGTTAAGGTCAGGTAGGCTGGCCAGCTCTTGAATCCGTTCAATTGAAATGAGTTTATCTTCCCAGAAACCAAATTTAATTTTCGGCCGTTCATTTTTTTTAATAAAACTGTCAATGGTTTTGAGAGGTGCTGGGTCATCTGAGTAAACCCATAGGGCTGCCAGTGGTCCTTTGAGTTGAATTTCTGAAACTGGATGCTTATTTTCTTTAGCTGCCAGGCGGAGTAATGTATTTTTGATAACTTCAAACTCACCTCCAACTTTTTTGACTTCTGACCGAAGCTCATTGATTTGGGTTACACTTAAACCTTGGTAATCAGCCAAAACTAAAGCTTTGGCTTGTTTAAACTTCTCAGCCAGGTTTTGAACGGTAAAAATTTTTCTTTGGGTTGGCATTAGAGTGCCTCGGTAGGACTTATTCCGCCAGCTGGCGGATGCCGACTATCTTTAGCTGGATACTATTTTATTAAATAAGGAAGAAAATGTCAAACAGATGCAAAATCAACTTTAATTCCCGGGCCCATGGTGGAGGTGATGACGGTTTTTTGGATGTTTTTGGGGTCGACAACTTTGATAAAAGCTTGGAAGTTTTCTTCAAGATTTTTTTGACTATCATCGACTTTACCGATGACCTGGTGAATCAAAGGTTGCTTGGTTTCAGTTTTAAATTGGACTTTCCCCGCCATTTTTTCGGCCAGTTCTTGAGGATTATCAGTGATGGTGCCGGATTTAGGATTAGGCATCAACCCTTTGGGACCCAAAATTTTGGCATACTTGGCTAACTTGGTCATCATCTGGGGTGTAGCCAATAGGATATTGAAATCAATTTTTCCTTTTTCAATTTTTTTAATCAAATCTTCATCAGCAATGGCAATTTTGCTAGTTTTACCAGTAGAATGGGGAAATTTTACTTCGCCTTTCAGTCCTGTTTGGCGAGTGACAAGATGAGTTTCTACCGAACCATTAAAGCGGGAGATTGAAGTTTTTTTCAATAGTTTGATAGCTTCTGATAGGGAATAGGTTTTGGTGTGGTCAACCAAAATTTTGGCTGTTTGGTAGCGTTTACCACGTTTTTTGGCAGGTTTGGTTTTTTTTGCCTTAGCTTTGATTTCTTGTTCTAGTTTTTTTGCTTTTTCTTCAATGGTGGCAGCTTCAGCCAGAACTTCCTGGCTGACATCAGTAATGCGGCCATGTTGTTTGCCCGACTTCACTAGCCTTCGGCCCGCTTTTTCCTTACCGACAATGGCGATTCGTTTTTTACCCACTAACTTTCACTCCCATACTTCTGGCTGTACCTTCAACGATTTTTTGGGCAGCCTTAAGGTCATCACCGCAGTTTAAATCAGCCAGTTTTTTTTTAGCAATTTTTTCAACTTGCCTTGGGGTTAAACTGCCAACTTTTTCGCGGCTGGTTTCACTTGAGCCTTTTTTTAACTTCAGCTCTTTTTTGATTAATTCCGAGACAGGCGGCAATTTAGTGATAAAAGAAAAAGTTCGGTCTTCATAAGCAGTGATGATTACAGGAATAATTTGGCCTTTTTTATCCGCCGTTTTTTCGTTGTAGGCTTTAACAAAGTCCATAATTGGTAAACCATGTTGACCCAAAGCTGGTCCGACCGGCGGAGCTGGAGTGGCTTCACCAGCCGGCAAATTAAGTTTAATAATGGTTTTGACTTTTTTGCCGATCATGTTTAGATTTTACTTACCTGCAAGAAGTCCAGTTCGACTGGAGTTTCTCGACCAAAAATAGAAACTAAGACTTTCACCTTGCCTTTGGTTTCGTCAATATTGTCAACCGTGCCCAAAAAATCGGCAAAAGGGCCATCAATGATTTTTACTGCCTCACCCACAGAGAATTTTGTTTTAAACTTCGGCGCGGCAGCCTTCATAAATTTTTGGACCGCCTCAATCTCTTCATCAGCCAGAGGTGTGGGTTTATTACCAACACCAATAAAACCAGTAATGCCGTTGGTGGTTCTGACCGTCAACCAGGATTCGTCGGTGAGGACCATTTTTACCAAAAGATAGCCAGGAAAAATTTTTTCCTTGATTTTTTGTTTTTGGCCACTACGAATTTCTATTTTTTCTTGGGAGGGAATTAAAAGTTCAAGGATTTTGTCTTGAAGACCCATTGATTCCACTCGTTGGCGAAGTTGTTCCGCCACTTTGGTTTCATGACCTGAGTAAGTATGGGCCACATACCAACGAGCTTTTTTACTGGCCTTTTTGTTAATAATGATATGCCCAGGTTGGGTCTTTTTAGTTTTGACAATTTTAACCATGATTACTTGATGATGACCGCCATCATTTTAGTGAAAAGAAAATCAAACCCACCTATCAGAGCGGCAACGACCACGGAAACGCCAACGACAATCAGGGTTAAACGAATAGCCTCTTGGCGTGTTGGCCAGGAAACCCGTTGCATTTCGGTTTTGACCTCTTTTAAATAGATTAAAGGCTTAGTGGCCATGATGGCTAAAATTTTATCACAAGCTCAAAAATTAAGCAATTGGGGAGATCGCTTATTCGGGAAGGAGAATTTTTATATTTTTGTAAGCATGAATTTGGGAAAGTTATCAAGAGTATGTTCAAAAACACGATTGCTCCTATTCAAGCCTGGTTATTGTCTCAAGAAAGGTGTACAGGCTGTGGTGCTTTTCTTAAGGAAAGCAAAAGAGGTAAACCAAACGGAGAGTTAAGAAAAGTTACTTGTAAATGTGGCCGAGCTTTTATTTATAATCAAACGACCAAAAAATATCAGAAAGGTGTGTTAAAATAGTTTTTTGGAGTTAGGAGGTTAATGAAAGTTTTGTTGACTGAGGACAATATTGAATTAGCTGAGCTGACGGCATTCAATTTAAAAAAACATGGTTTTGTTACCGATATAGCTCATTCCGGCGAAGAGACGCTTTGTCTGTTGGAAGGCAATGGTGAATACGATGCGATTATCTTGGATTTAATTCTGCCAGACGTCGATGGGGTTAGACTGCTAAAAGATATAAAATCGATGGCTCCGATGGTACCGGTTTTGGCTTTAACCGCTAAAGATAGCGAAAAAGATAAAGTTTCAGGTTTTCAAGCAGGCTTTGATGATTACCTGACCAAGCCTTTTTCTCATCATGAACTGG
>DATLBE010000044.1:0-10217 GCA_035527075.1 Nevskiaceae bacterium | reverse complement strand
TGAAGCTCTATAAGCCAAGGTTGAAATTTCTCACCAATTTTTTGCTGTCTAAGTTCTTCTCTTAGTTCGTCTTTTTTATCTTCTAAAGTTGTGCCTTCAGGAAGCAATTCTTTGCTTTCTTCAAAATAATCTTTTAGCTCTTCATCAGTAATATTAATATCCTTAGTGAGAATCTCTTCGACTATCAACTGAAGTTCAATTTGCTGTTCTAAATCTTTTCTTGTTTGGCCTTGGGTCGCCAAAACGCTGTCAAGCTCTTGGCCTTGGGCTTCTAACTGAGCCTCTATCTGGTTAATCTTTCCTTCTAAATCTTCATTGCTGATTTCTACTTTTTGCTTTTTGGCTTCCTGACGGACTAACGTTTGGCTAATCAAACCTTCAAGCACTTGCTTGCCCATCTGCTTTTCTAACTCTTTATCTAAAGCGCGACGAGTAATTGGTCGGCCACCAACCATTGCCGCAATAAAATAATGTTTTATATTGAAGAGGAGGGCGGCCAAAAAAGCGGTAGCGAAAAGAATAATTAAAACTTTCTTTGTCCTTTTGTCCAGTTTTAGTTTAAAAGCTAATTTTACTTTTTTAGCCATGGAAAGCATTGTATCATACTTTTTTAAATAATTGCTAGTAGCAAAAAATTGAAAAAAAAGGACGATTTTGTTAAAATAGTAAAGCTTGCGGGAGTAGCTTAGTTGGTAGAGCATCTCCCTTCCAAGGAGAAGGTCACGAGTTCGAATCTCGTCTCCCGCTCATTGCTTGACTTATTTTCTTACTTGTGGTATTCTATCCTATAGAAAAAGTAAATAGGTTTTGTTTTATTAATAATTACTGTCAAGAGACAGTTTTTTTATGAAAGAAGCAATCATCTATCGAGCCTCATATCCCAAAGTTGGAGAAGTTTTTGTGGCTCGCAAAGAACCAAAGTTTAAATTAAATAGCCGGTTGCTGGCTGGTCTTTTGGTGTATTTTGGCATTACCGCCACACTTCTTTTCTTAAGCCCTTTTGTTTTGATGGAGGCCAAATACCGACTGAGCCGTTTCATCAATCCTCAAAAAAAAGCTTTGCCTATCCACCAATCAGAGTTGGCTGAAGTAATTTATCTGACCAACTTAAAGATGCTTAAACCAATCAACCCCCAATTTTCTTTAATCATTCCCAAAATTGGCCTCAATAGTGAGGTTATTGCCAATGTCCCGGCTGGGGATGAAAATCAATATAAACAAGATTTAAAACAAGGTGTGGCCCATGCGGCTGGCAGTTTCTTGCCTGGTGAAAACGGTAGTATTTATCTTTTTGGCCATTCAACCGATTATATCTGGAATATTTCCCGGTTTAACGCTGTTTTTTATCTTTTAAAAGAGTTGAGTTCAGGTGACCAGGTAAATGTATTCTATAAAAACCAACGATATGTTTACAAAGTAGTTGAGAAAAAAATTACCAACCCCGGAGATTTATCTCTGTTAAAACCTCAAACTGGTGAAGAAAAATTAGTCCTCCAAACCTGCTGGCCATTGGGAACAAATTGGAAAAGAATGGTGGTAATTGCCAATAAAGTTTGACAAAACAAAAAAACTATGATATCCTATAGCCAAAGTTATAAAAGTAGATGTGGGATAATTATGAAACTTAAATACTTATTAACTTTTTTAATCTTACTAACTATAGGTCTGGCGGTAGGACCTAAATCCGCTGGTGCTTACGTTACTACCTACTATGGAGAAATTCCTCCAGCGGGCTTAATTGAATTGTATAAAAAAGTGAAGGATCCGTCAGCCAATAGTTTTGTCGATAACCTGGGAGTTAATGATTACAAATTTGCCCCTGGCGAGGAAATTATTTTCCAAATTAAAGTCAAAAATAACGGCAAGATTGATTTTGAAAATGTTAAAATCGCCGATTATTTACCTAGCTATGTTGAGCTTGTTTCCGGTCAGACTGAAATTAATTTTCAGGACCTTAAACCAGATGAAACTCGCGATTTTGAAATTAAAGTCAAAGTAGTTACCGCTGATAAACTACCCAGCCAACAAGGTCTTTATTGCCTAGTTAATAAAGCTGAGGTGGTTGCCGATAATCAAAAGGCGGAAGACACCGCTCAAGCCTGTATTGAAAGTAAAGTTTTAGGTGCTGCTGTCCAACCCAAGGCGGGTGTCAACCTCCTAGTTTTAGGAAGTTCCTTTTTGGGACTTTCGTCTTTGGGTTTCCTGCTCAAAAAAAAGATAAAAATTAATTAAACCTCAGCCGGTTGAGATCGGTTGGTTGAGAGTAAGAACTGAATTTTTGCTTTCAGCCATTGTTCTCAACGCACTTTAAAAATTAGGCACACAGGGAGGATCGATTTAATCGATCCAATTAAAAATTCCTAATGTTTATTGGGTTAGGGAAAGATTTGCTTTCCTCCGACACCCGATTTTTGGGATCAATTGAGCCCATGATTCCTAATTTTAATTGGTTTCAGAAATCGGGTGTTGGGGAAAACATACATAAAGGGGGAAGACATGCAGACTCTGAGGAATCTAGGTATCGCACTGTTTGTGGTGGTCGTGGCTGCGGCGGCGGTTATCGGCATCTATTCTAGCTTCCACTCGAGTGTCACTCTGGAGCGTATTGAGAAGGATATGCCCCAGAACACAGCCAGGAAGGTTGTGGAAATGATGCCAACAGCCGATGAGATCGCGGCAATGGTTGTTGGGAAGCTACCGGAATGTGTCACGATCGAACAGGTCGCGGCGCTGGCTAGCACGCCCATTACAGGAACAGTTCGAGTGGAGTTGACGGAGTGCATCCGCATTTGCCCAACTGAGGCAATCACTCCCACGACCACTCTGACAACCACCTCAACGATCAGTCCAACGACCACCCTGACCACAACACTGGACTGCTCGGATATCTATTTCGCTCCTGGTGAAACGAAAACCATCCAAAAGGGATTCGTGATCGCCGGCGACGTAGACGTCTGGGACAAAGACGCGTGGAAGCCGCTGTACGACTCGTTGGAAAAGACCGGTTTGATAACCGTCTTGACCAAAGAGACCAAGGTACGGGCTCTCTGGGGAGCAGATGCGTCCAGCTGTCACAAAGTGGACAACGTCAAGGCAGGAATGATTGCCGCCGGCTGTAGCGAAGGCTGCGACTCGGTGGTTGTCATCAACTGGCCCAACTAACAACTTTCCCCACACCCAAAACGAACATTAGGTCTCTGTCTTGAGATAATCTTTTTCTCTCCGGAGAATTAGAAAAATCCCTGTGTGCCTAGTGTTCGTCGCACGTTATCTTTAAACTTACGTGCCTGATGAGGCTGGAAAGCCGAAACGAAAAACGAAGGGTTACCCCAATTCAAATGGACGGCGATACATCCGATGGGGTCCTTGATTACGAATTCCCTTACTATATAAAAGCCAACCTGTCTGATCGGTTTGCCGATCTGAATCAGTCTCACTTAATAATGTCGGGTAACTGTTCCAAACATTTCCGTCTTTGATCGGAAATTGAGGCTGGGGGAATCTTAAAAGTATTTGGGTTTGATCCCAATGAATTGCGTCTTTAGAGGTCGCCACATAAAAACCCAAATTGCTTTCAAAAACCGTCAAATAGCGATTTGTAAAAGAGTTGTAACTGGCTCCTGGTAAGGCAGCATAGGGAATTTCTGCTCCGTCATTAGGAGGAAGAATTACCGGAACACTTGCCCGTTCATCACCGAAACGTCCAAAGTCACTACCGTTCCACCTTTGCCAGGCAACAGGCTTTTGAACAACTTCAATTTGTGCCCGAGCTAAGTGAATCGCCGCACTATCAGTTCGCCAGTCAATAAAATAGAGATGAACCCAATTATCAATTATCAAGGCACTGGGTTGACCGGCTCCTGAAGCCCGATTTTCAGGCGGGTACTCCGGTTGCCCACCTTTAATGATAGTTTCTTGATCTTCCCAGGTCACCCCGGCATCGTGGGAAAAAGCAACTCCGATTGAAGCAGTGTAGGGAAACCCATTTTTTTCAGAAACCCAGTTCTCCTGGTGATAAAAACCAATTAAATCGTTAGGCTGGACGCCAGGAATGACTGAATGCAGGGCTCGATATCCTTGAAATCCTTTTTCCGTCGTGATTTTTTCCGGACCGAAAACTAATTTTGGTTGGCCTAGCTGATCTAAAGAAGAACCCTCCAAAAGATAGCTTATAGGGCCACCCTGCACCCAAACCCGAAAATTTCCACCGGGCATTCGCAGCATAGAAATATGACCGTCGGGCACCCAGTTTAAACCGGAAGGAGAAACCATTTCCTCATCGCCTAAGCGAATTTTTAATTCAGGAGTTTCCTGAGATTCGGGAGTTAAGGTCGGTCTCCGTGCATCCTTGCAGGCAGCCAAAGCCACTCCTATCCCGGCCGCCGCGGTAATTTTTAAAAACTGACGCCTGGTAAGGCCTGAATTGACCTTGCTTTCACTCATCTTGTTTATTATACTTCGTCACTTCGTTAGACTCGTATAATTCTCTTAAATTATAAGCGTTTTCTCTTCAAAATTCATCTTGGGTTTTTTCTTGAAAGAAATTGGGGTAAAATAAACTAAATGAATAAGTTAATTAGTTTTTTACGAAACAATTTTTTTTCTCTTCTTTTGCTTGGAATCACCGTTTTCCTTTGCTGGCAAAATTACACTCCTGGTACCTGGCTTTCAGGTTGGGATACACTTCATCCCGAATTCAATTTTCCCTTAAATCTTAAACGAGTGATTGCTGGTGTATGGCGGGAGGAACAAGGACTAGGAGCAGTAGCCGCTCATGCTCATATGGCCGAACTACCGCGAATTTTAATACTTTGGTTGGCCTCCATTGTTTTACCAACTCATTTTCTGCGATATTTTTATGTTTTTCTTTGCTTGATTTTAGGACCTTTGGGAGTTTACTGGTTTTTAATTAAAGCGGGAGAGAAAGAAGGAAAAAACCTCATTACCAAACCGGTGGCCTTCTTAGGCGGGCTTTTTTATCTTTTTAATTTAGGCGCCTTGCAGCACTTTTACGTTCCTTTTGAAATGTTTCCCACCCAATTTGCTGCTTTACCTTGGTTGTTTGGGTTAGCCACTCTTTTTATAGGAAAAAAAGGGGGATTGCCGAAGAAGTTCGGCATCTTTTTCTGGTTTGCTTTGGTGACTTTTTTGGCCACTCCAATGGCCTATGCTTCTCAGCTTTGGTACATCTATTTCGGTTGCTTTGTTATTTACCTGGGCGGTCTGACTTTTCTTGGTAAAAACGAATGGCAAGCAAAACTGAAAAAAACCACCATTCTTATTTTAGTGACTTTAGCGATTAATTCATTTTGGCTTTTACCTAACCTTTACTTTCTCGCAACTCATGCCAAGAATGTTCCTTTGGCCAAAATCAATCGGCTCTTTTCGGAAGAAGCTTTTTTAGCCAACAAAAAATACGGGACAATTCCTGATACGGTTGTATTGAAAAACTTTCTTTTTAACTGGAGTGAATACGTCGGCAACGGAAATTTTGGCTATCTTTTAGATGAGTGGATCCAACACCTGCGTCATCCCGGAATCATTTTAATCGGCTACGGTGCCTTCCTGATAATTATTTTAGGGATCGTTATTTCCTTACTTAAAAAAGAAAAGCTTGGCTTGGCACTTTTACCCGTATTTCTGGCCTCCTTTATTTTCCTAATTAATATGAACCCGCCATTCGAGTGGTTTTTTGCCATATTTCGAGAGAGGTCCTCCTTATTTCGTGAGGGATTGCGCTTCCCCTTCACCAAATTTTCAATTCTTTTATGCTTCACCTACGCCATCTACTTTGCCCATGGCTTAAATACGTTTCTTTTTTTACTTCGGAAAAGATTGCATTCTATTTTGATCCCTATGTTTTATGTTCTATGTTTTATACTCTTGTTTATCTATGTGCTTCCAGCTTTTTCGGGAGGCTTCATTAGCCCCTCAATGAGGATCCAAATCCCCCAGGATTACTTTGACATGTTTGCCTGGTTTAATCAGCAAAAGGATGAGGGTCGAGTAGTTCATTTTCCCTTAGCCAGCCCTTATGGATGGATTTATTACGATTGGGGTTATCAGGGCGCTGGTTTTGTCTGGTTTGGGATCAAACAACCCTTTTTGGATCGGGATTTTGACCGCTGGAATCCGGCTAATGAACAAAATTATCGGGAAATTTCCCAAGCAGTTTACAGTCGAGATCTTCCTTTATTAGAAAAATTATTCAATAAATACCAAATCCGCTGGATTATTTTAGATAAATCAGTGATAATTCCCGGCAAAGAAGCAGCCCAAGATGTTCTGTTTTATCCAGAAATTGAAAAACTTTTTAATCAATCAACCAAAATTAAATCGACGAAAGACTTTGGATTGAAACTAAGAGTTTATCAGGTGGATCTGGATTACCAGACTACAAATTTTACCTTCCAACAGAAAGAAGCTTCCTCCATTGGTCCTGATTTTTTCTGGTCTTGGGAAGACCAAGCCTATAAAGATTATGGCCATTATTACACTTATTTGAACCAGGCAACTCAATCAATTTTTTATCCCTTTCGTACTTTTTTAAGTAAAACTGAAACTCTCCCACAAAATCTGTTTTCTGAAGATTCGGAAAAACTTGCTTTTAAATTCCCATCATTACCGACAGGGCAACTTTCCCTTCCTTCCTTTGAAAAGACAGAGTCATTCATTGAGGCCGGTGTTTACTTAAAAAATGAGGGGGATAGTATTAAACTAAAACTGGTTTTTGATCTGCCCCAAGTAGGGGACAACCCTATCATTGCCCCTGAATTCGCTTTTAGCCTTCCTCGCCCTGGTCAAAGTCTAATTTTTGGTTTTGGTCGAGAACAGATTTTTTCCGTTAATAATCTCAATTTTTCAGAAGAAATTTATTTGGGGAAAGTGTATCTTTCAACGCAAAAAGAAAATTGGCTTTATTTTTGGCAATCTAAAACGGCAAAAAATGTACCGGTGAATTTTGACTGGTTAACCCTGGTTCCTGAGCCCTGTTTTAAACCGGAAAAAAGCGGCTTTTTTGGTATTGCGGCTCAAAGAAGTACGCAAAGTTTCACTTTTTCCGGAGAAGAAATTACTTCTTGCCTTAATATTCCACTTTGGGCATTTCTTGATCCCCGAACACTTGATCCTGATTCTCTGATTAAAGCCGACTTTTCTTTTCAAGCCGCCGGTGAGGGAGAAGCAGAGTTTTCTTTCTTCGATGCCGAAACAAATCGGGTTTTAACCAAAAATAATCTAATTCGGGCGGGCAACGCGGAAAAGCTACTTTTACGATTTCGACTGGAACCCCAAGAAAAAAGCCAAACAACTGCTACCTTTAAAAACCTAAAATTAACCCTTTTTGACTTAAGACAAAAAATTAAACTAGACACAAGTCAATTGCTTTCAGGAGTGACTTTTCCCAAGGAAATTGAACCTAACCTTTTAATTCAACTTAACCGTTCTTTGCCGCTGAAAGACAAAATTGATCTTCAACAACCACCACATCAGACCAGAAGTTGCGGTGGTCTGGTCCCGCGGCAATTTCACCGACGCTTAATTGAGGAAGATAACCCAATTTTGGAATATTCATCCCAAGAAGGCTCGGTTTGTGATTATTTTGAATTGCCTAATCTGTTTCACCAACAAGGCTACTTGCTTTTAATCGAATCAAAAAATCTTTCCGGTTTGCCCCTAAGAATTTGTTTATCAAATTATGTTACCCATCGCTGTGACCTTTATACCGAGTTGGGTTCTTGGAAAAATTTTGAAAAAGAAATCTTTGTTATTCCACCGGAGGGGCCAGAAGGTTCTGGTTACGATTTGCACTTCAATAATTATTCTATCGGCAAACTCCCTACCGTTAATCAACTGAAATCAATTGAAATTATTCCCTTTCCCTACAATTGGCTTAAAGAAATCAAAATCATCAATCCGGAAAGTAAGGGTAATTTTAATTCTGTTTTGGTTTTTACTCAGGCTTACGAGAAGAATTGGTTGGCCTTGGCTTTTCAACCGCCATTTTTCTTCAAGAAATTAAGTCACCATGTCTTAGTCGATAATTGGGCCAATGGCTGGATCGTTAATCAATCATCAATCGTAAATAATCCATCATCAGTAAAACTCATTTTCCTACCTCAACTACTAGAATACCTTGGTCTTGGGGCTTCAATAATTTTCTTTGTTTTTCTTTTTAAGAAGAAAAGTTGATTTGTTGTTTCGACCCAATAGGTCTCGTCAGTGTGCCTAAAAGACACAAACAACTGTGAGAGACAAAGAGTAAGAACTAGAAAATGGTAAAGGATTTTGGCAAAAGCCAAAAATCTTCAGCCAAATTTCCGGCTTACTCTTTTGGGTTGCTCCACCTCGGACCCCATTCGGGGGAAGGGTCCCCTTCAGGAGTCCGAGCAGGCTAGTGCCGATCGTCGATAGTCACCTCCACCGAGCACAAACTGCCCATGAACGTAGCTTGGTAGGTAGTGATTCCACCGGGGGTATAGCGGTAGTCGTGGGGAACAAAAGTGAACCCACTCCTTCCCTTCAGGTCGACATAGGCGTCATCCCCAAACAACAGCCGGTTCCATTCCTCTCCTCCAGACCATTGAAGGTCAAAGTTGAGTCGGTTGAGTTGCTGGGACTCAACCTTAATGGTGCAGACTGGTGTGTTCTGGCGAACGACAAAAGGCAGGTACACACTATGGGTTGGTGACGGTCGGTCGTCGATCACAATCTCCAAGGTTTCTCCCAGGAAGCTGACCTCGTAGGTCTCCACGTCCCCGGGGGCATACTCGTAGTCGTGACCCTTTGTCTCGTCGCCCTCGGACCCGCAAAGATCGACCCAAGAACCATCACCCCAGTTCAGGGTATGACAGGCGTTATCCTGACCAGACCACTTTGTCGAGACCTCAACATGATTAAGGCTCTGGCTGACCAGGTCAAGCGATGAAGTAGTCGCTCCCGCCGCACTCACTCTACACAGTAAAGTCGCAATAGTCGCCAACACTAATACCCGCAATACCCGCGTAAAGCTTCTCATTTTCTCCTTCCTCCTACACGATTCTTTTAGAACCTCTACCCACACCCACCGATGGTGGGAGGTTTCCCCGAGTTAAACTCGGCCCTTCCGGAAACACGGCAGCGGATCGCTGAGGTCAAAATGTTTTTCAACCTCACTGACCCGCTGTCTGTCGCCGAAAGGGATAAACAACCCTTTTTGTCTCTCACTTTTTAAAGTGCCTGCCATAAGTTTTAAACCCACGCTATATGGGATTAAACTTTTGGCATACGGTACGATAATACCATAAATTCAGCCTTATGTCAAAGCTATAGGATATTTTTAAAACTGTTTAGAATTTGATTAAAAAAGTTATTTTTGCTAAAATTATCCTCAAAGCCCCTGTGGCGCAATGGATAGCGCAGGAGTGTTCTAAACTCAAGGTTGGGGGTTCGAATCCCTCCAGGGGCGCCGTGGTGGGTGTAGCTCAGTAGTTAGAGCGCCTGCCTGTGGAGCAGGAAGCCGGGGGTGCAAATCCCCTCACTCACCCCAAAACTCTATAGTATTGATTTCACAAGCGCCCGTAGCTCAACGGATAGAGCATCTGTTTTCGGAACAGAGGGTTGGGGGTTCGAGTCCCTCCGGGCGCGCTGAGGGATCGTAGCTCAATGGCAGATCCGCCAGCCGGCGGACTCTTAAGCAGCTAGATAAAAAATGTATTATGTCTATGCTATCAAAAACGCACAAAGAGATAAAATTTATATTGGTCAAACCAAAAATCTTGAAAAAAGGTTAAAGAGACACAACCGACAGCTACCGTCTAAAACAAAAAGCTATACATATAAAAATGCTGGGGAGTGGGAGCTTTTTTATAAAGAAACGCTTCCGACTAGAAAAGGAGCATTAAAAAGAGAAAAAGAATTAAAATCCTATCGGGGGAGAGAATATATTAAAAAATTATTAAAGGGACCGTAGCTCAATGGCAGAGCAGCTGCCTCTTAAGCAGCTGGTTGGAGGTTCGAGTCCTCCCGGTCTCACAGGCAAGACCTTAGCTCAATTGGCAGATCCGCCAGCCGGCGGACTCTTAAGCAGCTGGTTGGAGGTTTCCGCCAACTGGCGGACAGGCTAAATCCTCCCGGTCTCACTTGACAAAGAGCCTCATAATATGTCATCCTCAATGCTAGAGATTAATTCTGTCTATGAAAAAATTTCTGCTCATTTTTTTGTTTTTCATCTTTGTACC
>DATLBE010000043.1:0-5340 GCA_035527075.1 Nevskiaceae bacterium | reverse complement strand
GGATGAGGCTAAAATCTACCGGACAGTGAAAAGGGAGTTTGCTAAGTCAAAAAAGTACTCAGCAAGCATTTTTTTGTTGACGAAAGACGGGTTAAGACTGGAAATTGCCGAGGCGTCAATACCTTTAAGAATGTTAAGAATGGATGAGAAGGCTGCCAAACTTCGGCTGAAAAACTACAAGATTGATTTGGCTAAATCAAAAATCTATCGGCAAGTTGTGAAAGATGGCACAACTGTTCAGGTTAAAGTGAGTGACATTACCAAAGATTTGTTTCCGCGGGCGCTAACTCAACTGATAATAAAAACAATGGGTTATGAGAATAAAAAAGGCATCCTGACACCGTTAAGGCGAAGCGGCAAGATTATTGGCGCTTTTGCGATGACTTCTACCAAACTGGCCGACTATTTAATTCCGTCGGTGAAAAACCTTGCGCTACATATTTCAACCGCTTTAGATTTAGCCCAAGAATGTGCCCGACACAAAAAGACAGGAGAAGCTCTGCAAAAAGCCCACAAAGAATTAGAAAAGCGGGTTAAACAACGAACAGAAGCACTCCGGGAAAGCGAAGAAAAATATCGCAACCTGGTTGAGCGAGCTAATGACGGAGTTGGGATTGTCCAGAAAGGGATAATTAAGTATGTCAACCCGCGATTAGCTAAAATGCATGGAGAAACGGTTGAAACTCTTGTTGGCAAACCTTTTGCTGACTACGTTTGTTCTGATGGGGCTTGTCGCTTAGCCGTTGATCATTATCGGCGACGAGAAGCTGGTGAAAAAATGCCATCAGTCAGTGAAATAATTATTCGAAGTGGAAATGGCCGTAAAATTAATATTGAGCTAAACGCCAGTTTAATTAAGTATCAAGGGAAACCTGGTGTTTTGGTGGTTATGAGAGATATTACTGACCGCAAAAAAGTAGAGGAGAAGTTAAAAAAAAGTCGGCAGCGACTCAAGACTTATTCTGAGAATTTGGAAAAAGTTGTTAAAGTAAGAACAAAAAAACTGGACCAACTAGTAGATTCTCAAAAAGAGTTTATTGCTGACATTGGCCATGAATTAAGAACGCCTCTTTCCGTGATTAAGGCGACGGCTGAGGCGGAGTTAGATAAGAGTAAGCCTCGGTTTAGGCAGTCGTTTGACTTGATGAATGAGAAAGTGGACCAGATAACCCAGATTCTGAGAAATTTGATGTTAACTTCCCGATTAGACATTGGTCGGGAGGAGATTGAGAAAAAGAGGTTTAAACTCAGAGATTTAATCAAAGAAGTTGTAGAAGAAAGTCTTGAGTCAAAGATAACCCTTACTTGCCCAAAAGCAATTGGAATTGATGGTGACCGGACAAAGTTGGCTGAAGTTTTGACTAATTTGTTAAGAAATGCCGTTATCCATTCAAGCGGGCAGCCTCAAATTGACTTGAAAGTGAAGAAACTTAAAAACAAGATTCAAATCATAGTTGAGGATAATAATCAACCAATTCGCCAAAAGGAGCTTGAAAAAATTTTTGATAAATTTTATAAAAGCAAGCAGGCAAAGAAAAAAGGAAACGGCCTGGGCCTAGGCCTTTATATTTGTAAAAGATTAGTTGAGCTAATGAAAGGAAAAATCTGGGTAGAAAGTAAAAAGGGGATAGGCAATCGTTTTATTGTCCAACTTCCAAATTAAAATAATCTTCTTTACATTTTTGTAAGCCTCAGTTTAAGATAATTTTTCAAGACAAAATGAAATTAATGACTGCCGAAAAAGCAAATATGGCTCAAATTGGGGCAAACAAGGCCACTGAAGTAAAGATTATCAAAGAAGTTATGCCCAAAAGAAAAGATAATTTCTTGATTCAAATTATAAAGTTTCTTTCCCAAGAACCCTGATGGTTAAAACTATTTCTACACTTGTTGTCAATGGCGAGAATAAAATTCTTGCCCTTAAGCGGAGCAGAAAAGCAAACCAGCACCATGGCAAATGGGACATTATTTCCGGGAGAATTAAAAATGGTGAAACTCCCAACGAATGTTTTGAAAGGGAACTTTTTGAAAAAATTGGTCTGACTCGTTATCTTTTTGTCGAGAAAAAAGCGCCCTTTGTTTATCAAGAGAAGGGCTTAAAAAAACTGGTCTACCCTTATCTTTGTAAGATTAGCCACAGTCGAATCGAACTAAATCATTTATATCAGCAGTTTAAATGGGTGACCTTTAATGAATTTTTTCAGTTAGACTATATACCGGCGCTTAAAACCTATTTGGAAATTTTCAATCAATTTATCGCTCTGCTGTTGGCTTTCCAATCAAAACAAATCGCCTCATAAAACTCCTAAGATTTGCTAAAGCATGGTAAAATTGGGTTATGTTGGAAATTGAGCCGCCAAAATATAAATTTTGCCCTTTTTGTGGAGAAAGGCTCCAAGTAAGAATTGAGGAAGAAAAAGAAAGGAAGTTTTGCCCTCCTTGCGAATGGACTTATTACCCTCATGTTGGTTCAGCCGCCGGAGCCGTAATTATTAAAGAAGGAAAAGTTTTGATGGTCAAAAGAAGGCGGGAACCACATAAAGATACCTGGATGTTTCCGGCTGGGTTTGCTGATTTTGGTGAGCATCCTTTAGAAACAGTTGCCAGAGAAGTCCAGGAAGAAACAGGCTTAAGCGTCGAAAAAGCCAATTTTTTGGAGGTAGTTCAATCTAAAAGTGATCCCAGAGAGCCGGGTCATTTTGTCTTTTTTTATGAAGTAGTCGCTTCAGAAGGGAAACTTAAAACAGATGAAGAAGAAACTCAAGATATTGCCTGGGTTGATATTAAAAACCCCCCGGAGATAGGTTTTGAGTCACACAAACAAATAATGAAAACGCTTCAAGAAAGATATTAAGTCAGCAGGGGTGACAGGATTCGAACCTGTAACCATCCGTTTTGGAGACGGGCGCTCTGCCAATTGGAGCTACACCCCTAGATTTTTAGCGAATATATTATAAATCAGTATAAGCTCTTTTGCAATTGCCGCATCGTAATAGGCGATAGCGACACAGCCCGGATAATTATCTCGTATTCTTTTTTTGTGTTTGGTTTACAGTAACTTTTGTGAAATTGACTTAATGGAATCTTAGTAATTTTTGACCAGAACTTTTTTTGTTTTATTTCGTCGTGGTATTCATGGATATGAACTAATGCCCTGAATTTTTTTTCGTCCAACCTGAAAGACTCTCTTAATAATTTCAAAAAGGCGCTAATCATCATGGAGTCAGAATTGGTGAATTTGACTTGTGTATCGGAGGAATGGGTGCCTTCTGCCCAGTAGAGTAAAGCGCAGAGAAGTTTATAGCAATTTTTGTCAAATTTAATTTTAGCTATTTGTTTAGTGGCTTGGCGAGTGAGATTTTTAAATATCTTTTCTCTTTTTTTGCGTCTAATTAATTGAGTTTTGTAATACCCAAGTAGCTGACGTTTTTTCAACCGCTCTTGGGCTTTTTTGTTTAAATTGAGATTGCGGAACCAGAGCGAGGCGGTGCTTTTAGAAATACCCATTTTTTCTGATATTTCTTTCAGTGAAAGCCCTTTCTCGCGCATTCTTATTGCTTTTTCCCTAAACGCTTTGGTGTGGCGCATATTTTAAACAAGCAAAAACGGTTATGTAACCATTTCACTGCTAATGAAGGAGGGTTGTCAAGAAGATTACTACTTTAACTTACTCGTCTCTCGGTGTTCAGTTCTTTTGCGACACTTTTTGCAATACTTTTTCAACACCAGCTTGTCTGGCGTGTTAACCTTGTTTTTTTCCGTCACATAATTCTGTCTTTTACAAACTGAGCATACTAAACCAACAAGTTGTCTGGATCCTTTTTTAGCCATCTTAAGGAAAATTTTACCATATTTAAGGAGAAAGGGGAAGAAGGGGAAGATTTGACTTAGAGAGAATCCAGTGGTATACTATAGGGCAATTAACCTCTGCCAGAGCAGAGGCTTTTTTGTGGAAGAAACATGATTAAACAAACCATCGTCAGCATTGCTACTTTAGTTTCTACCATTTTAACCCCAGTTTCGCCGGTGGGGGTGACTTTGCTGTCGCCAATTCTTAAAAAACCGGCTTTGGTCATTTTGGCTGAGCACTCTCTTGATTTAACGACTCGAGAACCGGGAGCATATGCTAACGAAGTTTTTGCTGATAATATTTTACTGGCTTTACATTATCTTAGAAATGATGTTGATGAAGGGGAAGTTGATTGGGGAGAGGTTCGAGCCCCTTTTGAAGTCGCTTTTGTTCTTCAGCCAGAAGAGGTTTTTGCTTTCCATGGCAATGTTTTGCCTGAGTTTGATCCGTCGGCTGGCAGACCAACAGTAACAATGAATTCGCGGTTTTTTATTGAAGAGGGTTATAAAAGTGTCGGCGGTTTGGGTGGTAATGGTGTTTGCCACTTGGCTTCTCTGATTAACTGGGTCGCTTTTGAGGCTGATTTGGAGGTTGTAGCCAAAGTCAACCACAACTTTTATCCGGTTCCGGGTGTGCCTAAAGAATTTGGCACTTCCATTCGTTCTCAAAGCAAAACTCAAAACCTTTACATTAAAAATAATTTTGAAGTTCCTGTTATTTTTTCTTTTTCAGTTGGCAGTGAAGAAGTTGATTTGGAGATTTTGAGCCTGGGTCGGGAATCGAACCCGAGACCTCGTCTTTACCAAAGACGTGCTCTAACCAACTGAGCTACCCAGGCAGGTGCCATTAGATTGTATTTTACCCTAATTTACTTTGGCCAACAACTCTTATGGTATAGTAAATTATATGGAGCCACTGGATAAAGAAATGATTAAGGGTGTTTTGAAAGGGGATAAGGTTTGGATAAGGAAGTTTGAGAAGAGATTCAGACATAAACTTTTAAATTTTGTTCTTCAAAAGATAGGCAAATACGAAGATGCTGAAGAAATTGCTCAAGATACTTTAGTCAGCGCCATTTATTGTCTGCCTTCGTTTTTAGGTAAATCTTCCCTTTGGACTTGGATATGTGGCATTACCAAGCACGAAATCGCTGATTTTTACCGTAGAAGGAAAATAAAAGAGGTTTTGTTTTCTCGCTTTCCCGGTTTAGAAAGACTAGCTTCGAAAGCTTTAAGTCCGGAATTGGCTTTAGAGGAAAAAGAAATTAAAGAAAAAATCGTTGGTTGTTTTTTAAGTTTAACCGAGGGTTATCGAGATGTTTTGCGACTTAAATATGTAGAGGGGCATTCTGTTCGTCAAATTGGCCAGCAGTTGAAAAAAACCAGTAAGGCCATTGAGATGCGGCTCAGACGAGCCAGGGTTGCCTTTGTTCAAAATTGGAATGAAAAAGCAGTGGGTCCAGAAAATCTTTTTACTCTCAGTCAGAGAAA
>DATLBE010000042.1:0-3936 GCA_035527075.1 Nevskiaceae bacterium | reverse complement strand
GGCAAGCTATTATAGCCAAAAAATTTGACAGAATAGATTTGTGGTGATAGATTTGAAATACCGACAATGCAAAAAATAATTGGTTGGATAAAACAAAACAAATTAGCCGCTTTTTTACTGGCTTTAGTTATAGGCTACCTTCTTTTTAAAAATTTTCTTCCTTCAGTTTATCAATTCAGACAGACTCTCAGTGGACAAGGATTGGTTGGTGAGAAGACGGAGTTGGGAATGGCGCCAAGAGGTATTATTTCACCTCCTCAAACCGGATATGCCCCCGCCCCAGAAGTTGAAGACCGTTTGGTCATTCAAGAGTCAACTCTTTCTTTGTTGGTAAAAAAAGTGACCGAGACCCAAAAAGCCATCAATGAGAAAATTAAACAATTAGGTGGCTACATGGTAAACAGTTCTGTTACTCATCCTGAAGAAACAGAGACAGCCACTGGCAGTATTACGGTTCGGGTGTCTCAAGAAAGACTTGATGAAGCCCTTGATTATTTTCGAAATGTGGCGGTTAAAGTCGTTTCTGAAAATCTTGTAGGTCGAGATGTTACTGATGAATACGTGGACATCGAAGCCCGGCTGGCAACTCTTTTAAAAACCAAAGTCAAGTTTGAAGAAATTCTGGAAAAAGCAGAAAAGGTTGATGATATTTTGCGAGTCCAACGGGAGTTAGTTAGTCTTCAGACCCAAATAGACAATCTAAAGGGCCGCCAAAATTATTTGGAAAAAAGTGCCCAAATGAGTAAAGTGACGGTTTATCTGGCTACTGATGAACTGAGTTTGCCTTATGCCCCATCTTTAGCCTGGCGCCCGCAAGTTGTTTTTAAACGAGCCGTCAGGTCATTGGTTAGCACCGCTAGAAAACTGGGGACTACTTTGATTTGGCTTGGGGTTTACGCTGTGATTTGGGTGCCAATTTCAGTGGTCTGGTTAGTCCTTCGCCGACGAAAGAAAAAACTTGCTTCTTGACGGTTGCCAAAAATGAAGAAAACACTTTTTGTTTTTGCTGATGGTGGTGCCAGAGGTAACCCGGGTCCGGCTGCTGTCGGTTTTCTGGTTAAAGACAACCAAGGAAAAGTTTTAGTTCGACAAGGAAAATACATTGGTCGGGCGACAAATAATGTGGCCGAGTACATGGCTGTGATCGAAGCCTTAGGGTGGCTTAAAAAAAACTTAGTTGGCCCGAACAGGTCTGTCGATGTGATTAAATTTTTTCTTGACTCAAAGTTAGTCGTTAATCAACTCAGTGGGGTTTTCAAAATTAAAAATAAAAATTTGCGCGATTTGGTTATTAAAGTCAGGAAATTAGAGCAAGCCGTTGGTGGCAATACTGCTTATCATTATTGGTCACGGGAAAAAAACAAACAAGCCGATTTTCTTGTTAACCAGGCCCTCGACGAATACAACCCATAGTTTTTCACATCTGGTCATTGTAACAAAAATTTTTTCTTGAATCCTGCCCGTTTTTGGATTAAGATTAAGGTGTGATTACTGCTCATCAAAAAAGTGAAGCTCGACCAATTGCTCTAGTTGCTGGCGGGGCTGGCTTTCTTGGTTCTTTTTTATGTGAGGCTCTTCTTCTTCATCGTTGTCAAGTGATTTGCCTTGATGACTTATCGACTGGCAAAAAACAAAATTTGAAAAATTGTTTATCTTCAAAAGATTTTACTTTTTACCAACACGATTTGAAGAAGCCTCTTCAAGGCATCATGACAGCGAAGTATATTTTTCATTTGACCGGACTTAAAAAGGTGACAGAAAATCTTATGGTTTTGGCAAAACAAACAGGAGCAAAAATGTTGGAGATAAGAAGGCTAGAAAAAAAGAATGGTTTTCCTTTTGACCAGGTTAATGTCAAGACTGTTTATATCGCTGATGTTTATGGACCAAGAATGAATCTTGATAATAAAAGCTTATTAGTTCAATTAATTAAAGCGGCTGTTTTTGGCTTTCCCTTAAAAATTCCTGGCACTGGCGCTGACGAAATTCATCCCACTTTTGTTGCCGATATTGTCTATGGTTTAACCAAAGCGATGTTTGTTGAGTGGGCTGAAGATAAGTCTTTTTATTTGGTGAATCAGGAAAAGGTTTCAGCTTTGGATTTAGCTCATCAGTTGCAAAAACAAAGTCAGCGGGAGTTGGGAATAGAATATGTGGCACCAGAAAAAGAAAAAAAAGTTTATCCAGTAAAAGCAGCGGTTGAAAGTCAAAAAAAATTAAACTGGAAAGTAAAAACAGATTTAAAAGAGGGGATTAGACAAACGTTGAAGTTTTTTGAATCAAAGTCAGAGAAAAAAATTTCCCAAAAACTAAGCCCCAAAAAACCTCCTCGGCGGTTTTCATTTTCTTTATTGGTTGGCTTGCTAATTTTTTTCCTTTTATTTTCGCCATTTCTTTTTTTATTGTTTAATAGTCTTTGGGGATGGTTTAGTTTTAAAAAAGCCTATCAATCTTTTTTACAGGCCGATTTCAGTCGGGGGCAGAAAAAAGCTCAGCAAGCTTTTACTTCTTTTAAACGGGCTGAACAAATAGTTCAAAAATATACACCCGTTTTTTCTCTTTTGGGTCAAGAGGACAAAACTTTAACATCTCAGAGATTATTTTATCTAGGCGCTGCGGCTGCCGAAGGATTGGCTCACACAGGTTTGGCTGCAGAAAAAATTAATCAGTTGGTCAAAGTCATTTTTCAAAATGTTTCTGGTAATGTAACTGGCTTAACAGCCGAAGCAGTAAGGGAATTTGATTACAGTTATCGCCAGCTTTCTTTAATTGAGGCTGATCTTAAAAATCAAAAGTTACCTTTTCAACCAGTTGAACTGACTTTGAGTTTACCTTATGCCAGGCAGTTAATTTCTCAGGCAAAAAAGGGGATTCAGCTTATTCCGGAGTTAACAGGTGTGAACGGCAAAAAGACTTATTTGGTTCTTTTTCAAAACAATTCTGAATTGCGACCGACCGGGGGTTTTATTGGCTCTTTTGCTTTACTTAAGTTTGATCAAGGCAAATTGTTGGCTTTTGAAGTGAGAGATGTTTACAGTGCTGATGGCCAACTTAAAGGTTATGTTGAACCACCGGCAGCTTTGAAAAAATATTTAGGTGAAGCTGGCTGGTTTTTACGAGATTCTAATTGGGATCCTCATTTTCCCACCTCAGCCAAACGGGCGGCCTGGTTTTTGGAAAAAGAAACGGGCGAAGTCGTGGATGGAGTTTTGGGCATTAATCTTTTTTTGGTCCAGAGAGTTCTTGGCGCCATTGGAGAAATAGAAATGATTGATTTTAACGAAAAAATTAATGCGAAAAATCTTTTTGAAAAAGCTGAGTATTATTCTGAGATAGGCTTTTTCCCTGGTTCGACCAAAAAACAGGATTTTTTAGGCAGTTTAAGCAGAACTTTGTTTGAAAAATTGAAAACCATGGATACCAAAACTGGAGCTGGAATCCTTATAGAAATCCATCACTCATTAGAGGCAAAAGATTTATTGGTCTACTTTAGCTACCCTGAAACAATGGCGGTGGTGGCTGACTTGGGGTGGGATGGCCGAATTAAAGAAATTGCTTGTCAAATTTCCTCGGAAAGCTGTTTTCTTGATTACTTAATGCTTGTTGAAAGTAATCTTGGTGTCAATAAAGCCAATTTTTTTGTTCAAAGAAATATTGCTCATCAGGTGAAGTTTCTTTCCGATGGCCAAGTTGAGGAAAAATTAAAAATTGATTATCAAAACAACAGTCTTACTGAAAATTTTCCGGCTGGTCGCTATAAAAATTATTTGCGGATTTTGACACCTTTGGGCAGTCGGTTAGTGAGCATTTTGATTAACGGAGAAGAAATTGATGAGGAAAAAATTGATCAAGACAGCCTTCATGGTAAGGCTTCTTTTGGTTTTTTGGTGGAAGTGCCAATTCAGGATTCAAGTTCGGTTGAGGTCACCTATTTTT
>DATLBE010000041.1:0-6219 GCA_035527075.1 Nevskiaceae bacterium | reverse complement strand
AACAAGCATCCGGTGATGTTTAAGAAACTTTTTCAGCTTTTCTTTCCTTTTTTTCTTTTTTGGTTTTGCCATTCTGGTATAATTATTGATGATATTATACTATTTAAGAAGTTATTCTATAAAACGAGATGATTTTTGATAAAATCTTACATCGAGAAAAACTTTTTCCTAAACACGTTTTAGCTTTATTTTCCTTTATTTTCATTTTTTGGACTTTTTATCGTTATCTGCCTGAACCGCCAGTTTGGGTAAGTGAGCTAATTTTAAAACCGATTGTTTGGCTTGTACCTACTTTTTGGTTAATAAAAAAGATTGAGAAGCAACCGTTAACCTCAGTAGGGATCACTAAAAAAAATTTGCTCCCAGCTTTTTATTGGGGGATTGGTTTGGGGATTGTTTTCATTTTAGAAGGGCTTTTAACCAACGTTTTGGCCTTTAAAGGTTTTCAGTTGACGACTTCAGAATTCAGCTTGTTGAGTTTTTTAGCCGCGATTGTCCTTTCTTTTGCCACCGCTATTTCTGAGGAAATTGTTTTTCGAGGTTATATTTTTAACCGGCTAAGGCATTTTTGGAAAAAGGCGTGGCGAGCTAATTTTTTGTCTTCTTTGCTTTTTGTTTTAGTTTATTTACCAGTGGCTATTTTTGTTTTGGGTTACACACCCTGGTTGATGTTGGTCTATTTAGTTTTTGTTTTTATTTTTAGTTTGGCTTCTGGTTTTGTTTTTAGCCGGACGAATAACATTGTTGCCAGTATTTTATTGCATGTTTTTTGGTCCTGGCCAGTGATTCTATTTAGATAAATAAAGCTGAAAGGAGGGAGGTGAAAAAAAATGTTTAAAAAAGCGGTTTTGATTACTGCGGTTTTGATTTTTGCTTTTGGGATTTTGGCGACTTCGGTTTTGCGGACTTCAGCCCAGACTCATCAGCCTGAAGAACAAATTACCAGCGAGAGTTACCAAATTCTTCCGGCGGCAACTGAAAGCGGCCAAACTCCGGCAGATTATTACTTACCATATCCAGGAATTTTGCCTGACCACTTTCTTTACCCAATTAAGATGATTAGAGACAGAATTTTGGTCTTTTTTACCACTGACCCACTTAAAAAAGCCGAGCTTTTTTTGTTGTTTGCTGATAAAAGAATTGGGGCAGCCAAAAATTTAATTGAAGGGGGGAAGAAAGAATTGGGCGTTACCACCCTGACCAAAGCTGAGAAGTATTTGGAAAAGGCTGTTAGCCAAGAAAAAATGGCTCGAGAAAAAGGAAAAGATACCATTGCTTTTTTGGAAAAGATGACCAAAGCATCTTTGAAACACGAAGAGTTGCTTTTAGAGATTAAAGAAAAGGTTGATGAATCAGCCCAGACTGCTGTTGACGACGCTCTTTCTTACTCTCGGCGGGCCTACGAGCAAGTGACAGAGGTTTTAAAAGAATAGAAAAACAAGGTTTATCGGTGTAAATAATCTTGATGATACAGTCTGACTAATTAATTGGTGGTTGACAACTTTGGGGTGCCCGTTGCTATCATATTTTATCTTTGAATAATTAGCAAGCTCCTGCCGGGCAGGCAAGGTTTTCTATGAGTATTAAAAAAGTTAAAAAACGAGACGGTCGGATTGTTCCTTTTAATCAAAGGAAAATCACCAACGCCATTTGGAAAGCAGCCGAATCTGTTGGTGGCAAAGACAAGCAAAGGGCTAAATATCTTTCTGATAAAGTGGTTAAGATTTTGGGGAACAGATTTGGAGGCCAAGCTGTTGCCACCGTTGAACAAATCCAGGATATTGTCGAGAAGGTTTTGATGAGACATGGCCATTACACCACGGCCAAAGCCTATATTCTCTATCGAGATCTTCACACTAAACTTCGGGATGTCAAATCTTTAATTGACTCTGATGAATTAGTGGGCAACTATATTAACGGTAGTGACTGGCGGATTAAAGAGAACAGCAACATGGCTTATTCGCTTCAGGGGCTAAACAACCACGTTGCTTCCGAGATTTCCAAAACTTACTGGTTAAACAAAGTTTATCCTAAAGAGGCTAGAAATGCTTATCTTTCTGGCGATCTTCATATTCATGATTTGTATATTTTAGCCCCTTATTGTATGGGCTGGGATTTGTATGATTTGCTAGTTAAAGGATTTAGAGGGGTACCCGGTAAGGTGGCTTCAGCCCCAGCCAGGCATTTAAACACTGCTTTAGGTCAGCTGGTCAATTTCTTTTACACGCTTCAAGGGGAAAGTGCGGGAGCGAATGCTTTTTCTAATTTCGATACTTTGCTTGCTCCTTTTGTTTGGGCGGATAAACTGAATTACAAAAAAGTTAAGCAAGCAATGCAAGGTTTTATCTTTAATATGAATGTGCCAACCAGGGTCGGTTTTCAAACACCTTTCAGTAATGTCACTCTTGATTTGGCACCGCCAGTGACATTAAAAGACCAAGCCGCCATTGTTGGTGGAGAACCGATTAACAAAAAATACGGTGATTTTCAAAAAGAGATGGGTATGATTAACCGGGCTTTTGCTGAAGTGATGGCTGAGGGAGACGCTGAGGGTCGGGTATTTACTTTCCCTATTCCCACTTATAATATTACGAATGATTTTGATTGGGGCAGTCCGACTTTAGAGCCGGTTTGGGATATGACCGCCAAATATGGCATTCCTTATTTTTCCAATTTTGTCAATTCTGACATGAAACCCGAAGAGGTGAGGTCGATGTGCTGTCGACTTCGTTTATCAAACAAAGAGTTGCGGAAAAGGGGGGGTGGACTTTTTGGCGCCAATCCTCTCACTGGTTCGATTGGGGTGGTGACGATTAACATGGCCCGAATAGGGTTTTTGACTAAAAATGAAAAGGAATTTTTGGAGCGCCTTTTAAGCTTGATGGAAATTGCCCGCAACAGTCTTTTGACCAAAAGACAGGTTTTGGAAAGGCTGACCGAACAAGGACTTTATCCTTATACCAGGTTTTATCTTGCGGCAATTAAAAAACGTTTTGGTGGCTATTGGAAAAATCATTTCAATACGATTGGCGTTCACGGTATGAATGAGGCCCTTCTTAATCTTTTCAACCTTGATATTGGCAGTGATAAAGGCAAAAGATTTGCGGTTAAGGTTTTGGATTTTATGCGGGCCAAAATTGCTAATTATCAAAAAGAGGACAACGAACTTTTTAATTTGGAAGCCACCCCGGCTGAAGGAACAACCTATCGTTTTGCTACTTTGGATAAAAAGCTTTATCCAAAAATTAAGGTAGCTAATGAGAAGGAAATCAAAAAAAACGGCGCCAAACCCTATTATACCAATTCCACCCAATTGCCGGTGGGTTACACTGACGATATTTTTGAAGCTTTGGAGCTTCAAGATGAATTGCAAACTAAATATACCGGCGGATGTGTAGAGGCAGGTAACAAAGTTTTGACCAATAAAGGTTTGCTAAACATAGAGTATATAGTGAAGAATTTTGAAAAACTTAAGCCAATTAAAGCTTTAAGTTATAATTTAGAAAAAAGGATAAGCGAGTGGGACGAGATTATTGACGCCGTCACGGTTGATGTCAAAAACAAAAACAAAATTAAAGTTAGAGGAGAAAGAGCTTTAGATATTGTTACTTCTGATTGGCACCCATTTTTTGTCTTAGAGAAAATTCAGGTAGACACTGTTTGCCCGATTTGTAAGAAAAAAGTAAAAAATATAAAAAGTTTTGCTGCTCATTTAAGATATAACCCCGATTGTAGGAAGCAATATAGTATTTTATTTAAGTATAAAGTAGTAGAAAAAAGAGCTGATGCTTTAAGAACTGGCGATTATATTCTCCAGAATTCTGATAATCTCTATTCAAACAGACAGACAAAATTAAATAACGATTTAATGTGGTTGATTGGGTTTTTTATTGGTGACGGGTGCATTTCAGAGTTTATCGACAATAAGGGAGGGAATAAGTTGAAAAGATACAAAGTTCGTTTCCACAGCGAGATTCGAAAGGTATTGGAAAAAGCAAAAGCAATTCTATCAAAATATTTTCAAGCAGAAGTAAAAGTCATTCAAAATGATAAACGAAGTAAAGTATTGAGGGAATTGACTACTTCTAAGAAAGAAATTTCAGAATTTTTCTTTAAATATGGTTTTAAAACAGGGAAAAAAGTTTACAATATATCTATTCCCCAAAAGATAAAGGAAAATTTAAATAAAGAAAATATTTTTTCTCTTTTAACTGGCTTGGTGGATAGTGATGGATCTATTAGCAAAAGAGATGGAGATTTTGAGTATTACACAGTTTCTTCTCGGTTGGCAGATGATATTTTAGAAATTTGCAGTCAGGCAGGCATCATGGTGAGCAAAGTTAAAAAGATAAATAAAAGAGAAAATGAAGTTGATAGTTGGCGCTTGCGAATTCCCTCTTATCAAGTTACTGAAATAAAGGATAAATTTAGAAGTTCTAAATCATTTAGAATAAAAAAATATTTATCAAACAGAAAAAAACGTCGTCTTCCAGTAGTAAGAGTTAAAGAGGTTTCTAAAATTGATGTTAAAGAGAATAAATTTTATGATTTAATGACTAGGAAAAATCACAATTATTTGGCTGGAAAAAATTCGTTAGTTTTTGTTCATAATACCGTTGTCCACGGATTTTTAGGGGAAAGCTTGCCAAATGGGGAAACAGCCAAACTTTTGGTGAAAAGAATTGCTGAAAATTACCATTTGCCTTATTACACCCTTACACCTACATTTAGTGTTTGCCAGTCTCATGGCTATTTGAAAGGCGAACAACCAGTTTGCCCAGAGTGCGGTTCAAGCACTGAAGTTTTTTCAAGAATCGTTGGTTATTTGCGCCCAGTCCAGCAATGGAATCCAGGTAAACAGTCGGAGTTTGAGGACAGAAAAGTATTTAAAGTCCAATGAGATGAAAATTGGTGGTTTGCAGAAAGTGAGTTTGATTGACTTTCCTGGCCGCATTGCTGCTATTGTTTTTACCAAAGGTTGTAATTTTACTTGCCCCTATTGTCACAATCGCGATTTAGTTTTGGGTACTCTACCAACAATTTCCCAACGAACTGTTTTGAGTTTTTTAAAAAAAAGAAAAAAAGTCCTTGATGGGGTGGTAATGACTGGGGGCGAACCACTTCTTCAACCAGATTTGGCAGATTTTATGGCTAAGGTTAAAAAACTAGGTTATAAAATCAAACTGGATACCAATGGTTCATTCCCTAAACCTCTGGCGCGTCTCTTGAAAAAAAATTTGCTTGATTATGTCGCCTTAGATTTTAAAGCCCCGCTTGATGGGTACCATCGGAAAGCAATTGGCATTGAAGGCTTTGACCCGGCAATTTGGGTATTAAGTTTAAAATTGCTTTTGAAGTCCAAAATTCCTTTTGAAGTGCGAACGACGATTGTGCCAGGAATTCACGACAAAGAAAAACTAGTAGAAATGGCAAAACAGTTGAAAAAGCTGGTCGGCCAAAAGAAAATTAGCTGGTTTTGGCAAAATTTCCAACCCAAAAATTGCCTTGACCCAAAATTTGAGGAAAAGAAGCCTTTTGGACGAGAGCAATTGGAAGAATTTCTTAAGGTTGCCAAAAGATCCTTTCCCGCTGTCGAACTGCGAAATTATTGACGGTTGTGTTATAATTTTTATTATAAGAGTTTTTTTCAGGAAGGAGGTGAAAAATTTGGGAAGGCTGGTTGAAATCTACAGGCCTTGGGAGAAGCCGGGGCATCCTCCTCTGTCTAAAGAAGGGTTTGAAGAAGTAATAAAGGAAATAAAAGAAGGGGCTATGGCCGAAATTGAGGGAAAGAGAGCTCGGGTCGAATTAAGCCAGGATCGCCACCAGACATCCGCTCCTGCTCAGAAGGCATAAAAAGAATATTGCCCAGCGTGGAAGGAGGCTGGTGAGAAATATTTCCAAATTCCCGGGGTAATAAAAAAAACAGCACCCGGAAGCGACAGGTCTTAAAAATAGATCCCTCCTTAATTGCCTCTTGATAATACAATTGTATAATTGTACTATTCAGTCAACATGGCTACTAAAACAGATTATGTTACCACCAATGTTGCTTTGCTTGAAGAGGATTGGAAAGCTTTGAAATATTTGGCGGCAGAGTACAAAACAAGTATGGCTGAGTTGGTTCGTCAGGGTGTAAAGGTGGTTTTGGAAAAGTTAGCTCGGCCTCGCTATGGCAGTCCAGAATGGTGGGTAAAGGCTAATCTTGAAGCAGAAGAA
>DATLBE010000040.1:0-20347 GCA_035527075.1 Nevskiaceae bacterium | reverse complement strand
GCCAGTGCCAAAAATTGGATGGTTTTTCCAGATTTCTACAGCACCTTGCCAGACCACTTTGCGGATATCACTGGATTCACTGATTAGAATGGGTGATGGCCCAGGTGTGGGTTGTGGTTGGCTGATAGGTTGTTTTTTGATAGTTAGGGCTTTAAGGCTGGGTGTCCAAGGTGTGCCGATAATAAAACTCAAAATTAAAAACGCAAGAGTAAAAATGGCAAAAGGTTTTAAGTTGCGCTTCCAGCTGGCGGACCAAAAAACGAGAAAGCTGGCCCCAAAACCCAAAAGTCCGGAGCGAGACTTGGTAAAAAGAAGACAGGAATAAAGAATAAAGAATAGAGAATAAAGAATGAATTCCTGATTTGAGTTTCTTGATTCGAGCTTCCGGTGGAGCGCGAATGCCCACGTAAGAGGTATGAGCGCGACCAGGTAGGCCGCCAGCCAGTTGGGTTGGCCTAAGGTGGAAAAAACTCGGTTTTTGACATCTTGAACCCAATATTGGGCGTCAATGCCATAATGCTCAGCTATGCCGTAACTAGCCACCAAGCCAGTGCTGATAAGCGCCACGCGAAGTGTTCGCTGAATGGCAGATTTGCTCATGTTGCTAACAAAAGCGTAATACAGTAGGAAATAACTGATGGTTGAAAGGAGACCGCCATTAAAACGAGAATAATAACCCCACCAAGAAGTGTGACGATCAATAGAAAAGATAGTGGCCAGAATTTGGGAAAAAAGAAAGAGACATAAAGGAATATCCAAAATTGTTTTTAGGCAAATAACTTTTTTACTCGCCACCATTTTTATCAGCCAACTGGCAACAATCACCGTGGTAAGAAGATAAACAACCAACATTTTGTTGAACTCAAAAAGCTCGTAATTGAAGGGGGTTAAAACCAAGGGGACTAGAAGAAAAAGGAGATAAAAAGAATTTTTGATGATTTTGGTGCAGATGGAGGCGACCTTCATCGCCCCAGCTTAGCATTTGTGATATACTTCAGTCAATGTTAGATAGTCTTTTTTCGCTTGTTTCTTACGATGTTGGCATTGATTTAGGCACAGCCAACACCAAAGTTTTGGTGAAAGGCAAGGGGATTGTCATCCGTGAACCTTCGGTGGTGGCTCGGCAAAAAAAGTCAAAAGAGATTTTGGCCATAGGTTTGAAGGCAAAAAAAATGATTGGCAAAACGCCGGCTTTAATTGAGGTAATTAAACCCTTGCGTGATGGAGTGATTGCTGATTTTGATGCCACCGAGGCAATGTTGACTCATTATATCCGCGAAATTCATCAAGGTGGTGGTTGGTTACCGAAAATTCCTAAGCCAAAGGTGGTGGTCGGTATTCCTTCAGGCGTTACCGAAGTGGAACGAAGAGCGGTTCAGGATGCTTGTTTGTCAGCTGGTGCCAGAAAAGCCTTTCTGATTGAAGAGCCGATGGCGGCGGCTATTGGCATTGGTTTGCCTATTACTGAGCCTGATGGAATTTTAATTATTGATGTTGGTGGTGGCACCACCGAAATTGCCGTTATTTCTTTAGGAGGGATCGTCATTGAACGCTGTTTAAGGGTAGCTGGCGACGAGATGGACGAAGCAGTGATTTCCTATCTGCGGTTAAAACACTCTTTGCTTTTAGGTGAAGCAACGGCTGAAGAAATAAAAATTCAGTTGGGTTCAGCCCTGCCCCGCACCAACGAGTTGCAGAGTAAAGAAAGACAGATGGTTGCTCGGGGTAGAGACTTGGAGACGGGTTTACCCAAATCAATTAGAATTGGTATGAATGAGGTGAGAGAGGCAATTGCGCCGGTAATCCGTCAAATTCTTGACCAAATTTCTGATGTGATTGAAGAGACTCCGCCAGAATTGATGGCTGATATTGTTGTTCGAGGGGTTACTCTTTGTGGCGGCGGCGCCCAGATTATTGGTTTGGATAAGTTGATTGCTGAAGAAACGAAAATGCCGGTTTGGGTGGCCGATGACCCGATGACCGCCGTTGTCCGTGGTTGCGGCAAAGTTTTAGACGACCCAGAACTTTTGAAAAAAGTTCGGGTGACCGGCGGATTAAGATAAAAACTGATTGTTCTGATGGCAATTTTGTGGTAGAATTTCTTATGTATGGCTAAACAATTAAAATACACTGCTATTTATATTAAAGAAGCCGACGGAGGTTACTCTGTTTCTGTTCCCTCTTTACCAGGTTGTTTTTCTCAAGGAGATACATTACAGGAGGCTCAAAAAAATATTGCCGAAGCCATTGAATCTCATCTTGAAAGTTTTCGGCTAGATGGGAAAAAGGCCCCTCGGTCTAAAGAAGAAAGAGCAAGTAAAATTACCGTTTCCTACCCAAAACTCGCTGTTTCTTTATGAGTAAACCTCCTCAAGTTAAGAGCAACGAGCTTTTAAAGATTTTAAAAAAAGAAGGTTTTTTAGTCTATACTCGCAAGGGGAGTCACATAACCCTCAAGCACCCCAGAAGCAAAAAGCGGGTCACCATTCCTTATCATAAAGGTAAAAATTTAAAACCAGGTACGTTTCATAACATTATTAGCCACGCAGGCTGGACGCGGGAAGAATTTTTGAGATTAAGAAAAAAGCGAAAATAGAGGTATGAAAAGTGGGTTGAAAAAAGAATTTTTTTGGTTTTTGCTACTTGGTTTTCTTTCCTTGCTGATGTTTTATTTTGACCGTCGTGGTTGGTTAAAGACAGTCAGGGGTTGGTTGGAACGGCCGGTTTTAGGAATTGAAGAAAAAATTTATGGTTTTAAACTTTCAGCTGTTAAAGAGTTAGATTTTTTCACCAGTGGGCAAAAACAAGAAGAACAAATTTTGAAGTTGGAAGGAAAATTAAGACAATTAGCGGTTGACGGAAACCAGTTGGCTTCATGTTTGGAAGAAAATGAAAGAATGAGAAAGCTGTTGGGTGCGCCTTTACCGCCAAGTTGGAAGTTTTTGCCAGCCAAAGTAGTTGGTCTTTCCGGTCAAATGAGATTAGATAAGGGTGAAAAAGACGGTGTCAAACAAGGGATGATGGTTGTTTCTGAGAATATTTTGGTGGGTCGGGTTGATTCGGTTGAGGCTCACTCTTGTTTGGTGACTTTACCAATTACTCCCAATATAAAAATTCCGGTGGTGGTCAAATCAGACCGTGGTGTTCAGGCAAAAGGTATTTTAACCAGTTTGCCTGGTCAAAAATTAATTTTAGATAAAGTCTTACAGCAAGAAGATATTCAATCAGGAGACTTGGTTGTCACCAGCGCCGATTGGCTACCTGATTTGGTGATTGGCCAAATTGAAGAGGTATTGCCTGAAACAGCGGCGATTTACCGCAAAGCGCGGCTTTCTCCTTTAGTTGATTATCAAAGTTTAAGTGTTGTCTTTGTGGTTATTAAATCATGAAGAATTTTTTGATTTTGTTACCAGTGACTCTTGTTTTAGCTCTATTACAGGGAACTTTTTTGTCCCTAAATTTACTATTGCTTTTGGTTATTCTAGTTGCGTTAGTTAACCCAGGCAAAGTCAGTGCTTTTTTGGCTTTTTGGTCGGGGTTTTTGCTTGATTTGGCTTCAGGTACTCCCTTAGGACTGAGTAGTTTTTTATTTTTAATTTTCAGTTTTGTTTTGTTTTTATATCGTCGCCGTCTTGATCCATCTCGCCCCTTCTTATTGCTTTTTTTTGTTTTCTTTTTTGCGATGTTTTTCAATCGGATTGTTTATCATCACTGGAATTGGTTACCAGGGCTGGTGCTGGTCGTTTTGGTTTATGCTGCCAGACCATTGATGAAATATTTTCAGGATTTTAAAGGGGGTGTTAGATTAAAAATTTAAACCGAATTTTTCTTTTTTATGGAATTTTATTAATCGGCGTTTTGATTTTATTAGGCCGGCTTTTTGAATTGCAAATTATTTTCGGTGTCCAAAACCGCCAGATTGCTGAAGGCAACCGGATTAAAAAAATTGTTAATCCAGCTCCGAGAGGTATCATTTTTGATCGAAACAAAAAACCGCTGGTTAGAAACGTGCCCGTGTTCCGCTTGGAACGATCGGAGTGTCAAAATCAGGTTTCTGGCTGTTTTCAAACAATTTCTCGTGATGAGGCTTTAAAAATTGAAGTTCAAGGTGGGCAAGATTTGGATAGACTTAGAGTGGATGTTGGCCGTGATTATCCTTTTGGCAAAAGCCTAGCTCATGTTTTAGGCTATTTAGGCGAGGCGAGTCAGGAGGAGGTCGAAAAAGGTATATATCAACTGGGTGATTTACTCGGCCGGACCGGTATTGAGCAAAAGTATGAGGAAAAATTAAGAGGCCAAAATGGAGGCGAAATTTTTGAAGTCGATGCTAACGGCAATCAAATTAGAGAAATGGGCAAAACTGAGCCGATTGCCGGTGAAGACCTTCATTTAACGATTGATGTTGAGCTTTCCCGAGTGGCTTTTGAAGCTTTAGAGGGCAGGTCAGGTGCGGTCGTGGCTACTGAAGCCAAAACTGGTCAAGTTTTGGCTTTAGTTTCTTCACCAGCCTTTGATCCAAACAAAATCACCGCCGGGGATTTGGTTGATGAAAAAAAGTTGTTTTTTAATCGAGCCATTGGGGGTGCCTATCCACCTGGTTCGGTTTTTAAAATTGTCACCAGTGCGGCGGGTATTGAGGAAGGTAAAGTTAACGCCGAAACAACCTATGAGGATAAAGGTTTTATTCAGATAGGTGAATACACTTATACCAACTGGTATTTTACTCAGTACGGCAGAACCGAGGGTGAGATTGATCTTGTTAAAGCTATCAAAAGGTCAACTGACACCTTTTTTTATAAAGTGGGTGAGTGGGTGGGCGTCAGAAGACTAGCGGCCTGGGGAAAATCATTTGGTTTAGGGAGAAAAACAGAGATTGATCTGCCCTCCGAGTCGGAGGGTTTGGTGCCGGATCCTGATTGGAAGGAAGAAACCACTGGTGAACGTTGGTTTTTGGGTAACACTTACCATTTTGCCATTGGCCAAGCCGATCTTTTGACTACACCACTCCAGGTCAATATGATGACCAGCGTTATTGCTAATAATGGCAAACTTTGCCAACCCAAAATTTTAGACTCGTCAATTCAACCGGAGTGTCAAGATTTGCGGTTAAAGCAAGAAACTTTAAAGTTAATTAAAGAGGGAATGAAAGAAGCTTGTTTGCCAGGGGGGACAGCTTGGCCACTTTTCAATTTTCAGCCCCAAGTGGCTTGCAAGACGGGTACGGCTGAATTTGGTGACCCCCAAGACAGAACCCATGCTTGGTTGACCGCTTTTGCGCCGGCAGATGACCCTGAAATTGTTGTCACCGTTTTGGTTGAAGCTGGTGGTGAGGGTTCTGATGTCGCCGCCCCGATTGTCAAAAAAGTCTTGGAAGCTTTTTAATGGAACAAAGCTAGTTTTCGCTTTTCATTTGGTTGCGTGAAAAAGGTTGAGAGTGCTAAATTTCCGATTACAAAAATTACTCAATGCTTTAGAACTTTATCGTTGGTACAAAACAAGATAAGGTTGTGTAGAGGCAAATAGTGTAATAGTATAATATGGTATATTAAAAACCATGGCAAAAAAAAGTTTAATTATCGTTGAAAGTCCAACAAAATCAAAAACTCTAACTGCCTTTTTAGGCAAAGATTATCAGGTGGTAGCCACCATGGGTCACATTCGTGATTTGCCAAAAAGCAAGTTGGGGGTGGATGTGGATCATGATTTTAAACCGGAATATTTGTTAGTGGCTAACAAAAAGGAAGCAATAAAAAAATTAAAGCTTGGTGCCAAAAAAGCATCAAAAATTTTTTTGGCCACTGACCCGGATCGTGAAGGCGAAGCCATTGCTTGGCATGTAGGGCAAATTTTAAAAATTCCTGCCAAAAACCTGGGGCGGATTACTTTCCACGAAATTACCAAATCAGCTATTAAAAAAGCCTTGGCTCATCCCGGCTTAATTAACATGCAATTGGTGGATGCTCAGCAAGCCAGGAGAGTGCTTGATCGTTTGGTTGGTTATAAGCTTTCGCCGCTTTTATGGCGGAAAATCCGGCGGGGTTTATCAGCTGGTCGGGTTCAATCAGTGGCTGTCCGGCTGATTGTTGACCGGGAGCGAGAGAGAGAAAAATTTGTTCCCGAGGAATATTGGGAGATTTGGGCAAAACTGAAAAAAGCTGGCCAAGCCCAAACCTTTTTAGCCCAATTGGCCAAAGTTAATGGCAAGAGGGCAAAAGTTGAAAATAAGACTCAGGCAGACCAAATTGTCGATGAGTTGAAAAGGGCAGGTTATGGAGTTGCCCAGGTTGAGAAAAAAGAGGTTTTTCGAAACCCAGTGCCGCCTTTTACCACTTCAACTATGCAGCAACGGTCGGCTCAATTGTTGCGTTTTTCTGGCCGAAGAACGATGCGGGCGGCTCAATCTCTTTATGAAAAAGGTTTAATTACTTATCATCGAACTGATTCTGTCACATTGGCGAGCCAAGCGATTACAGCTTTAAGGGTTTATATTAAAAACACTTACGGAGAAAAGTATTTGCCTGAAAAACCCAGGTTTTACAAAATTAAGTCAAAAGTGGCCCAAGAAGCTCATGAGGCCATCAGACCAACAGATGTTGAGGTTCAGGCTGAGAGACAGCAGATACGTCGGGATGAGCAGCGGCTTTACGAGTTGATTTGGAAACGAGCCGTGGCTTCTCAGATGACCGCCGCGATTTGGGATGCAACTAAAATTGATATTCAAGCTGAGGGAAAAAAACATGTTTATCTTTTACGAGCCGAAGGTAAGGTAATGAAATTTAACGGTTGGTTAGTGGTTTATGAAAAAAGTAGAAAGCCCGAGAGCCAGAAAGATAAAGAGGCAGAATTGCCAGGATTAAAAAAGGATGATGAGCTTGATTTAATTAAAGTTAAGCCTGAGCAAAAATTTACCCAACCGCCACCAAGATACACCGAAGCCACCTTGATTAAAGTCTTAGAGGAAAAGGGTATTGGTCGGCCTTCAACTTATGCACCAATAATTTGGACAATTCAAGGACGTCAATATGTTGAAAAACAAGAAGGGAAATTTCAACCAACACTTTTGGGAACTACTGTTAGTGATTTTTTAGTGGAGTATTTCCCTAAAATTATGGATTATCAATTTACCGCCAAAATGGAAGATGATTTGGACGAGATTGCTAATGGTAAACAACAATGGGTGCCGGTAATTCGTGAGTTTTACGAGCCTTTTGAACAAAAATTAGCTGGGGTGACTAGAGTGGCCGAAAGGGTCAAAGTTCCGACTGAAGCTACTGGTGAAAATTGTCCTCAATGCAAAAAAGGAAAATTAGTCATTCGGGTGGGTCGGTTTGGTAAGTTTATTTCCTGTTCAAGGTTTCCAGACTGTAAATACACTGCTCCTTTTACCCCCAAAGTGGAAGGGATAAAATGCCCCAAATGTCAGGCTGACATCGTCATTAAAAAAACTAAAAAAGCCAAGCAATTTTACAGTTGCAGCCGTTGGCCTAAATGTGATTGGGCGTCGTGGAGAAAACCCAGTGGGTCGAAGGACTCTTCGGGAAGGAACCCAAAAAAGGATGATGGTTGAGAGAAAGCCTGAGTTTGAAAAAGGGCCTGAATTGGTTTTTGGTTTTGTTGGCTTACCTTGTGCTGGCAAGGGAACGGCGATTGAATATTTGGTTAGAAAGCACAGCTTTTTTTATTCTTCAACCCCAGATGAAATCCGAGAGGAAATAAGACAATGTGGTCAGAAAATTACCCGAGAGAATTTACAAAAAACAGCTGGCGAACTGCGTCAAAAACACGGCGCTGACATTTGGGCCAAGAGAGCTTGGGAGAAAGTTATCAATTCTGGTCAAAAGCGGGCTGTGGTAGATGCTATTAGAGCCGTGGCAGAAGTTAAGTTTTTGAAGCAGCAGCCCGGTTTTTGTCTGGTGGCAGTTTTGGCTGATCCTAAAATCCGTTTTTAAAGAATGGCTGAACGTAACCGCGAGGGTGACCCCAAAGCTTGGGAGGAGTTTTTAGCCATGGAAGAAAGAGACAAAAACGCCGAAGGCCGAAACATTGATGCCTGTCTGCAAATGGCTGATTTTAAAGTAAAAAACAATGGGTCAGTAGAAGAACTTGAAAAAGAGATAGAGTCAGTTTTGCTTCTTGACGATTAGTCTTTGTTTTTGTTATCTTTAAATAACTTCTTATAAATTTCCTGCCCGGAAAAGAAGGATGGTGTCTTTAAAAGAAAGGCTAATTTTTACAAATAAAGAGAATTTGAGACCGGGCGAAATTCCTTCTATTTCTGTTTATGGAGAAAATTTGCCTGAAGCTTGGGAAAACGCAGTTTTGGCGACTTGGGAATTTGGTACTCTCATTCCGACAGAATACGACCAACCAGAAGACCCGGAGAGCAGAGACGCGACAATGATGATTACGGTTGCTTCACCTTTGACTGAGCCGAGAATCCATAAGGATTTTCCAGATGGCTTGGAGGGTTTGGCAATTTATACCCAGGAGGTTGTCGCTGGTGTTCATGATGCTCGGGTAAAAGAAGGCGGTTGGAGTTATAGTTACCACGACCGTTTGTTTAATTGGCCTGGGGTGGATGGTTGGAAAAATATTAAAGCTTTAGTTGGTAAGGAAATTGAGCTGCCAAGAGTTGATCAAATTGAGGCTTTATCGAAAAAATTGGCCCAAGCACCTCATTCAAGAAGAGCCCAAGCTATTACTTGGAATCCTTTAAATGACGCTATCCACCACGAACCACCTTGTTTGCAAAGAATTTGGTGTAGGGTGGTTAAATCAGAAGAAGATTTATACCTTTTAGAAATGAATACTAATTGGCGTTCCCGTGATGCTTTAAAGGCCGCTTTTATGAATATGTTTGCGGTGACTGAGTTACAAAAGCAAATGGCTCAGCAGATTTCTGAGATTTCAGGCCGTCGTGTGGAAGCCGGACGCTATGTGGATATTTCCGATAGCTTTCATATTTACGGTTCAGATGTGAGAAAGGGCGAGATGGAGAGATTTTTACAGCGAATTGGAAAATTAGAATTTGAAAGAAGAACCTATCGAAGTGATGACCCAGTTGTCTTGCAAGAGTTTGGTTTTGCCGCCGAGAAATTGGCTAAAGAGTGAGTTTGAGCCTCTTTTTTCTAGTTGACTCCCTTTATTATAAATAGTATTACTTAATTAGGGCAGGTAATGAAAATTCATAATTATCCGGGCTTTTTTGTAGCCATTGCGGGGCTTGATGGTTGTGGTTTAAGTACCCAAGTTCGTTTGGTGACCAAAGCTTTGCTTCAAGAAAAAGTCAAAGTTTTTTCCACTAAAGAGCCAACCAATGGGCCAGTTGGCAAGTTAATTAAGGATGTTTTGAATGGCAAATACTGCTCTTTACCTCCAGCGGCTTTACAATTACTTTTTGCCGCTGACCGGGGTTGTCATTTAGCTTCTGATATTATTCCTCGGCTTAAAAAAGGCGAGTTGGTGATTACTGACCGTTATGCTTGGTCTTCAGTCGCTTACGGTTCAGTTGATTTGAGTACTGAGTGGTTATTTAATTTAAATAAAAATTATATTTTGCCTGATTTAACTATTTTTATTGAAGTCAATCCGGAAGTTTGTCTGAAAAGACTGGCCAAAGAGAAGCGAAGTTTAGAACTTTTTGAGGAAAAAGAAAAATTGGAAATGGCTTGGGCAACTTATCATTCTTTGGTAACCAAGTATTGGTGGACGTATATGGTCGTCGTTGATGGTGAACAAAAACGCCAGCAGGTAACTGAGGCCATTTTAGCTCGGATTAAAAGCCATAGCAAGTTTAAAAAAATCAAGAAATGATAGAAAGAGTTGAACTTTATAAAAGAGAGCTCCCGAAAGAGGTAGCTGCTCTTTACGGCCCTTATTTAGATTGGACAACTTTTCTAAATGATTGTCGACCGGTAGAAGGAAGTATCAATTTTAACCAAAGGCAAACAGCTGAAGAAATTTTGGCCTTGATAGGCGAGTCGCAATCTGCAAAAGAAGGAGTCACCATTGGTCTTTTGGGAACAATGGGAGCAGGTAAAACAACCACAATTTGTTTGTTAGCCGAAGACTTAGAAGGTTTTGATGTTGCGGTTTATAAACATCGACTCGATTCAGTCAGAACAGGTGAAAGATTGACCACCCATATTGGTGATCTTTCAATCGAGGCAGGACTTTATGAAAGTTTGGATGATTTAGATGATGAAACTCAAATCATTTTTATTGATGAGTTTCAATTTAATAGCAAAGATAACCCTGATGAAATTAGAGATTTTCTCTCACGGCGAAAATTAAAAGGTAAACAAACAGTTATTAGTCAACTGGATTTTGATTTTCGAAGACGTCCTTGGCGAACAACTGAAATTTTGCTGCCTCTTTCTGATGTAATTTTAGCTTTACAAGCAAGATGCGAAGATTGTGGCGCCCCGGCCTATTTTCCTCAAAGAAATATTGATGGCCAACCAGCTCATATTAATGATCCTTTAGTGATGGTTGGTGCCGAAGAATTATATCAACCTAAATGTGGTCGGTGTCACCAAGTTAGAGGTAAGTTATTAAATGACCAATTTTAAAAAAAGTCTTTATATTGCCTTTGAAGGCATCGAAGGTTGTGGAAAATCAACCCAATGCGAGTTGTTAGTGGCCAGGTTAAGACGGGAGTTTCCGAAAAAAGAGATTGTTTTAACTAGGGAGCCAGGTGGAACAGAAATAAGTGAGGCCATCAGAAATATTCTCCTTAATCCTGAAATCAGTAAGAACAAAATGGAGTCATTAACCGAAGTTTATCTTTTTGCTGCAGCCAGAACTGAAACTTTGCGAAAAATAGTCAAGCCTGGTTTGGAACGCGGAGCGATCGTGGTGTCTGATCGTTGTCTTTATGCTAATTTAGCTTATCAAGGTTTTGGTCGAGAATTGGGTGTTGTTCGGGTTTGGGAAATCAATTTACCTGCTTTAGAAAAAACCTTGCCTGATTTAGTGGTTTTTCCTGATGTTTCGGTAGAAGTAGGTTTTGGAAGAATAAGAGATAGAGAAAAAGATAGAATGGAGAAAGAGGAATGGGAGTTTCATAAGAGAGTAAGAGAGGGCTATTTATTTTTGGCTGAAGATGATAGACACCGTTTTTTAGTAGTTGATGGGAGTTTGTCGGTAGACGAACAAGCAGAGATAATTTGGGAGAGAGTGGCTCCTTTAATTCGAGATCTTGAACCGATAAGAGAATTGCAAATCAGAGGAGAGCGGGAGTAAAATTAGAGGGAAGTGAAGAAAAAAGCTAAAGATGAAATTTTTGATTTGATTGAAAAAGAGCAAAAGCGGCAGCAAGAAACGCTGATGCTGATTCCGTCGGAGAATTATGCTTCGGAGGCGGTAAGAAAAGTGGTCGGCAGTTGTTTGAGCCACAAATACGCTGAGGGTTATCCGGGCAAGCGTTATTATCAAGGAAATGAGATTATTGATGAAATTGAGAAGTTGGCGATTAACCGGGCTAAAAAACTTTTCAGCGTGTTCCACGTTAATGTTCAGCCTCATTCAGGCAGTCCGGCCAATGCTGCTGTCTACTTCGCGCTGTTAAAGCCGGGTGAGACGATTATGGGGATGTCTCTTGCTTCTGGTGGTCATTTAACTCACGGACACCCCAAGATTACTTTTTCCGGCAAATATTTTCATTCGGTTCAGTATTCGGTTGGTAAAAATGGTTGGCTTGATTATGAGGAAATTGAAAAATTAGCTAAGAAGCATCGGCCCAAAATTATTGTTTGTGGTACGACTGCTTATCCGCGAGTGATTGATTTTGCCAAATTTGGCCAGATTGCTGAAAGTGTCGGCGCCTGGCTGCTGTCTGACATTGCTCATATTGTTGGTTTAATTATTGCCGGTGTTCATCCAACACCTGTGCCTCACGCCCATATTATCACGACGACCACCCACAAAACTTTGCGTGGTCCAAGAGGAGCGATGATTATGGTTACCAAAAAAGGATTGGCAAAAGACCCTGATTTGGCCCTAAAAATTGATAAAGCCGTTTTTCCCGGTTTGCAAGGTGGACCTCATGAACACACCATTGCCGGTATTGCGGTGGCGCTTGCTGAAGCTCAGGGTAAAGCCTTTAAAAAATATGGACAACAGATAATAAAAAATGCCAAAGTTTTAGCGGAGGAATTGGTTAGTTGCGGCTTTAAACTGGTGACTGGGGGCACGGATAATCATTTAATGCTAATTGACTTGCGACCAGAAGGGATTGGTGGCAAAGAGGCAGCGGTGGCTTTGGAAAAAGCTGGGATAGTGGTTAATGCCAATGCTATTCCTCATGACCCAGCCCCACCTTATCGGCCTTCAGGGATTCGTTTGGGTACACCAGCCGTCACCACGAGAGGTATGAAAGAACCGGAAATGAAATTGATTGCTGGTTGGATTAAAGAGGGTTTAAAGGCCAAAAGCAACGACCAAATATTAAGAAAGATTAATCAAGCAGTTAAAAAACTCTGCCAAAAATTTCCGATTGAGCTTTGATTGGAAAAATGAAAATTGATTTCCTTCAGGTTCTAGGCCAAAAGCGGGAAGTAGTTTGGAAAGAGATAAAAAATTATCTTGATTCTTTTATAAACTACCCTGATTATTGTCAAATTCCCCGTCGTTATTCTTCTTTAGTGCGTTTTCATCACAAGATAGTTAGTGAATACCCGGAAAGAAAAGGCAAGTATTTTCGGCCGACTTTGACTTTATTGACTGCTTCGGCGATGGGATTTCCAGAGAAGAAAGCCATCAAAACGGCTGCCGCCATGCAAATTTCTGAAGATTGGATTTTAGGTCGTGATGATATTGAAGATGATTCTTTGGAAAGGCGAGGTAAACCGACGCTTCACCGGCTTTATGGTAAAGAGTTAGCGATTAATGCCGGTGATGCTCTTCATGTCGTTATGTGGAAGGTCTTAAGAGATAATTTCAAAGTGGTTGGTCCTAAAAAAGCCTTGGCGATTATTGATGAATTTTATCGGATATTAAATAGAACGACTTTAGGTCAGACAGTAGAAATTAAGTGGACTCAGGAAAACAAAACTGATTTAACTGATAAAGATATCTTTTTCATTATGGAAAGCAAGACAGCCTACTATTCCGTCGCCGGGCCGATGAGGCTGGGCGCGATTTTGGTTGGTGCGAGCAAAAAACAATTGGACACCATTTATCAATTTGGTCAATATTTAGGTCGTTGTTTTCAGATTAAAGATGATTTGCTGGATTTGACTTCAGATTTTGCCGGTCTTAAAAGACAGGTGGGCAACGACATTTATGAAGGCAAGCGAACAATTATGTTGATGCATCTTTTCCGGAAGATTAAAGGCGAAGAAAAGAAAAAGTTGATGGCTATTATGGAGAAGAAAAGAGGGGAGAAAACAGCCGCTGAGGTGAGGTGGGTGATTAAGATGATGACCAAATGTGGCAGCTTAGAATATGGCGAAAAATTGGCCGAAAAATTAACTAAACAAGCCAGAGAATTTTTTGACAAAAATCTTGGCTTTCTTTCCCGCCAGCCAGCCCGTGACCAGCTAAAAGCCGGCATTGAGTTTGTTTTAACAAGGAAGCATTAAGTTAATCAAGGTGAAGCAAGTAGATGTTGTAGCCTTCATAGTCCATAAGAATAAAAAAATTCTTATGGAAAAGCGTAAATTGAATAAGAAGACCGACCCAGGCAAGGTCGTAATTCCCGGAGGCCATGTCGAACAAGGTGAGTCTTTTGAAGAAGCATGTCAACGAGAATTAAAAGAAGAGCTAGGAATTGAATGCCAAAATTTTAAGTTCATTATCAAGTTACTTCATCACACCGATATTGAAAACCAGATGACCCATTATTTCTCTTGTGAAGAATGGAAAGGGAAGCCTGTTAGTCACGAAGCAGAAAAAATATTTTGGGTTGGTCTTGAACAACTCAATATTTTGGATTTCGAGATTGACAAAAAAGCGGCAAAAGAATTTTTTCAAAGACGCGTAAGGGGGATTAATGAAGGCTAATCATTTCAGCAATTTTGTTTTAGAAAGAAAACATTAAATGGTTAATCCTGAAAGAGTATCTTCTCAACCTGAAAAAAAGAAACTGGGCTACAGGTATGGGTAGAGACAATTGAGAGCAATTGGCAAGATATTCCCGAGCTTGAAGTTCCAGAAGGAAAATTACAACATTTAGCGGTTATTTGTGATGGCAATCGTCGGGCCGCTCAGGAAAGAAATCTTAATTCTTATTTTGGCCATCGAGCTGGAGTAGAAGTGATTAGAGGAGTGGCTCGGGCATGCCGTCAGTGGCAAATCCATACTTTGACTTTTTGGACCTGGTCAACCGAAAATTGGAAGCGAGATAGAAAACAGATTGGTTATGTGATGGATTTGGCCGCTCGATTTTTGTCCGATTCGGAATTAAAAGGGGAATTGGTTGATAATGAAGTTCGTTTTAAACACTTGGGTCGTAAAGACAGATTACCACCGGGAGTAAAGCAAGCCCTGGACGATTTGGAAAGAGAAACCCGTAGTTTTGACCGTTATCGGCTAAATTTAGCCATGGATTATGGGGGAGCAGATGAATTAGCTCGAGCCGCGGTTGAGTTACACTATTTGATGCGAGATGGACGGTTAAAACCAGAAGAGCTTTTAAAAGATTCTTCTCTAATTTTAAATTGTTTGGATACTCGGGGTCAACCCAACCCAGCCCTGGTCATAAGAACTGGTGTTAAAGAAGGCGAAATTCCTCACACCAGCGGTTTTATGCCTTTACAATCTGGTTATGCGTGTTGGGAATTTGTGCCTGATTTATTTCCCAATCTCACACCCCAGCGACTTTTGGAATCAGCCAATAATTTTATTGAATATGAAAGGCGCTTTGGGAGATAAGGTGGTTGAGAGACGAATTACACCAGTTGAAGAAATAAAAGAAAAATATGTGAGAGTAGGGACAGTGGTCTTTATTTTGAATGAAAATGGTGAACTTTTAGTAATCAGGGAAAATTTTGGTAGTAAGATTACTGGAAAAAATCCGGGAGACTTTGGTGTCTTGTGTGAAACAACTGAAGAGGGAGAAGAATGGAAGCAGACACTGATGCGAGGTTTGCGGGAGGAATTGGCTGTTACTGATGAAGAGATAGAAAAGTGTTTTGTTTTTAACCCTGATTGTTGTTTTTTAGGTGAAAGTATTTTTGTAGAAGGGGTATTGGTTAGGGTAACAGTTATTGGTTGTCGAAACGATATTTTTTTAGGAAGAGAGGTAAGTAATAATGAAGTATCAATAATTGGGTGGGAGCAGCCAGAGAAATTGATTTCTTATCCCCTTAGGATTGGGGTGAGAAAAATTTTACAAGAATGTCTAGATGAAGGATTGCTAGAAAGAAACACGAAGAGTTTTTTAGAAAGAAAATTTTTGTCTCTTTCACTTTCTAATTTGAGAGAGGCAAGAGATATTCAAGCAAATGAAGAAGCTTTATAAAGCGACAGCTAAATCACCAGCGAATATTGCTTTTATTAAATACTGGGGGAAAAAAGACCCTCAGATTAACCTGCCTTTTAATAATTCAATTTCGATGAATTTAAGCCACTGTTTTACAGTGACAACGGTGGAGTTTGTCAAGCGATTTAGGAAAGACAGAGTTTTTATAAATGATAAAGAAGTTTTTGCAGGCAAAAAAGATAGGGTAGTTAATATTCTTAATATTGTCAGAAAAATGGCGAAGATAGATTGGAAAGCAAGGGTAGTTTCTCAGAATAATTTTCCCGCTGATGCCGGAATTGCTTCCTCAGCTTCAGGTTTTTCTGCTTTAGCTTTAGCTGCTAGTAAAGCGGCTGGACTTGATCTTACACTTAAAGAACTTTCAATTTTGGCTCGTTTTGGTTCAGGTTCTGCTTGTCGGTCAGTCATTGATGGTTTTGCTGAGTGGAAAAAAGGTAAAGACAGTCAAACTTCATTTGCGGTTCAGCTGGCTCCGCTTGAATTTTGGAATTTAATAGATATTGTCGTCGTGATGGCGAAAGAGAAGAAAAAAATCAGCACCACCGAAGGTCACGCCGCCGCTCTTACCAGTCCTCATTATAAAACCAGGTTAAAAGAGCTTAAGGCGAGAATTAAAAATCTGAGAGAGACTTTCTTAAAAAAGCAATTTAAAAAATTTGGCGAATTAATCGAGGAAGAAACAATCAGTCTTCATATTATCGCTATGACCTCAAATCCCCCCATTTTTTATTGGGATAAAGGCACGATGGTGGTGATTAATGAGTTATATAACTGGCGCGAAGAAGGTTTTTTAGCTTACTTTACGATTGACGCCGGTCCAAATGTTCATGTCATTTGTCGCCAAAAAGATGAGAGAAAAGTTAACCAAAGACTGAAAGAGTTGCCTGAGGTTTTGTTTACAATTGTTAATCACCCAGCCAAAGGAAGTAGGCTGGTAGAAAAGCATTTGTTTTAATGAAAAATTTAATCTTAGTCAAACTCGGTGGCAGTTTGATTACTAATAAAAACAAACCTTACACCGCCAAGCCAGCAACGATAAAAAGGTTAGCAAGAGAAATTGAAAGCGGTTGGGGTAAGGGGTTTCGTTTTATTATTTCTCATGGTAGTGGTTCGTTTGGCCACACTTCGGCAACAAAATACAAAACTGCTGATGGGTTTAAGAAAAAAAAGGATGTTTTTGGTTTGGCCGTGGTTCAACAAGACGCTTTAAAAATTAACAGAATTATTAATGAAATTTTTATTGGCGGAAGGTTGCCGTGTTTAAGTTTTGTTCCTTCCTCTTTTACATTAGCCGACAACAAAAAATTAGCCAAAATTTTTATTGAACCCATTATCCAAACCCTAAAAATCGATGCTTTACCGTTGGTTTTTGGCGACGTTATTTTGGACACCAAAATTGGTTGTTGTATTTTTTCAGGAGAGGTGACACTGAATAATTTATCTTCTCGGTTAGGAAAGCGAGGTTTTAAAATTAAAAAAGTCATTCAGTGCGGTACAACCGATGGCGTTTATGATGCTACAGGAAAGACGATTCCTAAAATTACTCCTAAAAATTTTAAAAAATTCAAATCTTGGATTACCGAATCCAATGAAGTGGATGTCACCGGAGGCATGCTTCACAAAGTGAAAGAAAGTCTTAAAATAGCTAAATTAGGAATTGACGTTTTTATTATTAACGGCAAACGTAAGGGTAATCTTTATCAGACAATTATTTCTCAACCTAAAATGGGAACACTGATTTGTTTTAAATGACAGCTGAAAGAAAGAGAGATCATCTTAAAATTTGTTTGGGAGAAGAGGTGGAAGTTGGTTCAGCCGGTTTTGAGAGTTATTTTTTTGTTCACAACGCTTTGCCAGAGATTAATTTTGAAAAAATTGATACTTCGGTGAGATTTTTAGGCAAGAAGCTTCAAGCGCCAATTTTAATTTCTTCAATGACTGGTGGAACTAAGCAAGCTGGTTTGATTAATCACCATTTGGCTCAAGCAGCTCAGAAAGTAGGGGTAGCTATGGCCGTGGGTAGCCAGCGGGTGGCTATTAAGAACTCCAGATTGATTTCAAGTTTTCAGGTTCGCGATGTTGCCCCGGATGTTTTACTTTTTGCCAATTTAGGCGCAGTTCAACTTAATTATGGTTTTGGAATTAGAGAGTGTCGGCAGGCAGTAGAGATGATTGAAGCTGATGGTTTGATTTTGCATTTAAATCCGGTTCAGGAAACAATTCAACCAGAAGGCAATACCAATTTTTCTGGGTTGTTGAGCAAAATTGAAAAAATCACTCAAAGTTTGGAAATGCCGGTGATTGTCAAAGAAGTGGGGGCGGGTATTTCTGAAACAGTGGCAAGGAAATTGTTTGGAGCGGGAGTAAAAATTGTTGATGTTGCTGGTTGGGGAGGGACAAATTGGGCTTTAATTGAAAGCTTAAGAGGAAAGGATAAAGAAATGGGCGAAGCTTTTGCTAATTGGGGTATCCCTACCAGTGAGGCAATCAAGCAGTGTACCCAGATAAAAGGCCTAACAGTGATTGGTAGTGGCGGGATAAGAAATGGGATTCAGATGGCCAAAGCTTTCGCTTTAGGAGCAGATTTGGTGGGCATGGCTTTACCGCTTTTAAAACCAGCCACTCAATCAGCCGCAGCAGTCAAAAAAAAGCTTCAAAGTTTAGTTTTTCAATTAAAAACAACTATGTTTTGTTTGGGAGTGAAAAATATTGGGGAATTGAAAAAAGTAGAGTTGATTGTTAAGATTTGATTTATGAAGACCTATTTGGTAATTCCCACCATCAGAGACCTTTCTTTTTTAAAAGCTTGGAAGGGCGAGTTTGCTAAATGTCATTTGATTGTCGTTGAAGACCATCCCAAAAGACAAATTAAAATCCCCAGCAAAAATTTTTTAAGCATCAAGCATTTTTGTTGGTTAGACATTGATGGGGATTTAGGTAAAAACGCCTGGATTATCTCTCGAAAAAATGCCGGCATTCGCTGTTATGGTTTTTGGAAGGCCTACCAGGAAGGAGCGGAGGCGGTGATTACTTTAGATGATGATTGTTACCCAGCAGGAAGGGGGTTTGTTAAAGGACATCTGGAGAATCTGAGATTAAAAGCACCTCAAAGCTGGTTTTCCACCTATCCTCATGCTCAATATCTTTATACCCGAGGCATTCCTTATCAGGTGCGGGACAAATATCCAGTGGTTTTAAGTCATGGGCTTTGGAGTGGCAGCATTGATCTTGATGCTCAAACAGAACTAAAGACAGGGAAGCTTGCTCTTGAGCCTTTCAACCATCCTTTGCGACTTTTTATTCCACGAGCCGATTTCTTTCCCATGTGCACCATGAATTTGGCTTTTCGAAGAGAGATTGTGCCGTTGATGTATTTTCCCTTGATGGGGAAACCCTGGTTTTATGATCGTTTTGATGATATCTGGGCGGGAATTTTTCTGAAGAAAATTTTGGACCATTTAAGTCTAGCCGTTGTTAGCGGCAGCCCTTTTGTCGAGCACCGCAAAGCCTCGGACCCGGCTTCTAATTTTCGAAAAGAAAAAAGAGGGATGAAAACCAATGAGATGCTTTGGAAAAGAGTTGAACAAGTGAAATTAACTGGAAAAACCCCCAAGGGTTGTTATCTCGAGTTAGCCCAAAAAATTGAGTTTCCCGAAGAAAAATATTTTGCTAAACTAAAAGAGGCAATGACTGCTTGGACCAATCTGTTTTCATGAAAGAAGTCGTGGTTATTTTTTCTCATCTTCCCTGGGATTTTCCGGTTGACTATGTTCAACAGACGGCCAGACAGCTGACAAAAAGAGCCCAAGTGGTCGTCTTTAATCCCCGAATTCCTTTTTCCTTTTGGAAATTTTTATTTAACCGAAAGGCAAAAGAGGAATACTTTCGCTATCTTAAAAAAGGAGAGGATGAGGGGATTCTTAGATTCTTTCCTTTAGGCATTTTGCCTTTTCAGAGAGTCAAGTTGATTGAAAAAATAAATGTTTATTTTGGTTTACTTCTTTTTAAATTTTATTACCTTTTTCATTTTGGCAGGATAAAACCGATTGTTTGGACTTTTTCCTCTGAATTGGTAGATTTGATTCCTGAAAAAAGAAAAATTCTAGTCTACGACCGGGTGGACCAGATTGCCTCTTTAGACCCAGGGGAAAATAGGTGGATGAAGCAGCAGGATAAGCGACTCCTCAAGCTGGCCGATTATGTTTTTGTCAACTCTCCTTATGCCTTACGTTTCGTAAAAAAATATAACCAGAATTCATTTTTGGTTTCTTGTGGCTGCGCGGTGGATCTGTTCCAGCAAAGGAAACTCAAACCCCCACAAGAGCTTAAAGAAGTTAAAAAGCCTATTATTGGTTTAGTCGGTAGCCTTGATTTTCGTTTGGATTTTCAAATCCTTTACCCTTTAATTAAAAAAAGAAAAGATTGGCGGTTTGTCTTTATCGGTACCCAATTAAGCCACGATCCAGCCCAATTTAAAGCGACTGATCTTTTTTTATGGCTTGAGAAACTTCAAAAACTCCCTAATGCTTACTTTTTAGGCAAAAAGCCTAAAGGAAGACTTCCTCATTTTCTTTTCGTCTTTGATGTTTGTCTTATCCCATACGACGTTTCTTTGGAGTTTGTTCAAGGCTGTAATCCGATGAAGCTTTATGAATATCTTGCCTTAGGTAAGCCTGTCGTTTCCACCCCAATTGAGGCGGTCAAAGTTTTTTCGCCAATAGTGAAAATCGCCAATACTGCTTCAGGTTTTGAGGAGGCGATAGAGGAGTTTTTGAAAGAAGGAGATAATTTAAAAGAATTATACGAGGCAAACGAAGTGCCGAAGTATGATAAAAAAGAGCAGAAAAAAAGAAAAAAAATTGC
>DATLBE010000039.1:0-51813 GCA_035527075.1 Nevskiaceae bacterium | reverse complement strand
CCATGGTCAGGCTCCGCGGTCGCGGCATTCCTCGTTTGCGCGGTTTTGGCGGTCGCGGTGATCAATACGTCCGCCTTCGCATTAAGATTCCCCAAAGACTAACCAGGAAACAAAAAGAATTAATTAAGGAATTTGAGAAATAGGGAAAGTAATCTTAATTTTTAATATATTCTATTTTAACTTTGTCTCCAACAATCAATCCAATTTTTTTTGAAATACCCTCATTTATTTCTAAAACATATTTTGCCTTTTTGGTTGGTTTTATAGTAGGGCAAGAAGATTTTTTGCATGGCGGAATATTTTCACTGATAAAAACAATTTCTTTATTTTCATTAATCCATACTATATCTAAAGGGATTAGAGTATTTTTCATCCAAAAGGGATGTTTTTCTTCTTCGTCAAAAACAAACAACATGCCGTTTTTAGGATCCAATTTTTCCCTAAACATTAAGCCAGTGTTTCTTTCCTCGAGTGTTATGGCTAATTCAATATCAAAACAGTGATTTTCAAAGCAGACTCTGTTTTGTTTTTTGGGGTGGTGATTTTGCGACAACACTAGAGCCACCGTTGATAAAGAGAAAGATAAAAAAATGACAATAAAAAAAATTTTCCTTTTCATAAAAACATTTTAACAAAATAACTGTAAACGCCCAATAAACTGGATTTTTTTAATCCAGCCTGCGTGGGGTTTGAACTAGTTTGTCGTGAGATAGTTTTCTTGACGAAAACTTCCTTTTCGTGATAGAATCAAGTCTGGTTAAGAAAGTTTTAAGTAAAGTTTTAATGAGGTGGGGAAACCCGCCTTTTTTATCATCATGGCGATTTTAAAAGCAAGAACCGAATTTGCCTCAGCTTTAAATCAGGTTTGTGCTGAACGTGGCATTAATCCGGAAACGGTGATTAACACCATTCAAGAGGCGGTTTTAGCTGCTTATAAACGGGATTTTGGTTTCAAAGAAGACTTTGAATACGAAGCGGAAATTAATCCGGAAACTGGGGCAACCCGGCTTTTTTCTTGGCAAGAAGGTAAGAAAAAGTCAACCAGAAAAGACATTACCCCGCCAGGTTTTGGCCGGATTGCCGCTCAGGTAGCCAAACAAGTTTTGCTTCAAAAGATAAGGGAGGCAGAAAAAAGTGCCATTCTTGAAGAATATGCCAAAAGAGTTGGGACTTTGATTAATGGCATGATTCTCCGTTTTGATGGTCGCAACATTATTGTTGATATTGGTAAAGTTGAGGCCGTCATGCCGCCTGCCGAGCAAGTTAGGTCGGAAGAATACAAATTAAGTCAGCGGCTCACTTTTTATATTGAAGGGATCAAAGATTTAGAAAAAAGCCAACAGATTATTGTTTCTCGGACTCATGAAGGTTTAATTAAAAGCCTCTTTCGACGGGAAGTACCTGAAGTAGCCTCGGGCGCCGTTCAGATAAAAGAGATTGCTCGAGAACCAGGTAATCGGTCAAAAATTGCTGTGATGTCAACCCAAGCTGGGGTTGACCCAGTTGGTTCTTGTGTTGGTCAAAAAGGCATTCGGGTTCAGGCTGTAATTAATGAACTTGAAGGTGAAAAGCTAGATATCATTCAGTATAGCGATGACCCGATTAAATTTATTGCCGCGGCTCTTTCTCCAGCCGAGGGTATCAGTGTTAAGATAGATGAAAAGGAAAAAACAGCAGTTGTTTCTGCACCTGATGACCAGCTCTCTTTAGCAATTGGCAAAGGAGGCCAGAATGTTCGTTTAGCCGCCAGGCTAACGGGTTACAGAATTGACATCAAAGAGGCGGCGAAAAAGACAACTATTAAGAAAACGACAAAAAAAAGCCAAAAAAAAGGAAACAAAAAAACAAAAACTAAAAAAAGAGTTAAAAAATCAAAGACTAAAAAAGCGTGAAAAATGAAACTCGGCCTCCAATCGTGGCCATTTTGGGCCATGTTGACCATGGTAAAACGACCTTAATTTCCAAGATTAAACAAGTTGATTTAACCAAAAAAGAATTTGGCGGTATCAGCCAACACATTGGCGCCTATCAAATAAAAGTTAAATCACCAGACAAAAAAGTTAAAACAATTACTCTTATTGACACTCCAGGCCATGTCGCTTTTTCCAAAATGAGGTCGCGGGGTGCCAAGGTGGCTGATTTGGCCATTTTAGTGGTGGCGGCTGATGAAGGTGTTAAACCTCAAACCTTGGAAAGCTTGAAACACATCAAGACAACCAAAATACCTTATCTGGTGGCAATTAATAAGATAGATTTGCCGACTGCTAAAAAATTAGATTGGCTTAAGGGAAATTTAGCGGAAAATAAAATTTTTGTTGAAGGCTACGGTGGTGATGTTTTAGCGGTATCTGTTTCGGCCAAAACTGGCAAAGGTGTTGACCAACTTTTAGAGATGGTTTTGCTTTTAGCCGAAATGGCTGAGTTAAAAGCCAATCCTCAAGGTAAACTTGAAGCTGTGGTCATTGAATCAAGACTTGATAAAAGCCGCGGGCCTTTGGCAACAGTTTTAATTCGTGACGGGACATTGAAGGTCGGTGAAAAAATCGTAGCGGAAGAAACTTACGCCAAGGTGAAGGCAATCTTTGACGAAAACGGAAAGAAAGTTAATCAAGCCGGGCCGGCCCAACCGGTAGAAGTGTTAGGTTTTGACCAAGTTCCTCCAGTTGGCACCAAAATTGTTAAGTCAACCGTGGAGAAATCAGTACCTTTGCTTGAATCCAAAAAAGAAGTTTCAGAAATAAAAAAGGTTGTTGATAAAGAAAAAGGCTTAAACATTATTCTTAAGGCTGATGTTTTAGGCACACTTGAGGCAATTTTAAGCAGTCTTCCTGAAGAAGTGAAAATCATTTTATCTAAAGTGGGGGAAATCAGTGAATCCGACATTTTGCTGGCCAGTTCAACTAAGGCAGAGATTATTGGTTTTAACATTAAAACTCCTGGTTGTGTTAAAAAACTTGCTGAAACAGAAAAAGTCGAAATTAAAACCTATCAGGTTATTTACGATCTTTTGGATGAGATTGAAAAAAGGATTTTAAAGAAACTTGAACCGACCATTGATGAAGAAATCTTAGGTGAGGCTAAAATTATCGCTGAGTTTGAGATTAAAGGCCAGCGGATTGCCGGCTGCCGGGTTAAAAAGGGTCAGATAAGCAAAAAAGATAAGGTCCATCTCAAACGAGGTAAAAAGATTTTAGGAGATGGTTGGATTAAATCATTAAAGATTGGCAAAGAAGTGGTGGAGAAAGTGAAAGTAAAAGATGAGTTTGGCGTGATTTTATCCGATAATCTTGTTGACTTTGTTGTTGGCGATGTGTTAATATCTTATCGATCAGCAGCAGAGTAAGATGATTACCCCAAATGGCCTTACTCAAATTCGAGAAGCTTTGACTCCTGCTCAGACTATTTTCGTGGTTCTTTCCCAAAAGCTAAGTTTAGATAAAGTTGCAGCCGGACTTTCCTTGTATCTTTCCTTAAAAAAAACTAAAAAAGAGGTTTCTATTTTTTGTTCCAGATCGATGATAGTTGAATTTTCTTCATTAGTTGGTGTGGATCAGGTTAAACAAAAAATAAAAGGTAGAAATTTGGTTATTTCTTTTGATTATGTTGAAGATTCAATTGAAAAAGTTAGCTATAGCATTGAAAACAACAAGTTTAATTTGGTCATTCAACCCAAAGAAAGCTTTTTACCACTGGCAACTGAAAAAATAAACTACTCCTATTCAGGTAGCCGAACTGATTTAATTTTTGTAGTTGGTGCTAGAAGTCTTAGTGATTTAGGCGAAGTTTATTTCCAAAACAAAAAAACATTTAAGGAAAGTAAAACCGTTAATTTTAATATCAGCCCGACCAACGAACCATTTGCTAATGTCGATTTGGTTGATCCTCAAGCGAGCTCTTACTCAGAAATGATGACTTTGGTGCTTTCCCGTCTGAATTTGCCGATTGATGGTGATATTGCCGCTAATCTTTTGTCTGGGATTCAAAAAGCCACCGCCGGTTTTTCTCTGGCTAAAGCCGGGCCTTCCGCTTTTGAAGCAGCCGCTTTTTGTTTAAAAGCCGGCGCTAAAACTTCAAAAAAAACTGTTCCTCTTGAGCCAATGCCACCGAAGATTTCTGCCGAGAAAAAACCAGACCCCTCACCCGATTGGCTGGAACCTAAAATCTACAAAGGTAATACTCTGGTTTAAATTCCCCTTGTTAACTTGGTTTTAGTTTGTTAAAATTGTCTTTCGATGGCCTTAACGATTGAAGAAAAACAAAAGATTATTAAAAAGTTTGCCCAAACTAAGGAAGACACTGGTTCGCCTGAAGTTCAAATTGCGCTTTTGACAGCCAAAATCAAAAAATTGACCGGTCATTTAAAAGAGCATAAAAAAGATGTCCATTCAAGAAGAGGTTTATTGGCGATGGTTTCCAAAAGGCGAAGATTACTAAACTACTTGGTGAAAAAAGATGAAGAAAGATATAAAAGAGTTCTTGGACAGTTGAAATTATCTAAATGAAAAAAACTTCAAAATCAATCAAGATTGGTGAAAAAATTCTTACTTTACAAACGGGTCACTTGGCTGACCAGGCCAATGCTGCCGTAACAGCCCAGCTTGGTGATACTATGGTTTTGGCAACTGTGGTTTCGGCTAGCCCAAAAGAGAATCTGGATTATTTTCCTCTTTACGTTGAATATATTGAGAGGCTTTATGCTGGTGGTCGGATTAAGGGTTCTCGTTGGGTTAAAAGAGAAGGCCGACCTTCTGACGAAGCCACTTTAACGGCGCGTTTAATTGATCGTTCAATTCGACCTTTGTTTCCCAAAGATTTTAAAAATGAAGTTCAGGTTATTATTACTGTTTTGTCGGTTGACGCTGAAAACAGCCCTGACATTCCTGCCATCTGCGCTGCTTCAGCCGCCTTAGCGATTTCTGATATTCCTTGGAATGGGCCAGTAGGAGCTTTACGAATTGGTTTTGTAGCCAAAAATGGGAAGGAGATTTTTATTGCTAATCCAACTCATCAAGACCTGGAGTATTCTGATTTAGATTTGGTTGTTTCTTTAACTGAAGAAGCGATTGTTATGTTGGAAGGTGGAGCCAAAGAGGTTTCTGAAGCTGCTTTATTAAAAGGAATTGAGTTTGCTCAGAAACAAGTTGGCAAATTGATTAAGGCCATTGAAAGTTTAGCCAAAGAGGTTGGTCAAAAGAAACAAAAATTTGAGATGGAGAAACTTGATCCAAAATTGATGAAAGAGATTGAAAAAGAAGCGGGTGAAAAAATAAAAGAGATGCTTAAGGCCATTGCCACTAAAAAAGAACCACTAGAATCATTAGCGGAGATTCAACAAGCTCTAGTAGAAAAATATGAGGAGGAAAAAAGAAGCGACATTGTCAAAATTGTTGATAAACTAGTTAAAAAAATTATCAGAAACGGAATTTTGGAGAAAAAGAAGCGGCCTGATGGTCGTAAACCAGAGGAAATAAGACCGATTGAGATTGAGGCTGGAGTTTTACCGCGGACACATGGCTCAGTGATGTTTAAAAGGGGCGGAACGCAAGCGTTGACAGTGACCACTCTAGGCTCACCGTCTTTAAAACAGTTAATTGAAAGCATGGAAGGTGAGGAAACCAAGCGCTATATTCATCATTATTATATGCCACCTTTTTCTGTCGGTGAAACGGGTAGAATTGGTTGGCCTTCTCGAAGAGAGGTCGGCCATGGTGCTTTAGCAGAAAGAGCCTTGCTACCAGTAATTCCTTCAGAAGAAAAATTCCCCTACACCATTAGAGTTGTTTCGGAGATAATGTCCTCAAATGGGTCGACTTCCATGGCTTCAGTTTGTGGTTCGACTCTTTCCCTGATGGATGCTGGTGTGCCGATTACCGCACCTGTCTCGGGTATTGCCATGGGAATAGTGGCTCAAGGAAAAGGAGAAGTAGTGATTCTTTCTGATATTTTGGGTTTAGAAGATTTTAATGGCGACATGGATTTTAAAATAGCTGGCACACAAAAAGGCATTACCGCTATCCAGTTGGATGTCAAAACCATGGTTTTGACATCTGATTTGTTATTAAAAGTGCTGGTTCAGGCGGAAAAAGGGCGGCTTTTTATCTTAGACAAAATGCTTCAGGCTTTGCCTGCTTCCCGGGCCCAAATTTCTAAATTTGCGCCCAAGATAAAAGTTTTGCATATTCCGGTGGAAAAAATTGGTGAGGTTATTGGTCCGGGCGGTAAAGTGATTAGGAAAATAATCAGTGAGACTGGTGCCAACGTTGATATTGAAGACGATGGCACGGTTAATATCTCGGCTTTGGACAAAGAGAATGTTGATAAAGCCGTGGCTTGGGTTAAAAGTTTAACTCGAGAGGTCAAAAAAGATGAAGTTTTTGAAGGTGAAGTTAAAAGAATTCAGCCCTTTGGTGCTTTTGTGGAGATCTTACCAGGAAAGGATGGTTTGGTCCATATTTCCCAAATGGCGCCAGGCTATGTAGCCAATCCAGCCGATGTTGTCAAAGTAGGCCAAAAGGTCAAAGTGAGAGTGAGGGAAATTGATGATATGGGCAGAATTAATCTCACGATGCTTTTTGGTAGCGATGTTAAACCGTCTTCTGAGCGGGAATCAAGACCATCATTTGGCCGCCGACCTCAAACTAGACGCAAACCCCAACGACGTTGAAAAATTCTTGTTTTAGCCTTTTGTTTTTGTTAAGCTTAAAACATGCCAGAAAAGCCTGCCAGTCTTTTAAAAGAAGTTGTTGAACTGGAGAAAAAAGTTACTTCAGCCACTTTTCCCCCAGAACTTAAACAGAAAGCCATTTTAATGATTCAACGACTAGCCCGGATGGTTCGCTATGGTGAATATTCAGCTGAATTTGAAAAAACCGCCCATTATATTGATTGGATTACCAGTTTGCCTTGGGATAGACGAAGTGAAGATGTTTTGGACTTAGACAATGCCAAAAAGATTTTAGATAAAAACCATTATGGGTTAGAGCAGGTAAAAGAACGGATTTTAGAATACATGGCAGTGTTGAAGTTAAGAATAAGCAAAAAAGAAGCCAAAACCGAAGAAGGAATAATGAAGTTTATGAGAGCACCAATTTTATGTTTTGTTGGCTTGGTGGGGACCGGCAAAACCACCATTGCTTACTCAATCGCCGAAGCCATGAGCAGGAAATTTGCTCGGATTCCTTTTGGTGGCTTGGGTGACCCTCTTGATTTAAGAGGCCAATCCAGGTTAAGACCAGATGCCGAACCAGGGCTGGTAATCAAGGCTTTAAGAAGAGTCGGTACCAAAAATCCGGTCATTCTTCTTGACGAGATAGACCGAGTGACTGATGAAGGCCGAAGCAGTATTATGGGTGTTTTGATTGAACTTTTGGATCCTGAACAAAATTATGCTTTCCGAGATCATTTTATTGATTATCCTCTTGATCTCTCTGAAGCTTTATTTATTGTTACTGCCAATAATACCACCAATATTTCCGTCGCTGTGATGGACCGATTGGAATCAATCCAAATGCCCTCTTATACTGATGAGGAAAAAATCACCATTGGTAAAGATTATGTTTTGCCCCTAACGATGGCCGAAGCTGGTTTATCAAAAGAGGCAATTAAAATTGACCTTGATGTTTGGCCAAAGATTGTTAGACCTTTAGGCTATGATGCAGGGGTGCGGACTTTGGAAAGAACTATCAGTGGTATTTGCCGGAAAGTGGCTAAAATGATTGTTCAAGGTAAAGGAAAATCTTTTCACCTGACGGCAGAAAATATTAAAGATTTCCTGCCAACTTGGTAGTTTAATTAATTAAATCAATGAATAGTATAAATTGGAATAGATTTGATTACAGAGTTAATATCGATTTCTTTAAAAGATGGATACCGCAGATGGCGTATATTTTGGGATTTACTTTTGCAGATGGTAATGTTTATAAAACTGTTTTAGCTTGGGATTTAAAACAAGATAGAGAATTGCTCGAGAGGATTAACCAAACAATGGGTTCGAATTATCCGATTCACAAGCGCAAAGCTTCATTTAGATTGAGAATTTCAAATCCGGTAGTTGTTAATGATCTTCAGAATTTGGGAGTTTATCCTAATAAAAGTAGTTCGATTCAACTCCCCATGGTTCCTCCGCAGTTATTTTCTCATTTTGCTCGTGGTTTTTTCGACGGCGATGGTTGGATTTATATTCGTGAGAGCAGAAACGAGATTTCTGTTGGTTTTTCAAGCGGCAGCGAGAAATTCCTCTCCCAGCTTAGCAACAAAATAACTAAGACTCTTGATTTTACAACTAATAATCTTCGAACGAAAAGCAAAATAACGGGAAAGGGAATTAGTTCTATTAGCTATCAAGTAGATTACTTTTGGGAGAATGCTTACAGGGTTTTGACTTTTCTTTATGGCAATCTTGAAAACAACGATTTATTCATGGAGAGAAAATACAAGCAGTGTAAAAAAGCCAAAGAGTTATATGAATGGGTAAAATCTGGGGGAAGAAAATGGCGGAAGATAGAAAGAGAGTTTCAAGAATCAATGAACAGGATACTTACTAAGTTTTGGAGGGCAGGCTATAATGGTCCACAAATAGCAGATAAGTTAGGCGTACACCATTCTTCTATATATCGCTGGCTGATTAAAACAAAGGTAAGACCACCATTTACAGAGATTAGAAGAAGGGGAGTAATTAATGACCGATAAAAAAAGGCAGCTGGAAGAACTTAAAAAAGAGTTGGAATCAAAAGCAGGTAGATTGCCTTTGATTAAGAAACCGACAGATGTAATTTTCGGTGAGGGGAAGTATAACGCAAAAATTATGTTCATAGGAGAAGCGGGTGGGTACTGGGAGGCAAAACTCCGTCGTCCATTTGTGGGGAACGCTGGAAAATTGCTTGACCAACTGATAAAGTCGGTTGGTTTAAAGCGCAATGAGGTTTATATAAGTAACGTAGTGAAAGCAAGACCCCCAGAGAATCGTGACCCACTGGCTGAGGAAATAGAGGCGTTTAGACCCTATTTGGACAAAGAAATTGAAATTGTCGATCCCAAAATTATTGTCACTTTAGGCAGATTTTCGATGAATAAATTTTTACCAGGTGAATACATTTCTCAAGTTCATGGTCAGGGAAGATTTGTCGATTTTAACGGTAAGCGTTTTATTGTTATACCCATGTATCACCCAGCTGCTGGTTTAAGAAATGGTAGAATAATGACAGAATTAAAAAAGGATTTTCAGAAGATTTCCAAATTTTTGGAAGATGAATTAGAGCCAGTTGAAGAAACAGTTAAGGAAAAAAAACAAGAGAGTCAACAAGAACAACTTAAAATTTTATGAAATTAAAACTTATTTCTTTAGGCGGCTTTGGTCGGGTGACCCAAAATTTGTTTGTTTATGAAAACGAACAAGATATTTTACTTGTTGACTGTGGGATTGGCTTTCCTACTAGAGAATCACCAAAGGGCGATTTGCTTGTTCCCGATATTTCTTATCTGGAGCAAGTCAAAAGTAAAATTCGGGGTTTAGTTTTGACTCATGGTCATGAAGATCACTATGGTGGTTTGCCTTTTGCTTTGCCGAAAATCGGAAAAAATATTCCTATTTTTGCTTCTCGTTTAACTGCAGCTTTAGTTAAAGAAAAATTAGATGAATATAAAATTAGAGCTAGGATTAACACGATTGATTCTAACCAGAAGATAACGCTTAATTCTTTCTCTTTAGAGTTTGTCTATGTGACTCATTCCATTCCAGATACTTTGAATTTGGCGATTCATACCCCTTTGGGGACAATCTTTCATGCTAGTGATTTTAAATTTGACTGGACACCAGTGATGGGGAAACAACCAGAGGTCGGCAAAATTGCCTCCATTGGCAACCAAGGTGTCGTCTTACTTGTTTCTGATTGTTTAAGAAGTGAGAAAGTCGGTTACACTTTGTCAGAGGCGGTGATTGAAGATTCCTTTGAACGAGAGATAAGAGGTTGTCGAGGTAAGGTTTTGATTACGACCATATCTTCCAATGTATCTCGCTGGCAACAGGCGGCCAATGTTTCTTTAAAGTACGGCCGTAAAATTGCTCTTGCTGGTCGCTCAATCGAAAAAATTTTTAGTATTGCCAAACGTTTAGGCTATTTAAAAATTCCCAAAAATTCAGTCATTAAGCTTAAAAGAATTAAAAACTTTCCGCCCAAAAATGTGACCATTTTTGTGGCTGGCAGCCAAGCCCAATCAAGTTCAGCTTTAAACAAGATAGCCGGCAGAAATTATCGTGGGCTTGAGATTAAACCAGGTGATAAGGTGATTTTTTCTGGTGATTATATTCCGGGAAATGAATTGGCCATTCATGGGTTGATTGACGATTTATCCCGACTGGGTGCCACCGTTTCTTATTCTGATATTTTGGATGATTTACATGTTTCTGGTCATGCCGCCCAAGCTGACCTGGCCTTAATGATCAACCTGATAAGACCTCAATATTTGGTGCCGATTGGCGGTGCTTTCAGGCAGATGAAGCAGTACTCTTTGCTCGCTCAGAGGATGGGGTATCAAGAGGAACAGGTTTTACTGCCTGAAGGAGGCGATGTGATTGAAATTTTACCTGGTGGACAAATAAGAATTGGTGCCAAAATTAGAGTTAAGAGTAAACTTGTTGATAGTAGAATAAGAGGGCAGGTTTGATGAGGCGCGGCAGACGAAGAAAACCATTTAAATTAAAACTAAAAAAGACAACCCTTTATACCTTTTCGACCGTGGCTCTTTTTTCACTGGCGGGTTTGATTATGCTTTCTTTTTCTCGCCAGGGCTTGGTTTTGAGTAAACTCTATTTTTTTTTGAACCATTATTTTGGGTGGGGAACAGTTTTCTTGCCGTTTATTCTTATTGCCGCCGGTTTGATGCTTTCTCGACTTAAGTGGGCGATCAGTCAGCCTAATGTTTTTATTGGTGTTTTAATTTTGTTGGTTTCTTTTATTTCTTTAACCCAATCAGGTGTAGTTGGGTTTGAAATTTGGCAAAGCTTGGCTGTTTTAATTTCTGGCGTTGGTGCCTTTTTATTCCTGGCTGGTTTTGCTTTTATTGGCTTTGTGGTTACCTTTAATACTTCTTTAGAGGAAATTATTTTATTTTTTGTTAATATTTTTACCAAGATAAAAAAGAGTTTAGCGACGATTAAAAATTTCCGAACTCGGCCGAAATTTGTCGGCAAAAAAGTCGAGCCCAAACTGACAATAAAAGGAGGTAAGGAGAAAACTGAACTGTCTAAGTTAAACGCCGAGGAAGCGATTATTGGTGAGTTAGCGACGCTAAGCGATAAAAGCCAGGCATGGGAATATCCTCCATCAAGCTTTTTGGCTGACAGTGTTTCTAAAGAAGCTGACCGAGGCGATGTCAATAAAAACGCTGAGGTTATTGAGAAAACGCTTGAATCTTTTGGTATCACTGCCCGGGTGGCTGAGGTTAATTTAGGACCGTCAGTTACTCAATATGCTTTAGAAATTGCCCTAGGCACCAAACTTTCAAAAATTACCACTCTTTCTAATGATTTAGCTTTAGCTTTAGCAGCGCCCACTGGTCAAATCAGAATTGAAGCCCCCATCCCCGGTCGCTCATTAGTGGGGGTGGAGGTGCCCAATCGTTCTTTACAGTTTGTCACTCTCAAGGAGATGCTCATCTCAACCAAAATGAAGAAAATGAAATCCAAATTAGCCGTGGCTTTGGGCCTGAATGTTTCAGGTGAACCGGTAGTGGCTGACATTAGTCGGATGCCTCATATTTTGCTTGCTGGCGCTACTGGTTCTGGCAAATCGGTTTGTATTCATTCGCTTATTACCACCATGCTTTTTCGGGCTTCACCAGCAGAAGTCAAATTTATTTTGGTTGATCCCAAAAGAGTGGAGTTGACCCAATATAATGGCATTCCTCATCTTCTCACCCCGGTTATTTTTGATCCTGACAAAGTCTTGTCAGCCTTGAAATGGGCTATTGGTGAGATGGACCGGCGGTATAAGTTGTTTGCCGAAGTAGGCGTAAGAAATATTGATGCTTATAATGAACTTTCCGGATTTGCTGCCTTACCTTTTATTTTAATCATTATTGATGAGTTGGCGGACATTATGTTTTTTGCGCCTGCGGAAGTTGAAGACTCAGTTTGTCGGATTGCTCAAATGGCCCGAGCGACAGGGATTCACTTGATTGTTTCTACCCAGCGGCCTTCGGTTGATGTCATTACTGGTTTGATTAAAGCCAACATTCCTTGTCGAGTTGCCTTTAATGTTTCTTCCCAAGTTGACTCAAGAGTGATTATTGATGGACCAGGTGCGGAAAAGCTTTTAGGCAGGGGTGACATGCTTTATATCCCTCCAGATCAAGCCAAACCAACTCGAATTCAGGGAACTTTTGTTTCCGAGCCTGAGATTCAAAAATTAATTGACTTTTTGAGAAAATCTGGCGCGACGCCTGCTTATACTGAAGAAGTGACCAAAATGGCTGTTGGTCAAAAAATAAGAGGTGTGTTTGGAGAGATGGAAGAGAAAGATGAATTTTTTGAAGAGGCGGTTCGCACCATTTGCAATTATGACCGAGCTTCAGCTTCTTTGCTTCAACGCCGCTTAAAAATAGGTTATGCCCGAGCAGCACGCATTTTGGATCAGCTAGAGCAGAGGGGAATTGTTGGTCCTGCTGAGGGTTCTAAACCAAGGGAGGTTTTGGTTAAAAACGCCGAAGAGTATTTTGCCTCTCAATCATGAGAACAGTTGGGGAGATTTTAAAAGAAGCCCGATTAGCCAAAAAGATTTCGCTTAAACAGGTCGAGACTTCGACTAAAATCCGGCATGACTTTTTGCAGGCTTTAGAAGAGAATAATTTTCAAAAACTACCTTCATTGGTTTCAACCCGAGGCTTTCTTAAGAATTACGCTGAATTTTTAACTCTTTCTCCAGCACCAATTTTGGCTATTTTCCGCCGAGATTTTCCCCTCCGATTCGGAGGGGAAAAAAAAGGGAGGATTATTCCCCAAGGCATGGTGGAGCCAATTAATAAACCAAAATTTAGGTGGACGCCAAAATTGACTTTAATTTCTTTTTTGATTCTTTTTTTTCTTGGCTTGGCTGGCTGGCTGGGTTACCAGTATTTTTCCTTAATGAAAAGTCCATATTTGGAAATCTATGCTCCCAAAGACGGCCAACAGATTAAAACTGAGAAAATAGAAGTTGTTGGTCGGACTGATGCCGATGTTTTAGTGACTGTCAATAATCATCCGGTTTTTCTTTCCAAACAAGGAGAGTTCCGTTACAAATTAGAGCTTTTTCCAGGCGAAAACACGATTGTCGTGGAGGCTAAAAGCAAGTTGGGCAGAAAAACCCAAGAGCAACGGACTGTTTTTTATTATTGACAAAAATCGTCCACTAAGTTAACTTAAATTAACCAGTATGACTGATACGACCCAAATTCTGCTCATTGTGGTCATTACTGTTTTAACCATTCTTCTAAGTGCGGTTGGTGTTCAAGTTTTTCTCATTTTAAAAGAAATCAGAGAGTCAATCCGTAAAGTGAATAAGGTTTTGGATAATGCTGGCGAAGTTTCGGAAGCGATTACCAGGCCGATTGCTTCTCTTTCCGATACGATAACCGGTATTTCGGGTGTGACTGGGATTTTGGGTTGGCTTTCGAGCAGAAAGAAAAAGAGGGAAAAAGAGGCAGAAAAGAAAAATGAATGAACAAAAACACAGCCATAACTTTTTCACCGGCTTAATTTTAGGGGCTATTGTTGGCGCCGGTTTGTATTATTTTTTGACATCCACGGAAGAAGGTAAAAAAATCAAGACCCAGTTGAAAGAAAAAGGCAAAGATGTTTTAGGTGATTTAACAGGCTTGGTTGAAGAGATTGAAGTAAAAGGACAAGAGTTTAAACAAAAAGCTAAGCAAGTTCAGGCCCAACTTGAGCAAAGGGCGAAAAGTATGGAAGGCCAAGTGGTTGAGGAGGCCAAAGGACAATTAGCCCGCATTAAAGAATTACGCGAAAGAGGCCGCCAAGCCGCCAAATCCTTCACCCGCAACGGCAAACCGCTATCATAACTTGCCTCAAAGCTGAATTTCGACTATTATTAGCCTAATGAAGGCTGATGAACTAAAAAAGAAATATATTGATTTTTTTGTTAAAAAGGGGCATAAAAAGTTGCCCAATCTTTCTTTGATGCCAGAAAATGATCCAACGACTCTTTTTATTTCTGCAGGGATGCAGCCATTAATGCCCTATCTTCTTGGTGAACCGCATCCTTTAGGGAAGAGATTGGTTAGTCTTCAGCGGTGTTTACGAACTGGAGATATTGAGGAGGTAGGCAATGTTTTTCATAATACTTTTTTTGAGATGTTAGGGAATTGGTCATTGGGTGACTATTGGAAGAGAGAATCTCTAAGTTGGAGTTATGAGTTTTTGACCAAAATTTTAGGCCTTAATCCTAAACGATTCCATGTGACTATTTTTAAGGGAGACAAAAATGCACCTAAAGATGAAGAATCAGAAAAAATTTGGCTTTCACTAGGTATTCCCAAAGAAAGAATCTATCCTCTTCCCAAAAAAGATAATTGGTGGGAAACAGGCGGGACAGGACCCGGGGGTCCAGATAGTGAGATTTTTTATGATATTGGTAAACCTGCTTGTGGTCCAAGTTGCCGACCCGGAGACAATTGTGGCCGGTTTTTTGAAATGTGGAATAACGTTTTTATGGAGTACAACCGAAAGCCAGATGGAAGCTATGAAAAGTTGAAGCAAAAAAATGTTGACACCGGGATGGGAGTGGAGAGAACGACAGCAGTTTTGGAAGGAAAAGAGAATATTTACCAAACCGAATTATTTGCTGGTTTGGTTAATCAAATTGAAAAAATTTCCGGCCAAAAATATGATGAAAAAACTAAAAAGCCGATGCGAATTATTACTGACCACCTTCGGGCAGCTGTTTTTTTGCTTGGCGATGGGGTTTTACCAAGCAACGTAGATCAGGGCTACATTTTGCGGCGTTTGATTCGTCGGGCGGTTCGCTATGGTCGTTTACTCCAAGTTAGAAAACCATTTGTTTCCCAAGTAGCGAAGGTGGTGATTAATGGCTATCAAGAAGATTACCTCTTTCTTGAAGAGAAAAAAAAAGAGATTTTTCAAGAATTGGCGGCTGAAGAAAAGAGATTTAGCAAAACATTGGAGCGAGGCTTAAAAGAGTTTGAAAAGCTAGGTCGAAGATTAAAAAGTAGGATGATTACCGGCCAACAAGCTTTTTATCTTTATGAAACCTATGGTTTTCCTTTGGAAATGACAGAGGAATTGGGGTTGGAGGAGGGGTTTAAAGTAGATAAGAAAGAGTTTGAACAAGCCCAAAAGAAACATCAAGAGAAATCGCGAGTCAGTTTGGAAAAAAAGTTTGCAGGTGGATTGGCTGATCACTCAAAAGAAGTAACCAAACTTCATACTGCCACTCATCTTTTGCATCAAGCTTTGCGTGATGTTTTGGGTGAACATGTGAGGCAAGTAGGCAGCAATATTACGGCCGAAAGATTAAGATTTGATTTTACTCATTCAGAGAAACTAACCGAGGAGCAAATCAAAAAGGTGGAGAAAATTGTCAATCAGAAAATTAAGGAAAATTTACCAGTAAAGATGGAAGTGATGACGTTAGCCGAGGCAAAACAAAAAGATGTTTTGGCCTTTTTTAGTGAGCGTTACGGAGAAAAAGTTAAAATATATTTAATTGGTGATTACTCTAAAGAAGTCTGTGGGGGCCCCCATGTAGACTTCACGGAAGAAATTGGGAGTGTTAAAATAATAAAAGAAAAACCAGTTGGCGCTGGCCGGCGAAGGATTTACGCTGAACTTGCCCATGGAAGTTAAACAAATTTTAGAAAAAATACGTCAACCAAAAGAAGAAAAAAAAGAGTGCTTTTTTGCCCTTCAAATTGGGTTTGAGTTGGTCAAGAGCGCGGTTTGGGCAGTGGAAGCTGACCAAGTTAAGATTATTTCTTTAGGAAAAACCAGAGAATGGCAGAGTGAAGAAGAGCTTTTGGAAGCTGTTGATGCCAGTTTGTCTTCAGCCGCGGAAAACTTACCGCCTGACCAAAGTTTTCAGGAACCAAACAAAGCGGTTTTGGGTTTGTTTCCCGGTTGGGTTGAAGAGAATAAAATTACTCCAGAAAAACTTCAGATTTTAAAAAAAATTGCCAAGAAGTTAGAGTTGGTTTTCACTGGTTTTGCGACTTGTAATGAAGCGGTAGTTTATCATTTGAAATCTACTGAAGGCATTCCGCCAACCGCGATTTTAGTCTATTTGGGTAAAACCAAAATTTTGGTCAGTTTAGTTAATTTGGGCAAGATTACCAGCAGTGAACTAGTTGATAAAAGTGGTGATTTAGGCGCGGATTTAATTGAAGGTTTATCAAGGATTACCTCTGAGGGAGTTTATCCAGCCAGAATTCTGGTTTATGGCAATGAAGAAAAACTTGAGGAGGCAAGGGAGGAGTTGGTTAGTTATTCTTGGCATAAAACAGGTGTTAATTTCCTTCATCTGCCAAAAGTGGAGATTTTAAATTCTAATTTTGAAATCAAAGCCGTAGCTTTAGCTGGAGGTCGAGAAATGGCCGGAGCGATAAAAATTGAAGAGGGCCAGGTTAGTGAACTTGGGGGTGAAAAGGAAGAAGAAGTTAAAAAAGAGACAAAAGAAGAACCTGAAACCTTAGGCTTTGTTAAAGGTGAGGATATTAGAGAAAAAGTTCAGTTTGAGCCTAAACCATCTCGTTTTAAAATTCCCCGATTAAGCTTTGCTTGGTTGAAAACCATTAATTTGGGTTTTTTAAGCAAGCCCGCGATAGCTTTTTTTCGTCGTATTCCTGCAAGAGCAAGTTTGATAGCAACTTTGTTTATTGTTTTGGTTGGTGCTTTAGCAGCCCTTTTTTGGTTCCTGCCTAAAGCAGAAGTAGTGCTTTTTGTTAAGCCTGAACTTTTAGAAAAGGAGTTTACAGTTGAACTTGATCCGGAATTGGCCTCAGCTGATCGTGAGAATTTAATTTTACCCGCCGAGAAAATAGAAGTTGTTTTAGAAAGAGAAAAAACAAGCGGAACCACAGGGACAAAGTTGGTGGGCGAGCCGGCTAAAGGTGAAGTGACTATTTATAATGACACCACAGGCGAGAAAAGATTTGCGGCTGGGATAGTAATCACCAGTGCCTCAGGAATAGAATTTACCCTTGATGATGATGTCACCATTGCCTCTAAAAGTGGTACGGCCGCTGACTCCACTCCAGGTAAGGTAACTATTGGTGTCACGGCGGTGGAAATTGGTACGGAAGGCAATCTTGCCTCGGAAACTAATTTTACGATTGCCAATTGCAGCCAGTCTGATTATGTTGCTAAAAACGACTCAAGTTTTAGCGGTGGTACTAGTCGGGAGGTTCAAGTGGTGGCTAAAGAGGACCAAGAAAGGTTGGTTGATGAACTAACCTTTGAACTTGAAAAAGAAGCCCAAGAGGCTTTGTTAAACAAGGCGGCGATTGACAAAAATTTAGTTGAGGACTCGTTGACCAGTAAAGTAGTAAATCAAGCTTTTGATCAAAAAGTTGGTGCAGAGGCAACAGGGGTTAGACTGACTCTTAAAATTACATTTTCATCTTTAAGTTTTTCTGAGGCCGAATTTCGAGAGTTAATTGAAGAAGAAATTCAAGCGGCTGTTCCTGATGGTTTTGAGTATCAGGCAGAAGAAAGTGAGATTGATTTCAGTTTGGACAAGGTTACTGAAGACGGGAAAGTTTTATTTTTGGCTTATTTTAAGGCAAAGTTAATTCCGATTCTTGATTTAGAACAGATCAAAAAAAATCTGGCGGGTAAACAAGTGGCCATTGCCGAGATTTATTTGGACAATTTGCCCAATGTTGACTCTTTTGAGGCTAATATTAAACTTCGTTTGCCTGGCAAATTAGCTACTTTTCCAAGAATGACGAAAAACATTAAAATTGAAAAAGAATTGAAATAGTGGCTCTTTATTGTTATCGAAAATCTATTCCCAAGGTTCGGCGACAATGGCCTTTTGTATCTTCTGTATTGATTATTTTTGGTTTTGTTTTATTGGCGAATGTTTTTTTGCCAATTTTTCTTTACCAATTAAAAAGGAGCAATCTTCACCAACCAATTATTAGTCCTCTGTCTGATTCAACCATTGTTTTGGGTGCCGGTTTTATGGGAGCTGATTACACCAAACCGACCAATTGGTTTCCGTCAGCGCCCAAATTGGCTCCGTTTCAAAGTAAGATTACTCATTATAATCTTTCGATTCCTAAATTGGAGATTGAAAAAGCGGTTGTTCACATTGGCGGTGAGGATTTAACCAGGGCATTAATTCACTACTCTGGAACCGCTTTACCTGGTCAGTTTGGCAAAGCGGTTGTTTTTGGCCACTCAGTTTTGCCTCAGTTTTTTAACCCCCAAAATTATAAAACTATTTTTTCTACTCTGCCTGAACTTGAAAAGAATGATGAGATTTTGGTTGAATTTGACGGTATTGTTTATCGTTATCAAGTCGTCGAAATGGTTGAAGTTTCTCCTCAAGATATTTCAGTGCTTAGTCAACAATATGACGCTGAATATCTGACGCTGATTACTTGTGTTCCACCAGGAACATATTTGAAACGATTGGTGGTGAAGGCAAGGTTGGTTCCTTACTACAATGGCGATTCTAAGTATTGATTTTGGTTTGCGTCGAGTCGGCTTGGCAATTAGTGTGGACAGCTTAGTTCAGCTATTGGACGTGGTTCAGAATTCTCCAGGTTTAATTAAACAACTGGTAGTAATTTGCCAAAAAAACGAAATAGAAAGGATAGTAATTGGTTTACCTGAGGGTGAAATAGCGGAAAAAGTGAAAAAATTTGCCTGCCAGTTGAAATTAGCCATTAATCTTCCAGTTGATTTTCAGGATGAAACCTTGACTAGTCAAAAAGCACTTGATATGATGATAAAGTCAGGTAAAAAAAGAAAAGCCAGACAAGAGAAACAAGATTCATTTGCGGCAGCGCTGATTTTACAGAGATATTTAGAAAGAAGGAAAGATGTTTAAAAATATTATTGCTCCGGTTCAAGCTTGGCTTCTTTCTAAAGGTCAGTGTGTGGGTTGTGGTACAACTTTGAGTAATGGTAAGAGGGTCAAAAGAAAAGATGGGACAGAAAAAGTGACTTGTAAGTGTGGTCGAATTTTCGTCTATGATCCGAAAACCAAAAAATATCGGCGGGCTCTTTTTGAAGAAGTTTAAGTTTGTTTTTTTAATCATTGTTATTGCCCCAATTGTGGGGTTTTTTTGGTGGCGGTGGGCGACAGAAGCGGTAGCACCAAAAAAAGAAGCAAGTCAGGTCTTTATTATCAGAAAGGGTGAAAATTTAACTACAATTGCCAATCGGTTAAAAAAGGCAGGTTTAATTAGAAACTCTTTGGCTTTTAAGATTTTAGTTTTAAATGAAGGCTTTTCTGCCAAAATTCAAGCAGGTGATTTCCACTTAAAGCCTTCTTTTACCACCAAAGAAATTGCTGAGTTTCTCACTTATGGCACAATAGACATTTGGTTGACTTTTCCTGAAGGTTGGCGGCAAGAGGAAATAGTTCGTCGCTTGGTAAATAATTTAGTGAGTTTTGATTCCCAAGAGTTTTTGAATTTGGCCAATGACCTTGAAGGAACTTTGTTTCCTGATACTTATTTGATTCCCAAAGACGCTTCGGTGGGAGCGGTTCTTAAGATTTTTCAAAAAAATTTTGAGAAAAAGTTTTCTTCAAACTTGCAAACCGTTGCTAGAAAAAAAGGTTTGACTAAAAAACAGGTGTTGATTTTAGCTTCGATTGTCGAGCGAGAGACGAAGGAAAATAAAGACCGGCCAATTGTCGCTGGTATTTTAATTAAACGCTGGCAAAACGACTGGCCGTTACAGGCTGATGCCACTCTTCAATATGTTAAAGGCAGCCCGGGTGACTGGTGGCCGATTGCCACAGCCAAAGATAAACAAATCGAATCAGCGTATAATACTTATAAATATAAGGGCTTACCCCCTGCCCCGATTTGTAATCCTGGCTTAGCTTCAATTGAGGCCGTGGCTAATGCCCAGCAGACGCCTTTCTGGTTTTATCTTTCTGATAACCAGGGAAATATGCACTATGCTATCACCGCTGAAGAACACAATCAAAACATTGCTAGATATTTAAAATAATAAAAGCCTTGACAAGACTATTTTTTTGTGATATTTTTTGTTCAAGTTAGTTAAAGGGTAGGCGTACTAGGTACGCTTTTTTGTAGTCCGACTAAAAATCGGCGTTTTTTTACGTATAACCATCCTACTGCCAATTTTTAATGCCTTCCTTTAAAACAAAAGTTAACCGGGTCAATTGGGGTAAAAATTACCAGAATCTGCCCAAACTTGATTTGCTGGCGGTCCAACGGCAATCATATCAATGGTTTTTGTCTGAAGGGATTGCTCAGTTAATCGAAGAAATTTCTCCGATTGAAGATTTTACTGGCAAAAACTGGAAACTTTCTTTAGGCAAGCATAGTTTTGCCAAAATCAAAAGGACTCCTGAAGAGGCTCATCGTAAAAGATTAACCTTCGACCGCGCTTTAAAAATTGAGGCGGTTTTGTTAAATAAGAAAACCGGTAAGGAAAGTAAAAAGCAAGTTTTTTTAGGTGATATCCCCGCCATGACTGAAATAGGCACTTTTATTATTAATGGTATTGAAAGGGGTGTAGTCAACCAAATTGTCAGGTCCCCAGGGGTCTTTTTTTCTGGTGAAATAGACAAGACTAGTGGACGAATGCTTTACCAGGCTGAATTAAGACCAGTTCACGGTTCTTGGCTTGAATTTATGATTAATCGCAACGACGTGATTAGTGTCAGAATTGATCGTCGGCGGAAGTTTCCGGCGACGACTTTTTTAAGAGCCCTTGGCTTTGGGGGCGACGAGGAAATTTTGGGCCTTTTTGGTCAAAAAGAGAAAGGGGGTCGCGATTTTATCATGGCGACTCTGGCTGAGGATGATACGAAAACTAGAGAAGAAGCTTTAATCAAAATTTACCAAAAGTTAAGACCAGGTGAACCAGTTGTGGCTGATAATGCCCGGACCTTAATAGAGAATATATTTTTCAATTATCGCCGCTACAATTTAGGAAAAGTTGGTCGTTTTAAAATCAATCGACGGCTGGGTTTGAATATTGCCAATGCTTATAAAAATTGGGTTTTGCACCGAGATGATGTGGTCGCCACCATTAAATATCTAATCAAACTCCAGCAAGGTGAAGGAGAAATTGACGAAATCGACCATCTTTCCAATCGGAGAGTGAGGCAAGTAGGTGAGTTGGTAGCAGAAAATGCCTTCCGGTTGGGACTTTTACGGTTAGAGCGTTCAATTAGGGAAAAAATGAGTTTATTTTCGACAGAAGAGAAAGTGACCCCTACACAATTGGTTAACGCCCGGCCGATTATCGCCGCCATTAATGAATTCTTTCGTAGCAATCAGCTTTCCACCGTGCTGGATCAAACTAATCCCTTATCCGAACTTGATAATTTACGCCGTCTTTCGGTGATGGGCCCAGGAGGCATTACTCGAAACAGAGCCTCTTTCTCGATTCGTGATATTAATGTTTCCCAATATGGCCGCGTTTGCCCGATTCGTTCTCCGGAGGGGCCGAATATCGGCCTGGTAACTTATATGGCTCTGTACGCCCAAATTAATGAATATGGTTTTCTGGAAGCTCCCTACCATCCAGTTAAAAAGGTAAAAAGGGGTAATCAGGTAAAAATGAAAGTGAGTGATGAAATTGTTTATCTTGCTGCCGATGACGAAAATCAGCACTATATTACCCACGCCGAAGTTAACCGAGGCAAAGGAGGGTTCCTGGCTGATTCCTGGGTACCAGTGAGATACAAAGGGGAATTTTTGGAAGCACCAGTTGAAAAAGTTGAGTTTATTGATGTTGTTCCTCGTCAGATAGTGGGCAGTTCTGCTTGCTTAATCCCTTTTTTAGCCAATGATATGCCTAATCGGGCCTTAATGGGTTCACACATGCAGTGTCAAGCTGTGCCTTTAGTGAAGCCAGAGTCACCAGTGGTAGGAACGGGAATGGAGAAAATTATTGCTGGAGCCATGGGCCGCACAGTTTGCGCCCGTCATGACGGTAAGATTATTTATGTTGATGCCGATAAGGTTGTTTTAAAAATTAAAGATAAAAAAAATAAACTAGGCAGTACGGCCACGATTAAAGTGGAAAAAAATCGAGAAACTTATTTTATTGCCAAATTCCAAAAATCCAATCCCAATAGCACTTGTTATTCTCAAAGACCGGTGGTGACCGTCGGCCAGCAAATTAAAAAAGGTGATCTTTTGATTGATGGTCCGGCTTGTGATCAGGGTGAGATTGCTTTGGGTTGTAATTTATTGATTGCTTACTGTTCGTATAAAGGCTTGGAATATGAAGATGCGATTATCATTTCTGACCGCTTGGTTAAGGAAGATATTTTAACTTCAGTTAACATTGAGGAGTATGAAACTTCAGTGGTGGAGACAAAACTTGGTCCAGAAGAGCTAACCCGTGATATTCCCAACGTGAGTGAGCAAGACCTGGCCAATTTGGCTGAAGATGGCATTGTCGTTGTTGGTTCAGAAGTGGAACAGAATGATATTTTAGTAGGTAAAATTGCTCCTAAGGGGGAAACAGAGCTGACGGCGGAGGAAAGACTTTTGCGAGCCATTTTTGGCGAAAAAGCCAGAGAAGTGAGAGATACCTCTTTGCGAGTTCCCCACGGTGAAAAAGGAACGGTGATTGATGTCCAAATTTTAGATCGAGAAAAAGGTGATGAGCTGGAGGCGGGGACGATTAAAAAGGTTATTGTTCGTGTCGCCCAGTTGCGGAAGATAAAAGTGGGTGACAAAGTGGCTGGTCGACACGGTAATAAAGGAGTCATTTCTAAAGTTGTGCCCAGGGTCGACATGCCCTATTTGGCTGATGGCACGCCTGTGGATATCATTATTTCACCTCTTTCTGTTTTATCCAGAATGAATTTAGGCCAGCTATTTGAAGCTCATGCTGGTTGGGCAGCTCAGAAGCTAGGTTACAAACTCGCTATTCCCGTGTTTGAAAAGATTGATGAGGAAAAAATTGTTCAAGAGTTGAAAAAAGCCGATTTGCCGGTTGATGGCAAAGTGGCTCTTTATGACGGTCGGACTGGCGAGCCTCGTCGATACAAAACTGTGATTGGTATTGGTTACATTATGAAGCTTGCCCATATGGTTGATGATAAAATTCATGCTCGTTCGACTGGTCCTTACTCTTTGGTCACCCAGCAACCCTTAGGAGGTAAAGCGCAAATGGGAGGCCAACGTTTGGGCGAAATGGAGGTTTGGGCTCTGGAGGCCCACCGAGCCGCCCATACTCTTCAGGAGATGTTGACGATTAAATCAGATGATGTTGTTGGCCGGGCCAAAGCTTTTGAAGCGATTGTTAAAGGGACGGAGATTCCTGAGGCTACTGTGCCTGAGTCATTTAAGGTTTTGGTTAAAGAATTGCAAGGCTTGGGTTTAGAAGTAACGCCGGTTGGTACCGTGGAGAAAAGAGAAAAAGGTGAAGAAAATGAAAAAACTAATTGATTTTAACGGTTTGAGAATAAGATTAGCCTCGCCAGAAGTTATCAAATCTTGGTCTCACGGCGAAGTTATTAAACCAGAAACCATTAATTACCGGACATTAAAGCCGGAGAAAGACGGCTTGTTCTGTGAACGTATTTTTGGACCGACTAAAGATTGGGAATGTTACTGTGGTAAATACAAAAAAATTCGTTATCGAGGGGTAATTTGCGATAAATGTGGTGTGGAAGTGACCCAGTCTCGAGTTCGGCGGGAAAGAATGGGTCATATTAGCTTAGCTTCACCAGCCGTTCATATTTGGTTTTTTAAAAGTGTTTCTTCAAAAATTTCTTTATTGCTTGATTTGCCACCGAGAGGGTTGGAAGCAGTGATTTATTTTGCTCAGTATTTAGTGACTGAGATTGATTCAAAAGCTAAAAAAGAAACTTTAGCCCGTTTAAAGAAGAGTTTAACTCAAAAGAAAAAAAAGTTGAGAAGTGGCCTTGAAAAAAAAGCTCAGAAATTAAAAAAAGAAAGTGAACGTGAGGAAAAAGAAACGAAGAGAAAAATTAAAGATAAAGAACGACAGGTTTTGGTACTTGAGGAAATTAGGCTTAAACTCAAACAAGGGTGTCAACAATTAAGGGATGAATTTATTTTAGAAGTTGAACAACTTGAGGAAATCTACCAAACAATTTCCGAAATGGTTCGTAGTTTAAGGGATTTATCTTTGTTGAGTGAAGACGAATATTTAAAACTGGCTGAGTATAAAGCGGCTTCTTTTTTTAAGGTGGGAATGGGAGCTGAAGTCTTGCTGAAGGTTATTGAAAAGTTAGATTTGGAAAAATTAGTCGCCGAACTCCGTGAGCAAGTAAAAGATGCCAAAGGCGCCCGCTATCTTAAAATTACTAAAAGACTGCGCTTGGTTGAGAAAATGAGAAATGCGGGCATTGACCCAAGCTGGATAATTTTAAGAGTTTTACCGGTTGTTCCTCCTGACCTTCGGCCGATGGTTCAGCTTTCGGGAGGTAGATTTGCTACCAGTGATCTTAATGATTTATATCGTCGGGTGATTAATCGTAATAATCGGTTGAAACATTTAATTACTTTAGGTGCTCCAGAAATTATTCTTCGCAACGAAAAGCGAATGCTTCAAGAAGCAGTTGACAATTTAATTGATGCGGGTAAGGCGCCGACACGGCGCTATCAGCGTCAGACCAAACCGACTCGGTCATTATCTGATCTTTTAAAAGGAAAGCAGGGTAGATTCCGCCAGAACCTTTTGGGAAAACGGGTTGATTACTCTGGCCGTTCAGTTATTGTCGTTGGTCCGGAGTTAAAACTGAACCAATGCGGTTTGCCCAAAGATATGGCGCTGGAAATGTTTAAACCATTTGTTTTAAGAGAAATCATTTTGGCTGGTCTGGCACCGAATGTCAAAAGTGCTAAATATATTTTAGAACACCGGCCACCGGAGGTTTTTGATATCTTGGAGAAAATTACCAAAAACCATCCTGTTTTGCTGAATCGAGCGCCGACTCTTCATAAATTGGGCATTCAAGCTTTTTATCCAATTTTAGTTGAGGAAAGCGCGATTAGACTTCCGCCTTGTGTTTGTGCTGGTTATAATGCTGATTTTGATGGTGATCAGATGGCGATTCACGTCCCATTGGGAGAAAAGGCCAAGGAGGAGGCTGTTGAATTGATGAGGCCAAAGAGTAATCTTTTACGGCCAGCTGACGGTTCACCCATTACCATTCCCGATAAGGAGATGGCCTTAGGCAGTTATTTTTTGACTTCAGTTGATTCTCAATTTGAGCCATCGAAAACAATTTTTAGTCATCCCCAAGAAGCAATTTTGGCTTATCAAGAAGGCAAGCTCGAATTGAGACGGTTGTTTAAAGTAAGAATAAACGACAAAATGATAGAAACGACCTGTGGTCGATTGTTGTTTAATGAAATTATGCCTCGAGGGATTCCTTTTGTGAATGACATGGTGCGGCAGCAAACAATCAAGGCTCTAATTACTCGAGCGATGCAAATTTGTGAGCCCGACGAGGTGGTTGAAATGATTGATGGTTTAAAAAGGTTAGGTTTTTGGGGATCAACTATTTCTGGTTTATCGGTAGGTGTTTGGGATTGTCATCTTTATCCAGAAAAACAAAAGGTAATCAGCGAAGCGAATGAAAGAGTAGCCCAAACAGAGCAAAATTTCAGCCAAGGTTTGATTACCGAGCAAGAAAGACGCCGTTTGATTCAGGAAATTTGGATGGACACCACTGAGGATTTGGCTGAGCGGACTTGGCAATGTTTTGGTCGCCAAAATAGTGTTTATTTATTTGTTGACGCAGGCTTGCGTCGGACTTCAAAAGATCAGGTGAAACAACTTTCAGCGATGCAAGGCTTGATTGTTGACCCTTCGGGTAAGATAGTTGAATTGCCGATTAAATCAAATTTTAGAGAAGGCCTATCAGTTTTTGAGTATCTTGCTAGCGCCCGAGGGGCAAGAAAAGGTTTGACTGATACGGCTTTAAAAACTTCAGATGCTGGTTATTTAACCAGACGTTTAGTTGATGCCACCCACGATATTATTGTTCGGAAAAAGGATTGTAAAACTAAGAAAGGTATCAAGATTATCCGGCAAGGAAAAAGAGGTGAAAAATTTTTGGAAAGAGTTTTAGGTCGGGTTTTGGCTGAAAAAGTGGTTGATCCCAAGACGAAAAAAACTCTTTTGAAAAAGGGAGAGCTAATCACCGATGGTAATCTTGGCCTTTTAGAGAAGCATGAAATTCAAGAGGTGCAAGTGCGATCAACTTTAACTTGTGAGTTACACTATGGAGTTTGTAGCCAGTGTTATGGTTGGGATTTCTCAGCCCGGAAGCTGGTGGAAATTGGCACGCCGGTGGGAGTGATTGCTGCCCAATCGATTGGCGAGCCTGGCACTCAGCTGACTATGAGAACTAAACACAGTGGAGGTATTGTTGGCCTTGATGTGACTCAGGGTTTACCTCGAGTTGAAGAGCTTTTTGAAGCCCGAATCCCCAAAGCTCTCTCGCCTTTGGCAGAGATTGCTGGCAAGGTGAGCGTGGTTGAAACAGACGATGGCTATAGGGTGAGAATCCGGAGTGTTGGGGTTAAGCCAATTGAAGAAAAGGAATATTTAATTCCTTCCGTTAGCCAGTTAAGAGTTAAAAATGGGCAATTAGTGGAGGTGGGTGCCCAACTGGCTTTGGGAGCTTTGGATGTTAGGGAAATCTTAGAAATTCGCGGTTTGCAAGCGGTTCGAGAGTATCTGGTTGAGGAAATTCAAAAGGTTTATGACTCCCAGGGAATCCCGATTAATGATAAGCATTTTGAAATCATTATTCGCCGGATGAGTGATAAAGTGAGAGTGAAGATGCCAGGAGATACCTCCTTCTTGCCTCAAGAACTGGCGAGTAAAGCAAGATTTGAAGAAGAAAACGCCCGCGCTTTGGCCGAAGGGGGCGAGCCGGCGACCGCACAGGTGGTGATTTTAGGTTTAACCAAAGCCTCACTTTTTACTGAGTCTTGGCTTTCCGCGGCTTCTTTTCAAAACACAACCGATGTCTTAACCAATGCTGCTCTTGAGGATAGAAAAGATAACCTTTTAGGCTTGAAAGAAAATGTGATAATTGGCAGATTAATTCCTGTTGCCTCTAAAAGAGTGAAAATTAAAGCGCAATAGAGTACAATAAGACCATGCCTACAGTAGCCCAATTAGTCAGAAAAGGTCGGAAAAAAACCAAAAAGAAGATTAAAGCGACCGCCTTGCGCAAGAGCTTTAATACCAAGGATCGACGGATGATTTCGACAGTTAATCCCCAAAAAAGGGGAGTGATTACGTTGGTGAAGACAATGCCGCCTAAAAAGCCAAATTCGGCTTTAAGAAAAGTGGCTCGGGTGCGGCTTTCCAATAAGCAAGAAGTCACCGCCTATATTCCTGGTGAGGGCCATGAACTGGCTGAACATAGTATTATTTTGGTCAGAGCCGGCCGGGTTAGAGATTTGCCAGGAGTGAAGTATCATATTGTCCGCGGTAAATATGATACTACTGGTGTGGCGGGAAGAAAAAAAGGTCGGTCTAAATATGGCACCAGGAAAGGGGGTGTGGTAGCTGCTGTCGAGGAAACTCCGTCTACCCAACCTAAAGGAGAATAAATGCCAAGAAGTGAAAAAGTTAAAAAAAGAATTTTGCCCCCTGACCCGGTTTACAACAGCCAGTTGATAACTCGTTTAATTAATCGGGTGATGCGGTCAGGTAAAAAAACTGTCGCCCAAGAACATGTTTATCAAGCTTTTGAATTGGTTAAAAAAAAGACCAAAAAGGAGCCACTGGAGATTTTCACTCAGGCTTTAGAAAATATTAAACCAAGTATGGAAGTTAGACCCAGAAGGGTTGGTGGTGCGGCTTACCAGGTACCGATACCTGTCAGAGGTGGTCGTCGAGAGACCTTAGCCATTCGTTGGTTAATTCAGGCAGCTCAAGCCAGGCCCAACAAAGAGTACCATATTTTTAGCCAGAAATTAGCTGCCGAAATTTTGGATGCGGTCGAAAGAGAAGGCGGCGCGGTTAAGAAAAAAGAAAATATTCATAGAATGGCCGAAGCCAATAGAGCATTTGCTCATTTCAGATGGTAGCAAGGCTGCCAGATGAAACAAGGTTCTTGAGCAAAGCGAAAGGTTCTTATTTTCGTTGGTAGTCTCTCTGCCTCCCCTGCTTGATAAATCCTATAGTTTATGATATATTGTTACTAGTGGCTCTTTTCCAACAGCATTTAGGGAGGAAAGTAATGAAGCAATTAGTGGGAGTGGTTTTTTTCCTTTTGTTGGTGGTCATCGGGTCGACCATAGCATATGAGGGGGGTATTTGGAAACCATTCACGCCGGCACCACCAAGCGAGACCAACACAAAGCCTTATGCTACAGTCTTGGGCATTGTGGTGATTGTGGTAATGCTTAGGCTATTACCGGCCTTCGGCAGGGCTGGAGTTCGGAAAACGAAAGACAGGCTGAAGAGCCAGGAATAACCCTCTGGCGGGCAGCCAAAACAGTCATGTTAAGGTTACCCACCGTTTTTTTTGCTTGAATCATTCTTCAGTTTTTGTTAAAATACTTTCGAAGCTTTGAACTGCTTCTTTTAGGAAGCGGTTTTTTATATAATAGAAATATGGCAGAAGTAAGCGAAACCGTCAAAAAAAGAATTGTCCCTTTGGAAAAAATCCGTAATATTGGGATTATTGCCCATATTGATGCTGGTAAAACTACCACCACTGAGCGAATCCTTTATTACACTGGCAGAACTTACAAAATTGGTGACATTGATGAGGGTACGACCCAAATGGATTGGATGGAACAAGAGAAAGAAAGGGGAATTACCATCATGTCGGCAGCGACGACAACTTTTTGGATGCTTAAAGAAGAGGGAGCAGTTCCCAAAGATTCTTACCGTATTAATATCATTGACACGCCTGGCCACATTGATTTTACCGCCGAAGTGGAACGCTCTTTGCGAGTTTTGGATGGCGGAGTGGTTGTTTTTGATGCTGAAGAAGGGGTTCAGTCTCAGTCAGAAACAGTCTGGCGCCAGGCGGATAAATACCAAGTACCTCGAATTTGTTTTATCAATAAAATGGACAAGTTAGGCGCTAATTTTGACCGGACAGTACAGATGGTTGAAGATAGATTGGGAGCCAAGCCGGCGATTATGACCTTACCCATTGGCAAGGAGAAAGATTTTCGAGGGGTGGTTTTGGTTTTGGAAGAAAAAGCTTTAATTTGGCCTGAAGATGATGAAACTGGTGAAAAATTTCAAGAAGTGGCAGTGCCTGGAGACTTAAGAAAGCAACTTAAAAAGACAAGAGAAGAGTTGGTGGAAAAGATTGCTGAAAACGATGAAAAATTAATGGATAAATATTTAGTAGGAGAAGAGGTTTCGGTGGTAGAGTTGAAAAAGGCATTAAGAAAAGCCACGATTGCCAATAAGTTTGTGCCGGTTTACTGTGGGGCTTCGCTCCGAAATAAAGGCGTTCAGGTTATGCTTGATGGTGTGGTTAATTTTCTGCCCAGCCCGCTTGATGTGCCGGTGATTGAAGGTATTAATTCTGAAACAAACCAAAAAGAAACCAGAGAAACTGATCCTAATGGCCCTTTTGCCGCTCTTGCTTTTAAAATTCAAACTGATCCTCATGTTGGCAGGTTGACTTATTTGAGGATTTATTCAGGTACTTTAAAGTCAGGTGAAACAGTTTGGAATAGCACCCAGCATCGCCAGGAGCGAGCTGGCAGACTTCTTTTGATGCACGCTAATCAGCGAGAAATGATTGGCTCCACTATGGCCGGCGAGATTGTAGCCGTGGTTGGGTTGAAAGAAACCACCACCGGTGATACTCTATGTCAAAAAGACAAACCCATTCTTTTAGAATCAATTGCCTTTCCTGAGCCAGTGATTTCTCTGGCCATTGAGCCAAAAACCAAGGCTGATCAGGAAAAATTAGGCTATGCTTTAAAAAGGCTTTCTGAAGAAGATCCTACTTTTAAGATTAAAACTGATCGGGAAACAGGCCAGACTATCATTTCTGGCATGGGTGAACTTCACTTAGAGATTTTGGTTGACCGGATGAAGCGGGAATTCAATGTTTTGTCCAACACTGGACAACCCCAGGTTGCTTATAAAGAAACCATTCAAAAAACAGCCGCGGCCGAAGGTAAGTACATTCGCCAGTCAGGCGGTCGGGGTCAATATGGCCATTGTTTTTTACGGGTTGAGCCCAAGCAGCGCGGTGAAGGTTTTGAGTTTAAAAACGAGATTCGAGGGACAGCCATTCCTTCTGAATTTATTCCAGCTATTGAAAAGGGGGTTAAAGAGGCGATGGAAAAAGGGGTATTGGCTGGCTATCCTTTGGTAGATATGATGGTGGCGGTCTATGATGGTAGCTACCATGAGGTTGATTCTTCAGAAATTGCTTTTAAAATTGCCGGTTCAGTTGCCGTTCAGGAGGCAGTTAAGAGAGCTAACCTAGTTTTGCTTGAGCCAATTATGAGGCTTGAAGTGACCACGCCAGAAAAATTTATGGGTGAAGTGATTGGTGACTTATCTAGCAAAAGAGCCCAAATTTTAGATACCCAAGTGAGAGAGGCGGTTAGAATTATTACTGCTTTGATTCCATTGGCTGAGGTTCGGGGTTACTCGACGATGTTGCGCAGTTTAACCCAGGGACGGGCAAGTTTTTATATGGAGCCATCCCATTATCAAGAAACACCCGCCAATATTACAGAAAAAATTGTGGCTGCCAAAATGGGTAAACCGGTTGAGAAATAAGCGAGATTTTGCGGGGCTTGAAAAAAAAGAAATAATCCTGTAGAATTATCAATTACTTATTAAAAAGGAGGAAATATGGCAGAAAAAGCAAAATTTGAAAGAAAAAAACCGCATATTAATATTGGCACGATTGGTCATGTTGACCACGGTAAGACAACTTTAACTTCGGCGATTACCAGAGTCCTGGCCAAACAGCAAGATAATTCCACTCAAGCGTTGGCTTTTGAAGATATTGATAAGGCGCCTGAAGAAAGAGAGCGAGGTATTACCATTGACATTTATCACGCTGAATTTGAGACAGAAAAGCGGCACTATGCTCATATTGACTGCCCTGGTCATAAAGACTACATCAAAAACATGATTATCGGCGCGGCCCAAATGGACGGCGCTATTTTGGTGGTGGCCGCTGATGATGGGCCTATGCCTCAAACCCGGGAGCACATTTTGCTCGCCCGGCAAGTGAATGTGCCGGCTGTGGTTGTATTTTTGAATAAAGTGGATATGGTTAAAGATCCGGAGTTGCTTGATTTGGTCGAAATGGAAATCCGGGAAGTTTTGACCAAATACAAGTATCCGGGTGATAAGACTCCAATTATTCGTGGGTCAGCTTTAAAGGCAATGGAAGGTGATCCTGAAGAAGAAAAAAATATTTTAGCTCTCGTTAAAGCTATCGATGAGTATATTCCTACGCCCAAGCGGGATACCGAAAAGCCTTTCTTGATGCCAATTGAAGATGTTTTTTCCATCAAAGGTCGGGGAACAGTCGTCACCGGGCGGATTGAGCGAGGCAAAGTCAAGGTTAATGACACTATCGAGATTGTTGGTATTAAAAAGACTGTCTCAACCGTGGTCACTGGTGTGGAAATGTTTAGAAAATCACTTGATGAAGGTCAAGCGGGTGACAATGTCGGTATTCTTCTAAGAGGAGTTGAGAAAGACGATGTTGAACGTGGTCAAGTTTTGGCTAAAACAGGCTCAGTGACGCCTCATACTGAATTTGAGGCAGAAGTTTATATTTTGACCAAAGAAGAAGGTGGTCGACACACACCATTTTTTTCTGGTTACAAGCCACAATTTTACATCCGGACAACGGATGTTACTGGCGAAGTTACCTTGCCTAAAGGGGTAGAAATGGTTATGCCTGGTGATAATGCCAAAATGACTGTCAAACTCATACAACCGGTCGCTTCAGAAGAAGGTTTGCGGTTTGCTATTCGTGAAGGCGGCCACACAGTCGGTGCAGGGGTAATAAGTAAAATAATTGCCTAAAAATGCCAAAAGGCAGAATCAGAGTACGTTTAAAATCGTACGATCATCGAGTTATTGATGAAAGTTGCGAGAAAATTCTCGAGACAGCCTTGGTTACAGGAGCCAAGGTGGTGGGGCCAGTGCCCCTACCCACTAAAAGAAAACTCATTACCGTCACTACTTCTCCTTTTACTGACAAAGACGCCCGCGAACACTTTCAAATTCTAACCCACAAACGCCTGATTGACATTTTAGAACCCACTGATAAAACAATTGACTCTCTCATGCACCTTGACCTTCCTGCAGGTGTTGATATTGAGATAAAAATGTAGTCTCAATTCTCAGCCAAATGTCTTAAAAGTTTTGACTTTATCTTTTTTTCGATTTCTCTGCGGTAGTTATAATTGTGTTTCTTTGATATTTCTTTTGTCACATCGGAAAAAATATTTATCGTTCCAATCAGCGCTTGTTTTATTTGGCTTTTCTCATAAGAAGGGCTTATTTCTTTAAGTAGTTTAATTTGTGGTGGAGATAAGAATTGTTCAATCATTTTGTTTGTTTCTAGGAGTAATATTTTGGGGTCATTTAAAAGTTCAAAGAATTTAATGAGCGAAGATTGAATTAAATGAAGTGCTTTGCGGGCATTATAGACTTCATCCTTTTTATAATATTGGATAGCCACAATAGCCATATACCAGAAATCAACTACTTTATCTTGGAACAATTTTTGGAAATTCAGAGTTTTAGGGCGAGATGTCAAGGCTTTATCCAGTCGGCCATTAGTTTTGTCGATAAGAGCCTTAACGGGTTGAGTGGTTGGTCGAGAAAAAACCGAATTTATCTCAGAAAGTTTAACGATTGGTAGTTCTAACCTAAATAAATTTTCGAAAACTGTCGAAAAACCCGCCCATTGATTTTTATAAGAAAAAATCACTTTACCTAATTTATTCACTAAACTAGGTAATTGTTTCTCAATTTTTTCCTCATTGCCGTCCTTGACAATGATATAAACTTCCATGTCCGAATAAGAGTTGGCAATGTAAATGGTCTTTCTTATTTGTGAGCCCACTAAAACTAGCCCAACTACAAGGGGGTTTTTTTCTAATTCTTTTTTTAACCTGGAAATGATGATTTTAGGATTAGTCATACTGCCCAATTTTCCCGCTTCTATGATTATTTTATCATATGACTCTCTCGTGCACCTTGACCTTCCGGCAGGCGTTGATATAGAAATAAAAATGTAATTTTCTTCTTGCATCTTCGTGGCTAATGTTATATAATTTCCCTATCTTAAAATGGAGGTGATAAGCTCGTCATAAAGGCTTAGTTTATTAAAGGAGTCTGAAATCAGAGTGCCTCCGGCACTCTTTTTGGTGTCCTCGACTACGTTCAGGATAAAGGGAAAATGACAAACGCAATTTTAGGAACAAAACTTGATATGGTTCAAAAATTTGACAAAGCAGGCTGGCGAATGCCGGTCAGTCAGGTTATGGCTGGCCCTTGCAAGGTGGCCAAAATTAAAACTCTTGGCAAGGATGGCTATAACGCAATTCAGTTTGGATTCGGTGAAAAGAAAGTAAAGCCAAAAAAAGGAGCCAAATCAAAAACGGCTCCTAAATTTTTGAGAGAATTCAGAGTTGACAAGTTGCCCAGACTTAAAATTGGAGATGAAATAAAAGTCGGTCAAGTTTTTAAAGTGGGTGACAAGGTAAAAGTGACGGGTCAGTCAAAAGGTAAGGGTTTTACTGGTGTGATGAAAAGATGGGGTTTTAAAGGCGGCCCAAGAACTCATGGCCAGTCAGATCGGCAAAGAGCGCCAGGTTCAATTGGTCAAGGGACGACACCTGGTCGAGTATACAAGGGCAAAAAAATGCCTGGTAGGGCTGGTGGTCAAAAAGTGACTATTTCTGGTTTAACAGTCACTGAGGTTGATGATAAGAATAATTTGTTAGAAATTAAGGGCTTATTGCCTGGTCCTAAAAACGGTTTTTTAATTATTAGAAAACAAAATGCCTAAAATAGCCTTGTTAAACACCAGCGGTAAAAAATCAGGGGAAATTAATCTTCCTCCAAGGATTTTTGCGGCCAAAGTTAATGAGCCGCTCATGGCCCAAGCAATTAAAGTTTATTTGACTAATCAAAGAAAGGTTCATGCCAAAACCAAAAGCCGCGGAGAGGTTTCTGGTTCGGGTAGAAAGATTTGGCGCCAAAAAGGGACAGGACGGGCTCGTCATGGTGATCGTTATGCACCAATTTTTGTTGGTGGCGGTGTTGCCCATGGGCCAAGAGGCAACCAAAATTTTAAATTAGAAATGAGTAAAAAAATGAAGCGGGCTGCGCTTTTTTCGTCCTTAAGCGCCAAGCTTAAGGATAAAGAAATTTTGGTGGTAAGTGGTCTTGCTAAAGTGAAACCGAAGACAAAGGAAATGGCCAGGGTATTGAAAAATTTGCAATTAGAGCAGTTAAAAACTTTATTAGTCATGCCTGCCAAACTAGACAATGTATTTCGGGCTGGCCAAAATATTGAAAAGTTGAATTTAATTCAAGCTGATTTATTAAATACTTTTGCAGTTTTGAATGGTGGCAAGATGGTTTTAATGGAAGAAGCAGTTTCTAAGTTGGAGAAAACATGGATTTGATCAAGGTTGTCAAAAAGCCGATTATTACTGAAAAAACTACCAGATGGCTGGAGGGTAATAAATATACTTTTCAAGTTGCTCGTCAGGCAACTAAAAAAGAGATTAAACAGGCTGTGGAAAAGTTTTTCAAAGTGAAAGTTAAGGCAGCTTGGACAATGATGGCCAAAGGCAAAACAAGAAAAGTGGGTTCTGGTAAAAGAGAGGTGAAAACGGGTAATTGGAAAAAAGCATTAGTTCAATTAGCTGAGGGAGAAAAAATTGATATTTTAGCTGCTCCTGAAGAAAGGGAAATAAAGAAAAAATGAGTAAAAAACTTTTAAAAATTTTACCTAAAAATTCTGGTCGAAACGCCAGTGGTCAAATTACGGTTCGCCATCAAGGCGGTCGGCAAAAACGATTCTTGCGGAGAATTGATTTTGTCAGAAACAAACACGATATTAAGGCTCGGGTAGTTTCGATTGAATACGATCCTAATCGGACTGCCGATATTGCCTTGCTAGTTTACAAAGACGGTGAAAAGCGCTATATTTTAGCGCCAAAAGATTTAAAAGTTGGTGATTGGCTGGTTTCTGGAAAAAAAGCAGAGCCTAAAGTAGGTAATGCTTTACCTTTGAAAAAAATTCCCGTGGGCACTTTAGTTCATAATATTGAGCTAGCTCCAGGTAAAGGTGGCCAATTGGCTCGAGGTGCGGGAACAGGGGCGGTTGTCCAGGCAAAGGAATCAGGCTTTGCCAATCTTAAACTGCCCTCTGGAGAGGTAAGAAGAATTCCCTTGGCTTGTTTTGCGACCATTGGTCAATTGAGTAGAGCTGAGCTTAAAACTGAAAAAATTGGCAAAGCTGGCCGAAAAAGGCACATGGGAATCAGACCAACAGTTCGAGGTGTTGCCCAACATCCTGGATCTCATCCTCATGGTGGCGGTGAGGGAAAGTCGGGCATTGGTATGCCCAGCCCAAAATCCCCCTGGGGTAAGAAAACCTTAGGTAAAAAAACAAGAAAAAAAAAGAAATATTCTGACAAGTTAATTCTTAAGAGAAGAAAGTAAAATGGGTCGATCAAGTAAAAAAGGACCATATGTAGACGAAAAATTGCTGAAAAAAGTAATGGCTCAGAAGTCAGGTAAAAAAGAGCCAATTAAAACCTGGGCAAGAGCCAGCCAAATTCCGCCTGAGTTCGTTGGCCATATTTTTCAGGTTCATAATGGTCGGGCTTTTGTTGATGTTTTTGTCACTGAGGCTATGGTCGGCCATCGTCTAGGAGAGTTTGCACCTACCAGGACATTCAGAGGTCATGGTCGGATGGTTAAAAGAATTATTACCAAAACTTAAACTATCATGGAAATCATTGCTCGATCAAAATACGTCAGAATCAGCCCGAGGAAAATGCGGTTGGTGGCTGATTTAGTTCGTGGTTTACCGACCCAAGAGGCGATGGATATTTTAACCCATTTGAATAAAAATGGGGCCAAACCTTTACTTTTAACTTTAAAGCAGGCAGTTGGCAACGCCGTTAATAACCTTAACCTTGAAAAAGATAATTTATTGATTAAAAGATTGGAAATTGGCAAAGGTCCCACTTTTAAGCGAGGTCGTCCAGTTTCTCGAGGTGTCTGGCACCCAATCTTAAAAAGAACTTGTCATATTAAAGTGATTTTAGAAGGGGAAGCGGCTCAAAAGAAGGCTAAAAAGAAATAATTATGGGACAAAAAGTTAATCCAATTGGTTTTAGACTCGTCCAGTCCAAAGACTGGCAGTCTCGTTGGTTTACCGATGATAAAAAACAATATCGGGAAAATCTTTTGGAGGATGTTAAAATCCGGCGGTATTTGATGAAAAAATTAAATCTGGCGGGGATTGTCCAGGTTCAGATAGAAAGGGCGATTAATAAAATGAAAATTATTTTGTATGTCAGCCGGCCAGGAGTGGTGATTGGTCGAGGTGGTTCAGGGCTAGAGTTACTTAAAAAAGAGCTTTGCCAAATGGTCTCGATTCATGAACCAGAAAAAAATCTTGAAATAGAGCCTTTAGAGGTTAAAAACCCAGAGCTTTCGGCTCAACTTGTGGCTGTAAGAATCGCTGAGCAGCTTGAGAAAAGATTTCCCCATCGTCGTGTGGTTAGCCGGACGATTGAACGGGTAATGGCGGCAGGGGCTAAAGGAATAAAAATTGTCCTTTCCGGCCGAATTGCGGGAGCCGAAATTTCAAGAACGGAAAAATTTGGTGATCGCGGTAAGGGTGCCACAGTCCCCACCCAGACCTTACGGGCGGATATTGATTACGCTCAAGTACCGGCTTTAACCAGGTCTGGTTATATTGGTGTTAAGGTTTGGATTTACCGGGAGGAAAAGTAAGAACCCCCACCTACGGCGGGGAACCTTGTTTTTCGCAAGCTCAAAAAAAATGTTACAACCAAGAAAGGAAAAATTTAGAAAACAGTTTCGAGGCAAAATGAGAGGCCGGGCAACTCGGGGCACAAATTTGAGCTTTGGCGACTATGGTTTAAAAAGCTTAGGTCGTGCCTGGTTAACTGGCCAGCAAATTGAAGCTGCCAGGGTGGCAATCACCCATTATACTAAAAGAGCCGGTAAAGTTTGGATTAGGGTTTTTCCTGATAAGCCGATTACTGGCAAAGGGCTTGGGGTAGGGATGGGCGCAGGTAAAGGTGATGTTAAAAATCATGTCGCTGTGGTCATTCCGGGAAAGATTATTTTTGAACTAGCTGGAGTTGATCAACCAACAGCCCAAGAAGCGATGAAAAGGGCTAGCGCCAAATTGCCTTTTAGAACTAAATTTATCACAAGATAACTATGAAAAAAAAAGAAATCAGTCAGCTCCACGCCAAAACCAGCCAGGAACTAAAAATTTTAATAAAAAAGATGGAAGAGGAGTTGGTCAGAATGAAAATTGATCTTGGATCAGGCAGGTTAAAAGATGTTCGAGCCGTGCTTAAAAAAAGGCGTGATTTAGCCAGAGCAAAAACAGTTTTTCGCCAAAAGGAGTTAAATGAAACTAGTTAAGGGCAAAGTGATTAGTACTAAAATGGCAAAAACTGCCACCGTCTTAGTGGAGAGACGAAAAATCCATCCGATTTATAAAAAAGGAATTAAGGTTACTAAAAAATATCATGTTCATGATGAGATTGGTGTGAAACTTGGCGATAATGTAAAAATTGTTGAAACCAGACCGATCAGCAAAACCAAAAGATGGCGAATCGTGGAGGTGCTTAAAAAATGATTCAGTTAAGAAGCATTTTAAAACCAGCTGATAATACTGGTGCTAAACGTTTGCGAGTAATCCACATTTATGGTGGCTCAAAGCGTCGTTTTGGCCGAGTTGGTGATATTGTTCGGGCAGTGGTCGACCAGGCTGATCCAAACGGTGTGGTGAAAGACTCAGAACAGGTTCGGGTTTTGGTAGTTCGGACTAAAAAAGAAACCAGGCGGCCGGATGGTTCTTATATTCGTTTTGATGACAATGCTGGCGTGATTATTGATAAAGAAGGCGCGCCAAGAGGCACAAGAATTTTTGGACCGATTACTCGGGAGATTAAAGAAGCTGGTTTTAACAAAATCGTTTCGCAGGCTAGGGAGATGTTATGAAGTTAAAAAAAGATGATCGGATTGTGGTGATTGCTGGCAAAGATAAGGGGGCTAAGGGGAAGATTGAAAAAATGTTCCCTCGCTTGGGTAAGGTTTTAATTCCCGGGATTAATGTTTACAAAAAATTTGTTAAGTCTCAAGGTGAAGGTAAACCGGGAGGTATTGTTGATATCGCTAAGCCTTTGCCTGTAGCTAATGTCGTTTTGCTTTGCCCAAAGTGTGGCCAAAAAACAAGGATTGGTTATCGAATTAGCAAGGAGGGGAAAAATCGAATTTGTAAAAAGTGCCAGGCGGTTGTATGAATAAAATAAAAAGAAACCAAATTAAAAAAGTGATTGTCAGCATGGGTGTGGGTGAGGGTGTTCAGAATAAAGCTGCGGTTGAGGCAGCCGGTCGGGATATAATGACCATTACCGGCCAAAAACCAAAGGTTTGTCGAGCTCGAGTTTCAATTTCTGAATTTAAACTTATAAAGGGAACGCCAATTGGATTGAAAGTCACTCTCAGAGGCAGACAGATGGAAGCTTTTTTACAAAAACTTTTTCGGATTGCTTTGCCTCGTTTGCGTGATTTTCAGGGATTATCAATTAAAAGTTTTGATGGTCAAGGTAATTATAATTTGGGTATCACCGAACAAATTGTTTTTCCTGAGATTGATACCAGCAAGATTGACAAAGTTAGGGGTTTGCAGGTTACCATTGTTACCAATACTGATTCAGACAAAGAAGCCCAGAAGTTATTAGAAGAATTGGGGATGCCCTTTGAACATGGCTAAAACATCAAAAATCGTTAAAGAACTTAAGAAACCGAAATATCCGACCAGAAGACGCTATCGTTGTCGTCTTTGTGGTCGGCCAAGAGGCTACATTAGGCTTTTTGGTCTTTGTCGATTATGTTTTCGTGAATTAGCTCATAAAGGAGAAGTGCCAGGAGTGACGAAAGCCTCCTGGTAAAAAACTATGACCGATCCAATTGCTGACATGTTAACTAGAATAAGAAATGGCTATCAGGCCAGAATTAAGGTGGTTAAGTTGCCTCATTCCAAAATTAATCAAAGTATTGCCAAGATTATGGTTAAAAAAGGGTGTTTGGAAGAAGTAAAAGTGGCAAAAGAGAAAAAATTTAAAATTTTGGTTTTAACCTTAAAGTATATTGGCAAAAGACCAGCGGTAAACAAGATTAAACGAGTTTCAAAACCGGGCTTAAGAGTTTATTGCCAAAGTAAAAAATTAAAAAGACCAAAGTTAGGTATTGGATTTAATATTGTTTCCACCTCAAATGGTTTAATGACAGGGCAAGAAGCAAAAAAGAAGAATTTAGGTGGAGAAGTTATTTGTGAAATTTGGTAAAAAAATGTCAAGAATAGGCCAAAAGCCAATTGAAATTCCAGCGGGAGTAGCGGTTGAGGTTAAGCCTGATGAAGTGAAGGTTATCGGGCCTAAAGGAACTTTGGTTCAAAAATTTCAACCTCAAGTTAAGGTTGAAATTGACCAAGGCCAAGTCAAAGTTAAACGCCAGGCGGATGATAAATTGGGCCGTTCCCTTCATGGTTTAACCAGAAGCTTGATCGCCAATATGATTGAAGGTGTTCAGCAAGGTTTTAGCAAAATACTAGAGGTGGTAGGTACAGGTTTCCAGGCCAAACTTGAAGGCCAAAAATTAATTTTGTCATTGGGTTTTTCTCACCTGGTTGAACGAGAACCGCCACCAGGAATAAAATTTGAGATAGAAGCCAATAATCTTGTTAAGATCAGTGGTATTGATAAAGCTTTAGTTGGTCAGGTAGCGGCTAGCATCAGGGCTATACGACCGCCTGATCCTTACAAAGGTAAAGGGATTCGCTATCAAGACGAGAGGGTTAAGCTTAAGCCTGGTAAAGCAGGCAAGGTAGGTGCTGCCGGTTTCGGGGAAGAAGGATAATGAAAAAAATAAAAGGAACATCAACAAGGCCAAGACTGAGCGTTTTTCGTTCCCATAAAGCTATTTATGCTCAAATTATTGATGATGGAAAAGGAAAAACATTGGTTGCAGCCACCAGTTTAAAGTTAGGTAAAGAGGCTCAGAAATTAACGAAGAAAGAAAAGGCGTTTAAAATCGGTCAGCTCTTGGCTAAAAAAGGCTTAAAAGCCAAAATTAAAAAAGTTGTTTTTGATCGTCGAGGTTACAAATATCATGGTCGGGTAAAAGCCTTGGCTGATGGTGCCAGGAAAGGAGGTTTGGAATTTTGATGGAAGAAAGAGAATACGAAGAGAAAGTGGTTCAGATTAATCGGGTTTCAAAGAAAACCAAAGGAGGCAATCGAATTAGTTTTTCGGTTCTTGTCGTTGTTGGTGATAAAAAAGGCAAAGTAGGTGTGGGGCTAGGTAAAGGCATTGATGTTATCGGTGCGATTAAAAAAGGCATAAAAAGGGCCAAAAAACATTTAATTAGTGTGCCGATGAAAAAGACGACGATTCCTTATATGATTAAAGTAAAAAAAGGGGCGGCTAAAATTTTGCTTAAACCAGCGCCTCCGGGTACAGGCATTAGGGCTGGTGGTGCGGTTCGGGTTGTGGTTGAAGCTGCGGGCGTCAAAGATATTGTCGCCAAAATTTTGGGTACCAGAAACAAAGCAAGCAATGTTTATGCTACTATGGAAGCATTGAGAAGATTAAAAGATGAAGCTTGATAAGTTACCAAAAACAACCAAAAAATCTAAAAAACGACTCGGCCGAGGCTATGGTTCTGGCAAGGGTGGCCATACTGTTGGTCGGGGTAGTAAAGGCACTAAGGCACGGAGTAAGGTGGCTTTAAGTTTTGCCGGCACCAAAACAAGAAAATCGTTCCTTAAACGCTTGCCGCTAAAACGTGGGAAAGGAAAATTTAAATCATTTAAACCCAAGCCAATCGGCGTTAACGTTAAGTATCTTAATCTTTTTCAGAAAGACGAAAAGGTTAATCTTAAAACGTTGGTCAAGCGGGGTATTATTTTGGAAAAAGAGGCAAAAAAATTTGGTGTTAAAATCTTAGGCGACGGCCAATTAAAGGTCGCTTTAAAAGTTGAACTGCCCACTTCTGGAGGAGCAAGCCTTAAAATTGAAAAAGCTGGTGGTAAGGTAATTTAAAAAATGAACAAACTAATTTCAGTTATTAAAAACGCTTGGCGGGTGGCTGACTTAAGGAAGCGATTGGTTTTTACGGTCGCCGTTTTTGCGATTTTTCGTTTGTGTGCCCATATTCCTGTTCCTGGAGTTGATGCCAGTGCTTTACGCCAGCTTTTTGCCAAAAGCCAACTTTTAGGCCTTTTGGATATTTTTTCAGGGGGAACATTGGCTAACTTTTCCATTATGGCTTTAGGCTTGGGCCCCTACATCAATGCCTCAATTATTTTTCAGCTTTTAACGATGGTTATTCCTCAGCTTGAAGCCCTATCTCAAGAAGGCGAATACGGTCGAGAAAAAATTAATCAGTACACCCGGTTTTTAGCTGCGCCGTTAGCGGCTTTACAGGCGCTAGGAATGTATTTTCTTTTAAAAAATCAACAAATTATTACCTCGGTTTCTTCTTTGGGTCTTGTGGGGATTATTACCACCATGACTGCCGGGACAATTCTTTTGATGTGGTTAGGCGAGTTAATTTCAGAAAACGGCATTGGCAATGGAATTTCGATGATTATTTTTGCCGGGATTGTCAGCCGTTTTCCGGTTTCAACTTGGCAAACTTTAGCGGTGGTTGAACCAGAGGGTTTTTTTAATTTAATCACTTTTGTAGTAATGAGTCTTTTAGTGATTTCGTCCGTGGTTTTTATTAATGAAGCGTCTCGCAAAATTAGAATTCAATACGCGCGCAGAATTAAAGGTCGGCGGATTTATGGTGGTCAGTCTACTTTTTTGCCTTTGCGGATTAACCAAGCGGGGGTGATTCCTATTATTTTTGCGGTTTCTTTGGTTTTATTGCCTTCAATGGTAGGAAATTTTTTACAGAATGTTCCTAGCCCTTTTTTGGCCAAAGTTGCCAGGGGTTTGGCAACAACTTTTCAACCTGGCGGTTTGATTTATAATTTAGTTTATTTTTTACTGGTGATTGGTTTTACTTATTTTTATACGGCGATTGTCTTTAATCCCGAAAAAATTGCTGATGAGATTAAGAAACACGGTGGTTTTATTCCAGGGATTAGACCGGGGAAACCCACAGTTGAGTATCTTAACCGGGTCCTGACTAGAATCACCCTGGTGGGAGCGGTTTTTTTGGGATTAATTGCCATTTTGCCTTCGTTAGCTCAGGGTTTAACCGGCGTAGCAACGATGACCATTGGAGGCACCGGCATTTTAATTGTCGTTTCTGTTATCTTAGAAACTACCAAGCAGCTTGAAGCAATGATGGTGATGAGAAGTTATGATGGTTTTCTTAAATAAATGAAAATTATTGTCATGGGGCCCCAAGGTTCAGGTAAATCCACTCAAGCAGAACTTTTAGCAAGAGAATTTGAGTTGCCTCACTTACAAACTGGTGAGTTGTACCGGTGTATATCGGAGCAAAATTCTTCGTTGGCAAGAAAGATTAAGAAAATTCTTGATAAAGGAGAATTAGTCAGCGATAAAGACCATAGAAAAATTTTAGGCAAAGAAATAAAAAAACCAAAGTACCGGAAGGGGTTTGTTTTAGATGGTTCACCTAGAACTCTCAGTCAGGCCAAAATCCAGCCTTTTGAGGTGGATGAGGTTTTTTACCTTGACGTTTCTGATGAGGTGAATATCAAGCGTCTGGTTAAACGAGGCCGAAAGGATGATACGCCGGAATTGATTAAAAAAAGACTTAAAATTTACCACAATCAGACAGAACCAGTTTTGGATTATTATCGGCAGATGGGAATTTTGGAAAAGGTTGATGGTGAAAGGCCAATTGAAGAGATTCATCAAGATATTATGGAACGGGTGAGGAGATGATTCCGATTAGAACAAGTGGACAGATTGAGATTATGAAGGAGGGAGGCAAAAGACTGGGATGGGTTTTTGGTCAGGTTTTAGCCAAAGTTAAGCCAGGTATTAAATTAAGTGAGCTTGACCAATTAGCCGAGACGCTCATTAAAAAACAAAAAGGAAAACCTTCTTTTAAGATGGTTAAGGATTACCATTGGGCAACCTGTATTAATGTCAATCAAGGGGTGGTTCATGGTATTCCCGGAGAATACCAATTGAAAAATGGCGATGTCGTTAGTCTCGATATGGGAATGTTTTACAAAGGATTGCATACGGATATGGCGAGGAGTATTCGGATGGGCTCCTCGGAGGTGAATGAATTTCTTGAGACAGGCAAGAGTGTTTTGGGTAAAGCGATTAAAGTCGCCCGAGTTGGAAAAAGAATTGGTCATATTTCCCAGATGATTGAGAGCCAGATAAAGAAAGCTGGATTTAGCCCCGTCAGAGCTTTAACCGGGCATGGGGTAGGGAAAAAACTTCACGAAGAACCACAGATTCCCTGCTTTCTTAAGACGGAAATTAAAAAAACACCTTTAATTAAGCCAGGCATGAGCCTGGCGATTGAGGTTATTTATACTCAGGGCAGTCCCCGTTTGGTTTTAGGTGAGGATAACTGGACAATTGAAACCGCTGACGGTAGCCTAGCTGGTCTTTTTGAGGATACGGTGATTGTCACTAAAAAAAAGCCCTTAGTTCTCACTTTTTCAGGCTGGACTAAAGGTGGTGAGTTTGGTAAAATAGATAGATAGTCTGAATGGTTAAAAAACAAAAAAATATTGAGGTTGAAGGTGTTGTCACCGAGGCTTTGCCTAACACGATGTTTCGGGTAAAATTAAAAGATAGTAGGGTAGTTTTGTGCCATCTTTCGGGTAAAATGAGGATGCATCGTATTAGAGTTATGCCTGCAGATAAAGTTGAGGTGGAGATGACGCCGTATGATGAAACAAGAGGGAGGATAGTTTACCGATACAAATGATTGTCCAAGCAAGTGTCAAAAAACGATGTAAAAAATGTAAAATTGTTCGCCGAAAAGGCAGAATTTATGTTATTTGTGAAAACCCTAAACATAAACAGAGACAAGGGTAAAAGGGGTAGTGATGGCCAGAATTGTCGGTGTTGATTTACCAACAGAAAAAAGAGTCGATATTGGTTTGACCACCATCTATGGTATTGGTCGAAGTAATGTTGTGGGTGTTTTAAAAAAGGCCAGAGTAGATGCAGCCAAGAGAGTTAAAGACTTAACCAGTGAGGAAATAAACCGACTCCAGGAAGCAATGGAGCGGGTGGCTACCGAAGGCTCTTTGCGGCAAAAAATAAATGAGGATATCAGAAGGATGAAGACGATTGGTTGTTACCAAGGGATAAGACACGCTCAAAATTTACCTGTTAGAGGTCAACGAACTCGTTCTAATGCTCGCACCAAACGAGGTAAAAGAGTGACTGTTGGTGCTTTGAAGAAAAAAGATTTAACCAAATTTGGAGACGGTCAGAAAGAAAAAGAAACAAAATCCAATGAATGAAAATAAAGCCAGAGTTTATATTACCGCTACTTTCAACAATACCTTGATTACCTTTACTGATGCTCAGGGAAATACCCTTTGTTGGGGGTCAACGGGTACGGTTGGTTTTAAGGGTGCTCGTAAGTCGACGCCTTACGCTTCAACCACCGCTGTTGAGGCGGTCACTAAAAAAGCCCAGGCTTTGGGGGTTAGAGAGGTTGAAGTTTATATTAAAGGACCCGGCCCAGGCAGAGATGCTGCTTTACGAGCGATGAGGGCAGCAGGATTGAGAATGAGTTTAATTGCCGATATCACCCCTGTGCCTCATAATGGACCAAGGCCAAGAAAGAGAAAGAGAGGTTGAAATGGCCAGATACAAAGAGGCTAAATGTCGTTTGTGTCGTCGAGAAGGAATTAAGCTTTTCTTAAAAGGTGAACGTTGCTATTCGCCTAAATGCCCGATAGAAAGAAAAGGCGCTGTTCCCCCTGGTCAGCATGGGCAAAAGCGCCGAAGGAGAATGAGTGATTACGGCCACCAACTCCGCGAAAAACAGAAGGTAAAAAGACTTTATGGAGTGTTAGAAAGACAGTTTAGAAGCTATTTTAAAAAAGCTTCTAAAACTAAGGAGGGAACAGGTAAAGTTTTGCTCCAGGTTTTAGAGTCCAGAATCGATAATGTTGTTTTTCGGTTGGGTTTTGTTCCATCTCGGTCAACGGCTAGACAATTAGTCAGCCACGGCTTTGTTTTAGTTGATGGCAACAAAAAAGTGAATATTGCTTCCCAACAGCTCAACCCAGGCCAAACGATTAGTTTAACAAGCGGGGGTTTAAATTTGGATTATGTTAAAAAATCTTTGGCTGAAAAAGAAAGAAAAATTCCTGACTGGTTGACACGTAAGGCGGCGGTCGGTAAAATGATTCGTCTACCAGAAAGAGAAGAAATTGAAACTGACATTGACGAAAGCTTAATTGTTGAATACTATTCGCGGTAGCGAAAAAAGGAGGTAACATGATTGTTCCCAGTTTTCAAGTTAAAAAAGAGAAAGAAACCAATGATTTCGGCCAATTTATCATTGAGCCTTTAGAGCAGGGTTATGGTGATACTTTAGGTAATGCTCTTCGCCGTGTTCTTTTGACCAGTTTGCCAGGTGCCGCCATCACCCAGGTTAAGGTTAGTGGCGTGAGACATAAATTTTCTACTCTGGCGGGGTTAAAAGAGGATATTATTGAACTCATCTTAAACATTAAGCAAATTAGAGTTAGATATGAAGGGGAAAAAGCGATTAGATTAAGATTAGAAAAGAGCGGCCCGGGTGAAGTTAAAGCTGGTGATATTAAAACTCCAGCTCAGGTAGAAATTGTCAATAAAGATCAAGTTTTGGCTAATTTAGCTGACAGAAAAGCTAAATTAAAAGTAGAATTCCAGGTTGAAACTGGGGTTGGCTATCTGCCGGCTGAAGAAAGAAAGACAGAAAAAATTGGCGTCATTTTGGTTGATGCGGCTTTTGGCCCAATAAAAAGGGTTAATTATCGCGTCGAAGCCACCCGGGTGGGTGGAAGGGCTAATTTAGACCGACTGATTTTGGAAATTACCACTGACGGTACGATTAAACCCAGTCAAGCTTTGAAAAAAGCAGCTAAAACTTTAGTGGCCTTTTTTAATCAAATAGTTGAGCCCAAAAAGCTGAAGGTAAAAAAGGAAAAGGTGAAAACTATTTCTAGCGAAGCAATGAAACTAACGGTTGAGGAAATTGAGTTGCCGACAAGAATCGTTAATGCCCTTCGTAAGGGAGGTTATGGGACGGTCAGTGATTTGAGTGCGGCTCACCCGGCTGATTTGGCCAAAGTTAAAAATTTAGGTGAAAAATCAATTAAAATTATTGGGGTTGTCTTGGCTAAAAAAGGCATCGAGTTGCAAGAGAAGGGTTAAAAATGAAGCATCGGGTTTCAGGCAAAAAACTTTCTCGGGGTAGAGCTCAGCGTAAGGCTCTGTTTAAAAACTTGATTAATAGTTTGGTGATTCATGGCCAGATAAAAACTACTGAGAGTAAGGCAAAAGCTATTCGCGGCTTGGTGGATAAGTTAATTACTAAAGGAAAAACTAGTACGCTTCATTCAAGAAGACTAATCGCCGCCTTTTTACAGAATAAGAAAGCGGTTAGCAAGATTGCGGATGAGTTGGCGCCTCTTTTTAAAAAAAGGCCAGGTGGGTTTACCAGAATCATCCGTCTGGGTAAAAGACGAGGTGATGACGCGATGATGGTGAGACTCGAATTGGTTGAGAAACCAAAAGAGGTGGGCAAAAAAGACAAAGATGAAAACAAAAGCAACCAAAAAAAGTGAAATCAAAAAAAGTTGGCATCTTATTAACGCCCAAGATAAAATTTTGGGGCGTCTGTCTTCCCGGATTGCTTTACTTTTGATGGGCAAAAGCAAGCCCTATTATACTTCCCATCTTGATTGTGGTGATTATGTGGTGGTGACTAACGTCGCCAAAGTCAAAGTGACTGGCAAAAAAAGAGCCCAAAAAATGTATTATCGCCATTCAGGCTATCCTGGTGGGTTTAAAGAAATTACTTTCGCTCAACAGCAGGCTTTGGACCCCAGAAAAATTATCCGTCATGCTGTTTCCGGCATGTTGCCCAAAAACAAACTCAGGAGTCCAAGGCTAGCCAGATTAAAAATTTTTGTTGATGAAAAACACCCTTATAAAAATAAACTAGGGAAGAAAGATGCCAAAAACTAAATCTAAGCCCCGAAAAAAAGCTTGCGTTTACGCGGTTGGTCGAAGAAAGACAGCCTCTGCTAGAGTTAGACTTTTCCGGGGTAAAGGCAAAACTTTGGTTAATAATCAACCGATTGAAGAGTATTTTCCGAGTGACGTTGCCAAAGCCAAATACCAAAAACCTTTTCAGGTCACTGATTCCCTAAGCAAATTTTACGCTACCATTAAAGTTGTTGGCTCAGGCAGACAAGGCCAATTAGACGCTGTTGTTCACGGAGTCGCTCGGGCCTTGGATAAAGAAAACAAAGAGCTTTATCACGCCGCTTTAAAAAAACACAAACTTTTAACCCGCGACCCCCGCGCCCGCGAACGCCGCAAACCCGGCCTTGGTGGTAAAGCCAGAAGAAAAAAGCAAAGCCCGAAACGTTAATTTTTGCACCCAAGCCCTTTAAAGTATGATTAATCGAGAAAGACAATTGGCTTCTGTCTTTAATTATCTTCCAGAAGAATTTCGGTCTTCTTCGGAAAAATCACCAATTGAAGGCGTAGAAAGAATAGCTAAAGAATTGCTAGTGGAGACAAAGCAGTGGGGAGTTTTCCCTGTGGAGCCAGAACCGATTGCAGCTAGAAGGTTGGTGAAAAAAATTGGCTACGATGGGTCAGCTATGGGGTTGCTCATACCGACTGCTGACATACTAGCTGGTAGAAAAGTGAAAGCCGGCTTTATAATCTCATCAAGAGAAGGACTTTCTTCAGCGGAAAGACGTTTTACTATCGCTCACGAGGTTGGACATACATTTTTTTACAGGGTAGACTCTATCGGTTTTCTAAGGCCCAATCTCCCCAAAGATTTGAGACAAATAATAGTAGAGCGTTTCTGCGATAACTTTGCCCGCGAGCTTTTAATACCATCGGAATTATTAGAAAGAGAAGTGAGTAAATTTCCCAAACCAGGTGAACCAAATTTTGGAGCTCATTTCTTAATGAAATTAGCCAATTTATTTGACGTTCCCATAGAGAGTATGGCTCGTCGCCTGGTTGAAGATTTAGGAATTTGGGAGGCCATTATTTTTCAGCTGGAGTGGTATAAAGAGAAACTGCATTGGGGAGAATACGAGCGGATAAAGACGACGGCTGAATGGTTTGTGCCTTTCGAAAGTGATGATTATCCTTACTATTATCCTTACTTTAATCGTGGTCTGGAAAATGAAATATTGAAAATAGCAGAAGAAACAGTTGTTTCCCCTCGCAGAGTATTTGAAATAGAAAGTGAAATGAAAAATTATTTATCCCCAGAATACAAGCAAAAATGGGAAGGATTAAAAAAAGAAAAAAAAGTTTTATTATTTAGCGCTACCGAGGGAGATACTAATCAGGATATCGGTATTCAATTGCCCCTTTTTAGCCTTGACCAATTACCCTATCTTCCCAAGATACTCTGTATTATTCCTCTTTAAAAAAATACAAGCTTCTTACCCGCGACCCCCGCGCCCGCGAACGCCGCAAACCCGGCCTCGGCGGCAAAGCCCGACGCAAAAAACAGTCTCCCAAGCGATAATCCTTCACCGCTCTTTTATGATAGAATTAGGCTATGATTAGGCTTGATAAACGAGCGCTTTATTCGCGATTGGCTCCTTATTATGATTTTCTGGCGCCGTTGACAACTGAGAAAGAATGTAGGTTTTTGAATGATGTTTTTCAAAGTTACAAAAGTGGCAAAATATTGAAGATTTTGGATTTAGGTTGTGGCACTGGTCGGCATTCTTGTTTTTTAGCCAAGGTGGGCTATAAAGTTACCGGCATTGATCTGGCTGGAGACATGCTGAAAATTGCCCGTAATAAATGTCCCAAAGTTGAATTTAAAGAAATGGATTTTACTAATCCCAAATTTCCCAAAAATTTTTTTGATGCCTCAATTTGCATGTGGACAACAATAGGGTATATTTTATCGGAGGATAAAATTAAAACCTTTATTAAGAATATTTATTGTATAACTGAGCATCTTTTTGTTTTGGATTCCTCAAATTATGAAAATCCAGCTAAAAATAAACCTCTTATTGAAGGTGAAAATATAATCAGACTGCCAAAGGCAGTAATTAAAAGCTCTTACAAAAGACAATATGATAAAGAAGCAAAATTAAGAAGAGATGCTTATGTTACTGAATTAATTGAAAAAGGAAAAAAGCCTGTAATTTTTAGAGAGCGAGAGGAATTGAAAATGTGGTCACTTGAAGAGATAAAAAATTTTTTGAGACCGAGATTTAGAATATTAAAAGTTTACGGTGATTATTCTTTAGAAAAAACTTATTATCCTAAGACTTCAAAACGAAAAATTATTATTGCTGAGAAAATTTAAAATGCAAAAAGTTACAAGAGAAGAATTCAAAAGAGTGAGTTCTTTGAAATTGACTCCTACTTCTCCTTTTCATTTCGATTCCACTTTTCATAAACCAGGTCACTTTCCAACGACTGATACAAAATGGGAGCCAGGTAAAAGATGGCAAAGCATGTTGTGGGAAGGTGAAAAGTTAGGCTTGCTTTTTGAAGATAAAAGTAAAAAACAAAAACCCAAGGTATCAGTTAAAGTTTTTTCTGTCAAAAAGCTAACTTCAAAATTTCTTGAGTCACTAAAACAGGAAATTATCTGGCGATACAATCTTGACCTTGATCTTTCCGGCTTTTACCGTGATGTTGGCAAAGATTCGCTTCTTAAGCCGATTATTAAAAAATTTCGTGGATTGCGGCCAATGCATTCTGGTTCTTTGTATGAATATTTAATCATTGCCATTGTTTTACAAAACGCGACTGTTAAAAGAAGTGTTTATATGATGCAAGCTCTTTTTGAAAATTTCGGCAGTTTATTTAAATTCGATAACCAAGAATTTTGGTGTTTCTGGGAGCCAAAAGTATTGGCCAACGCCAGTGAACAGAAATTGCGGGATTTGAAGATGGGCTATCGGGCGAGGTTTTTAATTAAGGTTTCTGAATCGTTCGCTAAAGGGCAAATTGACGGGTTGAAACTAAGGCATAAAAGGTTAGCAGAGCAAGAGGAGGCGTTGATCTCCCTTTATGGAATTGGTCCAGCTTCAGTTGGATATATCATGGTTGACGCTTTTCACCGTTGGGACTACTTAAAACATATCTCGCCCTGGGAACAGAAAATCTATACCAAAATTTTCTTTAATAAAGATTATGAGAAAGAATTAGTACCAGTTGAGAAAATGCTTAAATGTTTTGATAAATGGGGTAAATGGAAAAATTTAGCCATTCATTATGTGTGGGAGGATATTTGGTGGAAAAGAAAGCATCAACATATTCCTTGGTTAGAAAAGCTTATTCGACTTTAAGCTTTTGTCAGATGAAAATTATTTCTTGGAATGTTAATGGGTTGAGAGCCGTACACAGAAAGGGTTTTTTGGAATGGCTGGAGGAAAGTAGGGGTGATGTAGTTTGCCTGCAAGAGACGAAAGCTCAAAGGAAGCAGTTAACTCCTGATTTAACTAAGCTTAAAAACTATCATTCTTTCTTTAATTCAGCTCAGAAAAAAGGCTATAGTGGGGTGGCGGTTTATTCTAAGAAAAAACCTTTGGTAGTTAAAAGAAAATTAGGGATGAAAAGATTTGACAGTGAAGGCAGGCTGTTAGAGTTGGAATACCCTGATTTTATTTTGCTTAATCTTTACATGCCTCATGGTGGTAGGGGAAAGGAAAAATTGGCTTACAAATTAGAGGCGTATAGACATCTTTTTCAAAGGCTTGAAAAAATTAAGAATAAGAAAGTAATCCTCATTGGCGATTTTAATATTGCTCACAAAGAAATTGACTTGGCCAGGTCAAAACAAAATCAAAATAATATCATGTTTACTCCCAAAGAAAGAAAACAAATTGATAGATTGATTAAATTAGGTTTTATTGATAGTTTTAGAAGATTTCATAAAAAGGGCGGAAATTATACTTGGTGGGCTTATATTGCCAATGCTAGACAAAGGAATTTAGGCTGGAGGATAGATTACGGCTTTGTTTCAAAAAAGTTAAAGGCAAGACTTAAAGACGCTTTTATTTACTCAGAAGTAAAAGGCTCTGATCATTGTCCAATAGGGGTAGAAATTTGATTGTGATATGAAGCTTAAATTAGTCAAACTTTTTCAAAGCGAAAAATTCAAAAAAATCGCTTTGGTTTTGGGAGTCTTGTTTATTGTTT
>DATLBE010000038.1:0-15706 GCA_035527075.1 Nevskiaceae bacterium | reverse complement strand
TTAGCTCTTTGAAATGTAAATAGAATGTTTACCCCGAAACTTCGGGGTAACCGATCTTCACAAAAAGCTACAATTTAAAGCAAGCAATGGATGCCTTGGCTGTTTGAGCCGATGAAGGACGTTGCCGTCAGCGAAAATCGTCGGGGAGGTGACAAGCAACCTGTGATCCGGCGGTGTCCGAATGGGGAAACCCAGGTCGATTTTCGACCTATTCCGTGCTGAATTCATAGGCGCGTGAAAGGGAACCATCCGAATTGAAACATCTTAGTAGGGTGAGGAAAAGAAATTACCAAGATTCCGTTAGTAGCGGCGAGCGAAAGCGGAAAAGCCCAAACCCCGCAAAGAAAGCGCGCAAGCGCTTGCTTTCTGCGGGGGGTTGTAGGACCCCAATATGGGACTGTTGCTGGTAGCAGAAACTCCTGGAATGGAGTGCCAAAGAAGGTGAAAGCCCTGTACGTAAAACCAAAGACAGCCCTAGGGGCACCTGAGTACCATGAGAAACGCGGTTCTTGTGGGAATCTGGGGTAGCCACTCTCCAAGGCTAAATACTCAAACAGACCGATAGTGAACCAGTACCGTGAGGGAAAGGTGAAAAGTCCCCGTAAAAGGGAGTGAAATAGAACCTGAAATTGCTTGATAACAAACAGACGGAGGGTCGAATTTTCGACCTAACGTCGTGCCTATTGAAGAATGAGCCGGCGAGTCCTCGCAAAATTGCTCTAGTTTAAACCATTTTGTGGTGGAGGCGTAGAGAAATCGAGTCTTAACAGGGCGTTGTCCCGCCTTTGGCGGGGCAGGCAATTTGCGGGGGACCCGAAACCGAGCGAGCTAACCATGGGCAGGGTGACCGCCGTCGAAAAACGGCGTGAGGCCCGAACCAGTGTCTGTTGCAAGAGGCTTGGATGACCTGTGGTTAGATTGCAATATACTTATCGAGCTCGGTGATAGCTGGTTCTCCCCGAAATATATTTTGGTATAGCGTTTTTGTTTTAACCGAAGAGGTAGAGCACTGAATGGGTATGGGGTGGAAACATCTCTTATTCAATCAAACTCCGAATGCTTTGGTGTTAGCAAAGACAGTCAGTCCCGCCGGGCTAAGCTGGTGGGGCAAAAGGGAAACAACCCAGACTTTCGTCTAAGGTCTCTAAATCTTACTTAAGTGTGAAAGGAGGTAAAATCCCTCAGACACCCAGGAGGTTGGCTTAGAAGCAGCCATCCTTTAAAGAAAGCGTAACAGCTCACTGGACAAGGGGTTTTGCGCCGAAAATCCATCGAGGCTAAAAGTAAGTACCGAAGACAGAGAGGTCGAATTTTCGACCTGGTAGGGGAGCGTCCCGCCGACAGTGAAGCCCTTCCGTAAGGTCAGGGTGGAGTTTGCGGGAGTGAGAATGCCGGCATAAGTAGCGTCAGTCCGGTGAGAATCCGGACCGCCGAATGTCCAAGGTTTCCGAAGCAATGTTCGTCAACTTCGGGTTAGTCGGTCCTAAGGTAAGTCCCGAAATTTCGGGAGTAGCCGATGGATAACAGGTTGATATTCCTGTACTTTGGTTGTTTCGTTATTAGTTGGGGAAGGACGAGATTTGATATACTTGGCGTCTTATTGATTTGACGTTCAAGCGACAAACCAGTTTCGATTGGAAAATCCGTCGAAACGACGGTGAATCGTGATGAAAACCCTGAACTTGTTGAAGGGAATCAGGTTGCGTTAAGTCTCCGAGAAAAGTTTCGCAACGAGAAACAGCCAGAACCGTACCGCAAACCGACACAGGTGGACTGGTAGAGAATACTAAGGCGAACGGGAGAAGGGGGTTTAAGGAACTCGGCAAATTAGCTGGGCGTAACTTTGGGAGATGCCCTCCCCGCAAAGAAAGCGCGTAAGCGCTTGCTTTCTGCGGGGCGCAGCGAAAGATTGCTCGCCGACTGTTTATCTAAAACACAGGTCTCTGCAAAGCCGCAAGGCAAAGTATAGGGGCTGAAACCTGCCCAGTGCTGGAAGGTTAAAGGGAAAGGTGATCCTGAGTTTATCGAAGGAAAGCTTTGAACTGAAGCCCCGGTGAACGGCAGCAGTAACTATAACTGTTCTACGGTAGCGAAGTCCTTTGTCAGGTAAGTTCTGACTCGTATGAAAGGTCTAACGAGTGAGCAGCTGTCTTGAACCCTCACCCGGCGAAATTGAAATGGCTGTGAAGATGCGGCCTACTTACTGCAGGACAAAAAGACCCCGTGGAGCTTTACTACAGCTTGGCATTGGGTTGGATTTATCAACTGTTGAGAATAGGAGGGAGCTCGCAAAGTCCTTCGGGACCGCGCGCGCAACAGTGAAATACCTCTCTTTGGTAGATTTAATTCTTACCTATAAGCCCTGGAGACGGGCTTGGGAACAATGTCTGGTGGGTAGTTTGACTGGGGAAGTCGCTTGCTCAAAGGTAACGCAAGCGTGCAAAGGTCGGCTTAGTCCCGATGGAAATGGGACTGGACGTACAAAGGCAGAAGCCGGCTTAACTGTGAGACTGACAGGTCAAACAGATGCGAAAGCAGGTCTTAGTGATCCTCGATCCCGCAGTGGTTGCGGGACGGGCTTAACGGATAAAAGCTACCCCGGGGATAACAGGTTAGTCGCGCCCGAGAGTTCATATCGACGGCGCGGTTCGACACCTCGATGAACAATCGTCGCCTCTGACGGCAACGTCAGAGTGAATAATTCGGCTAATAACGGTGAAACCCTAATCCGCCAGTTGGTGGAAGGGCAATACCGTGGGAAGTCGCCCGAAGTTTCGGGTTGACCCCGTAACGACTGATCCCCGCATTTTGCGGGGTGAGATAGATGGCTCTTTATAGCGTCTATCAGACGCCGGACCCCTCCCAATTTTACTTTAAGCCTTTTCAGTATTATTCATACACGGCTTAAAGAGCGATTTTGGTAGGGTGGTGGTATAGTCTATGCCATTGGTAACAATGGAGAACCATGGTCGGCTCAGCGTATCCTGGTGGTGAAGAAGCTACCAAGGGTTGGTCTGTTCGCCCATTAAAACGCTACGTGAGCTGGGTTCAGAGCGTCGTGAGACAGCTCGGCCTCTATCCGCAGTAAGCATTGGATACTTGAAGGAAGCTGACCACAGTAAGAAATGCTGCCTCGAAGGCGAAAGTTTCGAGGTCACTCTTGCTAAAATTGATGAAACCCTCTAAGATAGAATCGTTGGTCCTTGTGACTTAGAGGGCCACACCAAGGGAAGGTCACTTAGGTCAAGATGACTGAAACTCAGAAGTCATATATTGCAGGTTTTTTAGACGGAGATGGTAGTTTGATGCTCCAATTCAAACCGCGAGTGAGAGTAAGTTTTGGTTTTAGAGCGAAAACAACTGCTTGTTTTTACCAAAATTCTCGTTATAAAGACGGTTTAAAGTGGATTCAAAGGAAGTTGGGCAAGGGATATTTATCAACCAGAAAGGATAATATTACCGAGCTGAGAATAGAAGGGCATCAGCAAGTAAAAGATTTACTTTTAAAACTTGAACCTTATCTGATTTTTAAAAAGAAACAGGTTCAATTGATGTTAAAAGCAATCTCTATTTTACAACAAAAGCCTAATCCGGAAGAATTCTTGCAGGTTTGTAAACTTTCTGATCAGATGTCAAAGCTTAACTACGCTACCACAAAGAAGAAATATGACTACGTCTTTGTGAAGAAAGAGTTTGTTAAGCGTGGCCTAATACCCCCTTAACGACTGATCCGCCAGTTGGCGGAGAGATAGAAGCTACTTTTCCTTTTATAGGAAAAAAATCTATGGCTTTTATAATAACGCAAGCACCCACACGCCCTTTTACGGGAACGGGTGAAGGTATAGTCTAACCCTCTAGTAATAGAGGAATAAGTTGACGAGAGGACCTGGTTGGAGGAATCCCTAGTGTGCCAGTTGTTGCTATCAAGCGCAGCGCTGGGTAGCTACATTCCTTTGGGATAACCGCTGAAAGCATCTAAGCGGGAAGCCCATCCTAAGATTAGGTATCCTTGGGGTCGAGACTTCGACCCCTGAAGATCCCTCGGAGACTACGAGGTTGATAGGCTGGCGGTGTAAGCACAGTAATGAATTTAGCCGACCAGTACTAATAGATCAAAAGTATTATTTGTGAAGATCAACATTCTATTTACTTTTCAGAGAGTTAATAAATTAAAAACTAAATTTACCTCGGTGATTAGAGCGCCGTCGAACTACCCTTAACCATTCCGAACAAGGCAGTAAAAGGCGGCAGCGGGGACGATACTGCTCCCGAAAGGGTGTGGGACAATACCTCATTGCCGAGGTATTTTTTTGTGGTTTTTTAAAGATTTTTGTAAAATTAAAACATGACTCAAGTTAGCTTGGTAGCAAGCAAAAAATCTTATCAGGGAGCGTGGGCAGTTTTAGACCCGCTTAAAAAAGAATTAGGGACAAAACTGAAAAACCTTGATCAGTTAATCATTAAAATTAATTTTGTTTCCACTCACACTGAACTGGCGACTACGCCTTTTGAGACAGTCAAGGGTTTTATTGATTTTGTCAAACCCATTTTTGGTGGCAAAATTATGATTGTTGAGGAGGCCACTCTTGGTGACACTCAAGTCGGTTTTGAACGCTACGGCTTTAAAAAGCTAGCCGATAAAGACAGACAAATTGAGGTTTTTAATTCAGACTTAAGTCAAACAGAAAAAGTGAGAATCAAGTATCCTCATGGCGAACTGACTTTGCTTTTGGCCAAAATTTATACCCAGTCTCCTTTTGTGGTTTCCATTTGTCGAGCCAAGACACATGATGCGGTGGTGGTTACCTTGGGCATTAAAAACCTTTTGGTAGGAGCGATTCAAAATGGAGAAAGATTTAAAGTCCATCAAGGCAAAGATATTCATTGGGTGCTGGCGGCAATTGCTCAATATACCTACCCGGATATGGTGATTATTGATGGGGTAGAGGGGATGGAGGGTAATGGTCCGGTAAGTGGTAAACTTATCAAAGCCGGTTGGCTGGCAGCTTCCCTTGATGCATTAGCCGCCGATTCGCTGGCAGCTTACTTAATGGGTTTTGATATTAAAGATATTGGTTATTTGAATCTTTTAAAAGAAGCTGAATTCGGAAAATTTTATCCAAGAGATGAAATAGAAATTATCGGTGACGACCCTCGTCAGCTAATCATTCCCTTTAAACCTCACGCCACTTTTGAATCTCAACGCCAGTGGCGTTAAAAAGAAAAAAGTTTTTTTTGCTTGTTAAAAAAGAGAAATTGTAATATAATGAAAAAAACAATTTTCAAAGAAAGGTGGTTTATGTTCAGTGGCTTCAAAAACAAAAAAACCTGCTCGAAAAACTTCAAATAGGAAGTCAGTAAAAACTTCAGTTCGAGGTGGGCCCGAAACAATGGAGCAACTTTTAACCCAAAGCGGCTATCAATTGCGGGGTTGGCAGCGGGGTGATTTGGTTGAAGGGATTCTGGTTGAGAAGACCAAGAGTGCTTTGTATTTGGACATTGGTGGGAAAAGTGAAGGAATGGTTATTGACCGGGAATTGAAGGCGGCCAGGGATTTTATTAAAGAACTTAAAGCGGGGGATAAAGTTGCTGCTGTCATCACTCAGGTCGAAAATGACAAAGGTCAAACGTTAATGTCGTTAAAAAGAGCGGCCTTTGAAAGCCTTTGGTCTGAATTTGAAAAAAAGTTAAAAACCGGCGAGACTCTCAAAGTTCAGGGCCGGGAAGCCAATAAAGGTGGCTTGATTGTTAGTGTTAAAGGATTTCAGGGTTTTATCCCAACCTCTCAATTTGGAGCTCATCTTAAAGGGAAACTTGATAGCCTGATAGGCAAAACTTTAGAAGTAAAAGTGACTGAGGTTAACCGGGAGAAAAATCGGCTGATTCTTTCGGAAAGAGAAGTTTCTGAAGCCGCCTTGTTAAAAGATCAAGAAAAGGCTCTTAAAAAAGTGAAAGTCGGTGACGTTTTTAGTGGTGAAATCACTGGAGTCATGCCTTTTGGTTTTTTTGTTAAAGTCATTCCTAAAGGGAGCGAAATTTCGCTCGAAGGCCTTGTTCATATATCCGAGGTTTCTTGGGAAAAAGTTGATGATCTGAGTAAATTTTATGAACAAGGCGATGAAGTCAAAGTAAGGGTTTTATCAATCGATCAAAAGTCAGGTAAACTGAATTTATCAATCAAACAGCTTATCCCTGATCCTTGGGAAGGGATTGAGAAAGAATACTCACCTGATGCTCAGATCAAAGGTGAGGTGGTTAAAGTGGTGCCTTTTGGAGTTTTGGTGAAACTTAAACCTGGCATTGAGGGCTTAATCCATATTTCCAAAATTCCAGTTGAACAGTCAATTAAGGTGGGGGATAAAGTGAATTGTTTTATTGAGTCAGTTGACCCTGAGCACCGGCGCATCAGCTTAGGTCTAGTTCTTAAAAAAAAGCCGGTGGGATACAAGTAATGGCTAAGCCGAAAACCCTTTTTGTTTGTCAACAATGCGGGGTTGAATTTCCCAAGTGGCTGGGTCGATGCTCGGAATGTGGAGAATGGAATAGCTTGGTGGAGGTTTCTCGGGTGACCTCGACCAGGCCTTTGTCAACTCAAGCACCGTTGGCCAAGCCCCAGAAATTTTCCCAAATCAAATCAGTCAAACGCATCCGACTAAAGACTGGAATTGTTGAGTTAGATCGTGTTCTTGGTGGCGGCATTATTCCCGGTTCAGTGGTTTTACTAGCCGGTGAGCCAGGTATCGGTAAAAGCACTTTAATGTTACAGTTAGCTGGCAGTCTTAGCCAGAAAAAATCCAAGGCGCAGACTTGGTATGTCTCTGGTGAGGAGTCTTTGCAGCAAACAAAAATTCGGGCCGAAAGGCTAGGAATTAAAAGTGATAATCTCTTATTTTTAGCTGAGGCCGATGTTGACCGGATTATTGAAACTTTTAACCAAGGAAAAGATTCGTCAAGGTTATTGGTGATTATTGACTCAGTCCAAACCCTTTTTACAGCTCGTCTTTCGGGAGTGGCGGGTTCGGTAGGCCAAGTGAGGGAATCCACGGCTTTACTGCTTAAATACGCCAAACAAACAAACGTTCCTTTGTTTTTAGTTGGTCACGTGACGAAAGAGGGCGCCATTGCTGGACCAAAAATTTTGGAGCATATGGTTGATACGGTGGTTTATTTTGAAGGCGAAAAGTTTGGGTCTGTCCGACTTTTACGAGCGACCAAAAACCGTTTTGGGCCGACTGACGAGGTGGGGATTTTTGAAATGACCGACAAGGGTCTAGTTGGTGTTACCAATCCTTCAAAGTTGTTTCTTAAAGGAAGGGGTTGGCAAGTGCCTGGTTCAGTTGCCGTGGCGACCATCGAAGGAACTCGATCAGTGCTGGTAGAAATTCAAGCCTTGGTGGTGCCGACCCAGTTGAGTGTGCCGCGTCGGGTTAGCCAAGGCATTGATTACCATCGGCTCTTACTCATCAGTGCGGTTTTAAGCAGGAGACTGGGGCTACCTATGGCTGGTTTTGACATTTATGTTAAAATCACCAGCGGTTTAAGAATTGAAGAACCAGCCGCTGATTTGGGGGTGGCGTTGGCGATTATTTCTTCTTTTAAGAACAAACCTATGCCAGCCAAGACAATTTGCTTTGGTGAAGTCGGCTTGTTGGGGGAGATAAGAGAGGCCAGTCAGGCCAATCAGCGAGTCAAAGAAGCCAAAAGATTGGGTTTTGAAACAGTTATTTCTTCAGCAAATTTTCATTTTCTTGGTCAGGCGGCAAAAGCTCTTTTCAGATAAACATCAAGTGAAAAAATACAATAACTGGAGATTTTTAGTAACATCAACTTGCAATTCTAATTATTTTTTCTGTCACCGTGATGGTGCGGGAACAAAAAAATCATTTCTAGATTTCCAATTTTTCCCCAGTTGTCCACAGCAAGGCTTTTTTAGTTAAGAAGAGAGCAGGGTGAAGCTATAATTTGGGAAGCTTTTCTTATAGGCTGTAGGTTTTTTTGGGAATTTTTTCTTATAGGTTGACAAAGAAGAAAAATTGTGGTAAATTTTTAAATAAGAAAGAGCATTACTATCGCTACGTTACCGCACGAATAGCAATGCTCTTTAAGGCCTTGTCAAATTAGGACAGATAACTTAACAAGCAAATTGAAAATAGCATAAAAAAAATTTCTTGTCAACCCTGCTTTTTTCTTTTGAGTGGGGGGTGGTGTGTAGGGCAGGCGCACTACCTTCCTCTTGAAAGAAGAAAAGACTTGACAAGGGTTTTTGCTTCTGTTTTAATTAATTTGTTTTAAAGATTTCCCTCGCAACCGAATTCCTATGGTAATTCAAAAGAAAGTCAAAAAAGAAAGTTTGCCTGCCTCGCGACAAAGCGGGCCTTTAACTGCCGACGATTTAGTCGGTTCTGAGCAAAACTTTAATGGCGTGGTTGACAATCGTATGATTCCTGACGCTGGGGTGCCGACTCAGTTTGCCGAAGGTGTTTTGGATATAGCACCTGAGGGTCATGGCTACCTTCGACCCAATTTTTCGCCGTCTGAAAAAGACGCTTATATCTCTGCTTCCCAAATCCGGCGGTTCAGCTTAAGACCAGGCGATATGGTTGGCGGCCAAGTGCGAGAGCCTAAAGAAAAAGAGCGTTACTATGGTCTTTTACGGGTGGAGGCGGTCAATGACCAACCAATTGCCAAACTAGGCAAAAGACCTCATTTTCAAAATTTAGTACCTATTTATCCTGACGAACAAATTAAATTGGAAACCGGTAAAGTACCCTTATCCACTCGGATGATTGATTTAGTCTCACCGATTGGTCGAGGTCAGCGAGGTTTGATTGTTTCGCCACCTAAAGCTGGCAAAACCTGGCTTTTAAAGGATATTGCTAATGGAATTACCACCAATTATAAAGATATTCATCTGATGGCAGTTTTGGTTGGTGAGCGACCTGAGGAGGTGACTGATATCCGTCGGTCAGTAAAAGGTGAAGTGATTGCTTCAAACTTCGATGAACCACCTAAACATCAAACCAGAGTGGCTGAGGTGGCCTTAGAAAGGGCTAAAAGACTGGTAGAGATCGGCAAGGACGTGTTGATTTTATTGGACTCGATTACCCGTTTAGCTCGTGCTTACAATCTTGGTATTCCTTCTTCAGGCAGAACCTTAACTGGGGGGTTTGACCCGGCCGCCCTTTATCCACCCAAAAAATCCTTTGGTGCCGCTCGCAATATTGAAAAAGGTGGTTCTTTAACCATTATCGGTACTTGTTTAATCGAGACTGGTTCAAAGATGGACGATTTGATTTATGAGGAGTTTAAAGGTACCGGCAACATGGAACTTCATTTGGTCCGAGCCTTGGCTGAAAAGAGAGTTTACCCGGCCTTTGATATTCAACGTTCAGGTACAAGGCAAGAAGAGCTTTTGTATGCTAAAAAAGATTATCCTATGATTATTACCATGCGCAAAATGATAGACATGTTGGGTGCAGGGGAGCGAACCGAACTTTTATTGGAAAGATTGGCCAAAACCAAGAACAACGCTGAATTCTTAAAAACCCTCAATCAAGGCTAAAACCCGATTGACTGCCTTAGCTGTTTGTGTTAGTCTGATTTGATCATGCTTGACTCTTCTCTAGGACAGGATTTATGGGAATTTTTTTTGGCTTTGGGGCGCTATTTTAAGCTTCGTTTGGGTCAGTTTTTCCATTTTTTTGAACAAGGAAAATCCGGACTGGCCTCTTGGCTTTATCAACAAAGAGGTCGCTACGCTCGGCCTTTTATCCATTTGGGTATGGCTTTTTTAGTAGTCGGTGGCATCACTTTAGGGCCGGTTTTAATTTCCGAAACTTTTCGTAACCCTTGGCAAGATGTAACGCCATCGTCAGCAGTTTTGTCAGTGGCTACTTCAGCCGGTTTAGAGACAGGCACCTTGGTTTCGGCCAAGCCTCGGTCCGAGGTGATTGAATACACGGTCACGCCAGGCGATACGGTTTCTATCATTGCGGAAAAGTTTGGTGTTTCCGTGGACACTATCCGCTGGGAAAACAACTTAGAATCAGTCAAATCTATTAAGCAAGGTCAAAAATTAAAAATTTTGCCCGTTATTGGGGTGATGTATAAAGTCAAAAGGGGCGAAACCATCTATTCAATTGCCAAAAAACACCAAGTTGATCCCCAGGTGGTTGTTGATTGGCCTTATAATTCTTTTGCTAATGATGAAACTTTTGCCTTGGCCGTGGGCCAGGAGTTGATAATTCCGGATGGAGTCAAACCAAAAGAGGTGCCGACAACCCCTCGGCCGTTGTATGCCCAAATTCCGGGGGCGGGAACGGGGACCGGTCAGTTTGTTTGGCCCACCGCTGGCCATGTTTCCCAAGGATTTAGTTGGTATCATAGGGGGATTGATATTGCCAACAAAAATGTTCCGGATGTTTTGGCGGCCGATGGGGGAACAGTGGTTATTGCTGGTTGGATAGCTCCCACCGCCTATGGTAATCATCTTATTATCGACCACGGCAATGGCTTGGCGACCTTGTATGCCCACCTTTCTCAACTTTATGTTAATTCCGGACAGAAGGTGGCTAAAGGTCAAGCAATCGGTAAAATGGGCTCAACCGGTCGCTCTACCGGAGTTCACCTTCACTTTGAAATCAGACAAAACGGAGTTGCCCAAAACCCTCTGAGTTATTTAAAGTAATTTCAACCATCAAAAAACCCACCTTTAGGGTGAGTTTTTCCAAAAGAAAGGAAAGCAGCGGCAAGCAAAGATAGAGAGGGGGAAGTGGCGCAAACGCAAGATTACGCGGATTGTGCTATTAGGCACTTTCTTTGTATTCTTCTCTGCCACTTCCCCTTGGCCCTCTTTACCCCACTTAGCACTCCATAGGCTCATTCCTCCTATGCTATGAGGGGGAAATACGACCACCACGCTTGCTTTTGTTTCCCTCGCGAGGTTGCAAGCGGGCTGGACACAACCTTGAAGTTATACCCAATCCGCTTGCTTCCTCGAAAGGTAATTTGCTGCTTTCCTTTAAAAGTGCTTTTTAGCCTTTGTTTTCGCTTTTGAAAACAGGGCTAATTGAAATTAATATAGAAAAATTTTTTAGATTTGTCAACCATCAAAAAATTTCATCTTGACAAGTGGTACTGAATTTGGTACGATTTTTATATGAGCGCAATTCCTCATTCAATTTCTGCCAGTAAGGCAAGAAGTAATTTTTATACTATTCTTGAAGAAGTGGCTAACAAGTTAAAACGCTTCACCATTACCCGTCGAGGGGAAGCTCAGGTAGTGATGATGCATCCTGATGAAGTTGCTTCTTGGGAAGAGACAATGGATATTTTGGCTGATAAGAAATTAGTAGCTCAGATTTTTGGAAGTGAAAGTGAAAGAAAAGTGGGGAAAGTTATCTCTGAAAAAAAGCTTTTAAAAGAATTAGGCATTTCTCCTGAACAACTCAAGTAAGCAGATGATGAGAGTTGAATACTCAGATACGGCTCGAAAGCAACTTAAAAAACTTCCTAAAACAAAGCAAATAAAGGTTTTGAAAAAAATAGAGAAATTAAAAAATGACCCCTATGCTGGCAAGAAGCTAAAAGGAGAATTTGAAGGGCTGCGTTCTTTAAAAGTTTGGCCTTATCGAGTTGTATATCGTTACCTTTCCCAAGACAAAATTTTGTTTATTAACGTCATTCAGCATCGCCAGGCGGTCTACAAATAATTCCCATCAAAAAACCCACCTTTGGGATGAGTTTTTCTTAGCTTGTCAATAGTTCAAACTTCAGTTAAAATATAGATGTTTGGGCCGTTAGCTCAGCTGGCTAGAGCGTTTGCATGGCATGCAAGAGGTCGCGGGTTCGACTCCCGCACGGTCCACTAAGGGCTGGTAGTTCAGCGGTAGAACGCTTCACTCGCATTGAAGAGGTTGAGGGTTCGACTCCCTCCCAGTCCACCTTATTTTATGGTTGTTGGGGTATAGGAGTGACTTCGGGTCCGGCTTCTTCAGGTAATTCAATTGGTGGCTCAATTATCGGTGAGGGAAGGGGTTCTGGTTTAGTCAATTCCTCTTCTGGTTTGGGTGTTGGTTGAGGAGCGGGTGTGGCTTCAACTGGTAGTTTTTTGGCCAACTCATCAAGTTCATCTTTTGCCTTTTGGTAATCAGCTGAATCAAAAGGAATAAAATTAAGCACCAATTGCATGGCTTGATGGGCTTCAGGATATTTTTCCTGTTCCCGGTAAGCAGCCGCCAGGTTGTAATAACCATTGGCAAAATCAGGCTTTAAATCAACGGCAATCTGGAATTGACGGACAGCCGCATCATAATTTTGGAGACTGTAGTAAAGACCACCCAAGTCAACTCTGAGTCGGGGGTTAATCGGGTCAGTGACCACGGCCTGACGACAGGTAGCGATGGCCCATTCCTCTGCGCCTTGGGCGAAATTAATGATATTGCGATAAAGCTGACCCAAATTTTCCCAGGTTTCCGCGTTGTTTGGGCTTAAGACCGTTGCCAGTTTAGCTTCATTGATAGCTTGCTGAATCAATTGGCTGATTTGGGCGCGACCCTGGTCAGAAAGATCAGGTTGACTGGCCAAAGAATTAGCCAAAGCAAAGTTAGTTTGGGAATAAGCCAACCGGTAACTGGTTTGTCGCGGATTAAGCTCTAAGGCTTTAATTTGGTAGTTATAAGTTTCAATCCCTTGGTTTTGGGCCAAAGCGGTCAAGGAGCGTCGAAAATAGACATCAGCCATATAAGCGCGGCCGCCAAAATAGAAAGCCACTGCTACGGCCACACCAACCAAACCAAGGGGAATAAGAGAAAGTTGTTTAGGAACAGGCAAAACGGACTCGTCCCGAGGACTCGTCCCGAGGGGCTCACCGCTTTTTGGCGCCCAAATTGCCAGCAGAACGAAAAAGGTAAATAAGATTAAAAAACTTCCTGGTAAAAAGAAAAGTAAAAGCAGGCAAGCAAGCAACCCCAGATATAGTAAATTGGATTTGTTTTTCTTGGCTTGCCTGAGGATTTTTAAAGTCAGTAAAACAAAAGGAACCAAGCCAAAAAGGCCACTGGTCGCTAGCAGATGGAGAGGGTAACTTGAGCTGACGCCAAAACGGGCATTCCAAAATTCGTTTTGGTTAAAAGCGATAGGCCGGAAGCGGTTAAAGGCAGAAGCAAAATTAGCGGGCCCAACTCCAAAGAGAGGATTTTGTTTGAAGGCTTCAATGGCAATTGCCCAGGTACTGGAGTAAGGCAAAATAGTTACCGCACTTTCTTTTCCGGGTAGGATTTGGGAAACAGTGACAATCAAACCCAATGAGCAAAGTACGGTTGCCAGACCAAAGCCAACTGCTTTAAGGGTAGATTGAGTAAATTTTTTAAGAAAAGTGATTAAAGATAAAACCAGACCGATGAGCAAAAAGCTAACCAGAATTAAAGGGCCTCCAGTTGGTGTCCAAAGTTTTAATTTAAGCCACGAGGGTGCGTTAGTGGCAAGTAAAGTTTCGGTCAAACCCAGAAATTGAAAAACAGCCAGCAAACCCAATAAGGCGGCGCTGGTAATGATAGCGTTTTGGCAATAGCGTTTAGTGTTTGGTTTGAGGTTATTGACAAGGAGAAAATAAAGTAGCCCAAGGACAATGATGGTTCCAGTTTCACCAGCCAGAAGCAAAGTTTCTGTTTTGTTTGGTGAGGCGAAAAGAGTGGCCATAATTTGACCAAAAGCAAAAAGAATAATCAGCAGACCAAAGGGCGTCCGGCTGATTTGGATTTTCTTGGTCAAAGCGATTCTGAGACCCCAGGCAAGCACAAGTATAGCCGTTGCCAAGTAAAGCAAGAAGTTTTTATTAAAACCATAAAAATTGGTAGTAATAGGCAAGAAGAATAGGGGAGTTAAAAAAATCAACCCCACAATTAGCCAAGTGATGATGTTGTTTAGTCTATTATCCACCATTTGAATTCTAAATTATTATTTATAGGTTTGTCAATGCCTGCCTTAAACCAAGTGTCTTCTTTTTTGGCTTTCAAAAACAAAACTTTGTTTTTAGTGTCGCTGGTCGCCACCAGCACAATTTGCTTGTCGTTGGCAACATGGTTGTTTTTAATTGTCACCTCGGTTTGCCCGGCAGGAATGACACCGGTGCCGGTTTTGGCATTGATAGCCAGGGTTGTAGTTTGTTGACCGACATTGGCAGCCTCTTCAGGCCCGGCAATAATCACTTGGCTGGCTAAAGCGGCTTGCTCCAAAGGCAGTTCTTGAGTGCCGATAATTTTATCTGTGGTTGGATTTGCTCCTCCTTGGGGAGCAAAGTCGCTCGCTCCAGGTTCAGTAAGATATTCCAAATTGGCTTGAACTAGTACCGTTTCCAGTTGCTGTTGGCGGTTTTGAATCGTTTGAAGATTCTGATCATCAGAAGGAAGTAAGCCAATTAATTTCTCAAAAAAATGATTGGCTTTTTTAAGCTGACCTGATTTTTCCAAAGCATCAGCCAGATTATAAAGGGTTTGAACCTCAGTCGGAGCCAGCATATGGGCATTGTAAAAACTCAAAGCGGCGTTTTCAAAGTTACCACCATTAAGATAAAGATTGGCTAGACGAGAATGATATTCGGGGTTTTGCTGATTAAGTTTAATTGCCTCTTTTAAGTCTTGGATGGCAAAATTGGCTGATTCAGGTAAAAAAGGGATAAGGGCTTGGTAAATGTTAGCTCGTTGGGAAAAGCCTCGGTCATCATTAGCATAAAAAGCGATGGCCTGATTACCCAAATCCAATGCTTGGTTAATAGTAGTAATGATTTTTTGTTTTTCTTCTGGTGTTTGATTAGTGTCAGTCGCCAAATTTCGTGCCTTATTCAAAAACTCCTGAGAGGTTGTTATATAGTAAGAAATACTTCGTTGCTTTTCTTCATAATTTGCCACAGTTTTTGAAGCAGGTAGTGGGGAGACCAAAGTTTTAGGTTTTTGGCCTTTGGCCATTAACAAAATCCCTGGAACGACAATCGCCAAAACAACTAATCCTAGAATAAAGAATTTAGTTTTCATTTTATCCTCACAGCGCCTTTTATTTTAACACCGCCCTTAATTACTTTGCCAATCTGGAAAATCCAGCAAGTACCGTTATTTCCTTGATCACTACCAGTCGAGTCAACAGTAATATCAGTTGTCCCTCCAGCACAACCTGAATTTTGGACAGCAGCATAGGTGAGATTTTCCGTGCCCTGGTGGTCAACTAACCATTGAGTGCTGGTGGTGGAATTGATATTAATTCGATTGCCTGACTGGCCAGTAATGGTAAACAAGCCTTCAATTTTAAAAGTTTTGCTTTCAGTAAACTGCAAAGTTTTTCCAGCCGTGGTTGAGGTAAAGTTATGGAAAGTAATTGCCGGAGTGCCTGAGCCATTAAAAACGCAAGTTTCAGCAGTATCAAAAGTCACTGTGCCTGAATTATGGGTAAAAGTACCATTGCCAGTGAAGTTTTTCGCCACTTGGAAAGTGCCTGTTTGCGAAGCTTGAAAGGTACCATAAGTGGCAATACTAAAGTCACCATTAACATCCAAAGTGGGGTCATTGCTGTCAGCATTGACCGTGACGATATTAGTGCCATTACCAATAGTCAAATTATTGGAAACAGTGATTGTCTGTCCTCCGGCCGAACCCAAATAGATGGTGCTGCCATCGGCCGTGGGGGCGATAGTTAAGTTGTAGAAAGTTAAGGTACC
>DATLBE010000037.1:0-15341 GCA_035527075.1 Nevskiaceae bacterium | reverse complement strand
CATAGGCTGTATTGTAATGAGAAAGGGGAACGGGGGGTGGTAGCTTTTCAGCTCCAGCTACATGGGGATAAACTAAAATGATATCTTCCCCAAAAGGGGGTAAGTTTCTCAAAAATTCCAAAGCGGATTTTTCGCTTCTGTCTAAAATTGCTGTTGGGACAGCAGAGACGTACCAACTAATTGTTTTTAAACTACCAGGGAGAGAAAGTAAGACAAGTAAAAAAAGGGCTAAAAATTTCAACTTACCGAATTTAGCCAATAAGTTGGAGATGCCCCAAGCCGCGAAAAAAGAAGCTACAAAAATAGAATAATAAAAAAATTGAATTGTATTCCAGACAACAAACTTCTGAACAAAAAACAGGGGTAAAACTAAACCAGTCAAGAAAATACAGCCAAGAAACAACTCTACTAAACTAATTTTCCTTATCCTTTTAACCAGCCAAACTATTGCCAATATTCTTACTCCCAAATTACCCACCAAGAAAATAATTAGAGAAACAAAGTCAATTACTAAGACTGTCAACCAATCCCCCACAGCCAGATAAGTCTGCCGCCGCAACTCCAAGGCAACCCAATTTACCCGATCTGGAGCTTGAATCATCGTCCTGATAAACCAAAAAGGCTGCCATTGAACAAAGCCAAAACCGGCTGTATTTTGAGGCAAATAAAGCAAGGCAGCAAGAGCTAATCCTGCTAAACTCAGCTTTAAAAACTTAAAATTTTTATCTTTAATCACATAAAAAACTCCCATCACCCCAAGGCTAAACAACGAAAGAATGCCTCCATAAACTTTGAATTCAACCAAAACACCAAAAACTAAAGTCAAAACTAAAAATAGCCATTTTGTTTGTTTTTTCTGAAAAAACAAAAGCAAATACATTCCTAAAGTTAAAATCAAAAGGGAAATAGCAAAAGGGGGGTTCTGAAAAGAAAAGGCTGGTTGCATCGCCCAAAAAGCAGTTTCCCAGGTTGAAGAACCAATTCCAAAAAAGGGCAGTAAAAAACCAAAACTGGAGGCAAAAGAAGTAAGAAAAATCGCCAATAAACCCACCTCTTTCTTGTTTGACCACCGTTTAGCAAAGAGAAAAATCAAACTATTTAAAGTCAAAGTTAAAAACAAAGGAAGAAAACGAAAATAAAGATCGATAATGGAAATTCTCGTCAATCGGTAAATCTCAGCACCAAAAAGGTCAAAAAAATAATGGTAGTTTTTAACTGTTTCGCCGGCAAAAGCAGGATTCTGGGCAGGAAAGTTTTCCGCCAATTCTTGAATTAAAGTTAAGTGCCAGAGTCCGTCATGACCATGAACACCCCAGAAGGCAATTCCGCCTTGATAATCAAGACCGCTTTTAATCATCACCAAATTTTGAAAAATGGTGGCCAAGACAATTATCAAAACTACTAACCAATCAATTTTTTTCCTCCAGACTATCTTTGGACGCCACTTTTTGGCGAGGACAAGATAAAAACCTGCCAAAATAAGAAGAGGAAAAAGTAAAAATCTCAAACCAACCCAGGCCAAAAAAAAGGATAAAGTAGTTAAAATAACAATCCCTAACGCCAATGAAATAAACATTCTCTCTGGTTTGGAAAAATTAATTTTTAAAAAAGAAACTACTAGCCGACCAGGAACAAAACAGAAGAAAAAAATAAAAAAGAAAAATTTCAAGATATTAATTATCATTTCCGAAGAGCCAAAATTATTTTTCTAAAATCAGTTAATAATTCCTGACCAACAAAAAGAAAAAGAAAGCCAAAATAAATTAAACCTCCTAAAAAAACACTTAAAACAATAGTTAAAATGTTTTTTGGTAAAACAAAAGACAACATTAAAACAATAATTCCCATTAAGAAGCTGGAAAGCAAGGGTTTTTTTACTGAAAACCAAAATCTAAATTTCAAGTACTTTTTGGCAAGCAAAATAGCCACTACTGAACTAGTCGCCACTAAAGCGGAGCCCAAAGCAACACCGTTGTAACCTAGTTTTAAGGATAAAAGCGGATAAAATATCCAAGTGAGAACGGTCCACATTATCATCAGTTTGAAAACAATTTTAATCTTGCCAATAGCGCTTAAAGCATTCATTAAAGGCGTCGTTACCGACGCCCAGGTACTGTTAATAACGAAAAGATAAAGAGCGATTAGGGCTACCTCCCATTTTTGATAGCGAGGAATGACCATCATCAAGGGTCGAGCCAGAATAACCATACCGACTAATAAAGGAAAGGTTAAAACGGCGATAAAAAAAAGCGTCTTTTCTATCGCCAAAGAAAGATTTTTTGTGTTGGCCTGCAGCCGAGAATAAGCAGGAAAAGTAACCTTCATCACTGCATCCATAACAAACCTCAGTGGCATCTGAGCCCATTTTTGCGCCCAGCCAAGAATACCAACTCCCGTCGCGCCAATAATCTTCCACAAAAAGACATTCATTAAGCGGTCTTTAATCACCGCCAAAAAAGTATTTGTTTGATAAGGAATACCAAAACGAAAAAGACGACGCAGCGACTTAAGGTGAAAAGAAAAACCTAACTTCCAAGGAGAAATAAAATAAATCAAAATTACTCCCACAATTCCCCTGATCAAAACCGCCCAGGCATAACTAATTACCCCAAGCCCCTTCCAAGCAAGCAAAACGGCGATACCATAAAAAAGCAAAGTTTCTACAACCTCCACAATCACCAGTAAATCAAATCTAAGTTTTCTCTCTAAAAGCACTGAAGGAATTGTTTTTAAAGAGGCCAAAAAAAATCCAGCTGCTAATGCCCAAAGCAACCAAACTCCCGGTTGAGAAATGTGATAAAAGTCGCGTAACCAAGGAGTGAATACAAAAACCAAAATCACCAGAACTAAAACTAAACTTTGCTGAACGGCAAAGGTACTGCGAACATCAGTAAGTTTGGGTTTTTCTTTTTTTTGAATCAGGGCCGCAGCCAAACCAATGTCAGAAAAGTAACCCAAAATTGCCACCAATTCAGAGACAGCGAAAAATAAACCAATCTCAGCCATGTCCAGAAAAACAGTTAAAAGAAAAAATCCCAAAAAGGCAATCAGTTGAAGAAAAAAACTCCTGCCTATTAAAGTAGCCACTCCTTTAACCGCTCTTTTTTTTATTATCCCCAAATCAATTTCTTCAATAGACTTTTCCCCTATTCCAAAACCAGACTTAATCATGGCGCTATTTTACCACAAAAAAAGTGGCGAAAATAACCATCACCATTAATACCAATGATACTAAAGAAACCAGATTAGCCAAACTGCGAACGGGCGTGTTGGTAAAAACTACTTCAACCCTATGTTTTCCCTTGGGAATATCAAGAGTTATAAGTCTCAGTTTACCTGTTTCCTCAATCCCAACTTCTTTTTGGTCAATAAAGGCCTTCCAGCCAGGGAAATTGTAAACGTTAATTCTTAATCTTCCTTCTTTTTGAGTCTCAAAAATCTTTCTGTGGGGAAAATCTTTAATCTGTCTAACTTCTAAATCACTATCTAGCACTTCGTAGGAACTCTTGGCAATTTCTTCTTCATTAATATCAAGTTGGGTAGTGCCGATATCGGATAATTTAGTCGCCACCGTCTTGGGAACATATTCAAAAGACATCCTACTCACTCTCCATTTCAAATCTTCTTCGCTAGTATAGTGGCTATCGGTAACGTCAAGATGCTTAGCAGGTTTAAAATAGTCTTTATTTAAAAATATAACCAAGGCTAAGGGTATAAAAACTATCACCCATTTAAGTCTCTTTTTCTCTTTAAGCCGTCTAAATATATAATCTATTAGTCCTCCTGCAAGCAGAGAGGAAAAAAGAGCCGCAAATATTAAAAATCGCCACGAAAACTGAAGATACCAAAGGGGTTTTAATCTGTCCCAAATAAACTGGGAGTGAAAGCTTGTCATAAATAAAGAAAATGCAAGAAGTAAAAAATAGAAACCAAAAAATAAACCACTCCTTTTTCTTTTTAGAAAAAGAGGGAGGCTAAAAATCCCGGCTAAAAAACTTAAAATTAAGTGAGGTTTTCCCACTTCAAAAGAAATCCCATCCCATAAGCCATAAATTGAACCCCCAAAACCCCAAGGTGAGTTCCAAAGTTGGCGAAGATAGACAAAGTGAAGTTTATAACTAGCCAGCTCACAGGTTAAAATAGCATCCACTAGCGTATATTTTTTCTCAAGAAGCGCCGGGAGCCAGAAATAACAGGTTAAACCCAAAAATAAAAGAAATGAAAGAAAAAAATTTAAAACAACTTTCTTCCTTTCTTTTTCAAAAAAAAGAAGAAAGACGAAAAAAATAAAATAAAAAGGCATAAAGATTAAAGTAATTAGATTATGACTTAAAAGAAGGAAGGCTAAAAAGAGACTGTTTATAATTAGCCACTTTTTACTTTTTTCTTTAACTAGCTTTAAAGTCGACCAAAAGACAGCTGGTAAGAAAACAAAGGCATAAAACTCAGCCAATGCCCCCCGGACATAAAGATCTAAAGCATGGTAGGGGGCGTAAATATAAAAAACAGCCGCAATTAAACCTCCTACTTTACCAAAAAATTCCTTGGCTAAGAAATATATAAAAATTCCTGAAAGTAAAAAACCTAGTCCCATAACTATTTTGGTGGAAACAATTAAGGAAAACCCTAAAAGATGAAAAATTTCACCCAGATAATAAACTAAAGGAGGATAAAAATTATAGAATGGATAACCGTACCCAAAACCTAAATTCCCTACCCAACGGGGTGGAAATTGATTGCTTAAGAATGCTTGATGAAGTTCATAAAGACGAGCAATCTGCTCATCATCGTGCATGGAAAAAAACCCAGGCTGAAAAAGTGGCCCAATCGCCCAGACAGATAAAAATAAAACTAGAAGGATAAAAAAGATATTTCTAAACTTTTTTTTATTCTTCATTTTTTAACTGATACAAAAGCAGGGCATCCTGCCCCGAAGGCCCTTCAGCTTTAGGAAAACTTTTGAGCAAAATTAGTTGCGAATCGTTTTTAACTAGCATTCTTGAGCGGTTCACCACCAAATAAACCTCATTATCTCGGCTTGCCTCTTTAAGAGAGTCAGGAACTTGGTTAATAGGCACACCAACGCCCAGAATCAAAACTTTTCTTTCTTTATCAAAATATATTTCTAAACCATTAGGCAAAGTGCCGAAGTAGCCTTCTGTCCCTACCACAATATTTCTTTGACCCAAAGATAAACGCTGGTTAATAAATTCAACCACCTCTTTAATCCCATACCCTGAACACCATTCTTCTAAATAACCGGAACGCATTCGCCTGGGTAGGGGCGCTTTTTGAGGATCAGTTAGAAGTTGATAATCATAAAATAGAGGTAAAACCATCACGCCTATAATTGCCATTAGGCAAACTAACTTGTTTTTTGTCAGTCTCAATCTTCCCAAACCTAGAGCCGCTAAAATTAACAGCGGCCAACAAGCAAAAAGAAGATAGCGAGGGGTAAAAACTTTGGCTACTGCCGCCTGAGCTAAAAGAGGCAAAAAAGCAACTAAAAAAAGAAACAATACTGGGCGTCGTTTTTTTCTGTCAACAATAACTAATCCTACCAGAGACAAAAACAATATTGGCCAAGTGAATAAATTAGGCAACCATTCAGCATAATATGCCAAATGTGGTTTTAAGGAATCAAAAGGATGTGAAAGTAACCAACTTAAGGGGAAAACATAGTCTTTGCTACGAAGGCCAATCATTTCAAAACCAGGTCCCAAACGCAGCAGGCTATAAATGGCAAAACCAAAAAAATAAATGACTAGCCATAAGCCAACTAGTTTAATTAATTGACGCATTGTTTTTTTAGGTTTTTTAAGATCAACCCAACTGGCTAAAACTAAAGTTGACGGAAGAAGAAGAGCAAAAAACAACGCCGGAGATTTAGTAATCAACCCGCCACCTAAAACCATACCCGCAATCATGGCCAAATCAAGTCGAAGATTATTAACTAGCAACACGCTTAACAAGAAAAACCAAATTCCAAACATCGCCAGCAAGCTATCAACTAAAGCCATTCGGTCAAAAAAAACAAAAAAAGGAACAACAGCGTAAAAAAGAGCAGCCAGTAAAGCAGTTTTACGATTTTTAAAAAGAAGGCGGCTAATAAGAAAAATGCCGACTAAAGAGCCAAAGCCAGCCATGACTGAAATCAGCCGACCACCCAAAAGAGGATCAGAAAACAGCGGCAATAAAAACATCAGAATCCACATAAAAAAAGGCTGTTTTCCATCAGAAAGGGGCAAAAATCTCAAAGTCGGTTCTGCCCTCATGATTTGGGCCCAACGAACATAAATCGCCTCATCCGCAAAAATCGGCAAAAGCGTTAAATTGGTCAAACGAAGAAAAAAGAAAACCAATATTATTATCCCTAAAACAAGCAGCAAAGACCGTTTAGTCATACATTTTTCGCCAATCATTTAATCTCACCCGGAATATTTCTCTAGCCATTTGTTCTGACTCTTTAAGAAATTTACTCTTCGTTTTTCCTTTAGTAATGCTTATATCTCGGTCTTTCCACTCGACTGGGACCTCTTTAATTCGGTAATCTCTTTTTTCAGCCACAAATAGCAGTTCAACATCAAAAGCGCCCACTCGCCAACCAGTGGCTTTTTTGGCTTTTCTGAAAATCAAAAGTTTCGAAAACAAATCTTTGGCCGCTTTATTTTTAAACGCCTTAAAACCGCATTGAGTGTCAACAATATCTTTCAAAATCAATGCCTGCCTTATCAGCATAAACACAGATGAAGCCAGGCGCCGCAACAAAGAATAGCCTTTTCGCGCTTGCCCCCGGGAACCAATCACCACATCATAACTTTTTGCAAAAAGTGGCAAAAGCTTCTCTACCTGGTTAATAGGTGTTGACTGATCCATATCAGTAAACAAAATAACTTTGCCTTTGGCCGCATTGACTCCTGCCCGAACCGCAAAAGGTTTACCTCCATGTTTGTTTTTTAGTAATTTAAAACGCGGGTGAGTTTTGAGGTATTTTTCTACTAAGCCAAGACTATTGTCAACTGAGCCATCATCAGAGATAATCACTTCGCTGGAATACTTTTGTTTTTTCAAATATCTGTCAACTTCATCCAAGACCCCACGTTTAAGATTTGCCTCTTCGTTGTAACAAGGAATAACCACTGATAAAAAAACTTTTTTCATTTCTTTTTTTCCAATTTCACTATTTGATAACCAAAATCAAAACTCCAAGATTTGGCGATATCAGCAGGACCAAAACTGGCAATTTCCCAAGAGGTAGTTTTACCCGGCTCGTACTTCCCGCTTTCGATGATAACATACAAATTTTTGATGTCAGTATAATTTTCATACCCTTCTGGTCGCGCACCAAAAACCTCAACAAAATAACGATAATTCATCGCCCGAAAATCGTGGGTGGGCGAAATAAGGGCAAGATTAAATCGATCCTGCGGGGCATCCTGGCCAATGATCTTGCCTAATTCTCGTGCTCGTTCTATTTGATAATTTGGACCCTGGCCAGCCACAATATCAAGATTAGCAAAATTGATCAGTAAGAGAGTCAAAAAAATAAGCATTCCCAACCAACGCAATCGACACTCAAAAAGTTTAACCAAAAAAAGACCAATTAACAAAAATGGAATCGGAAAAAGAAAGCCAAAATAGTGGTCATGTAAGTCGCCGGTATAGAAACTTACCCCCAAAATACCAATCAATAACCAACCAACAATAATTTTAATCCCTAAATTATTTCCCTTGCTTCTAAAAAAAGAAAGCAAAGGAATAACTCCCAGAAAACTGAGTAAAAAAGAAAGATTTCTTCTTTCGGCAGCCATGAAACGATAAAAAAGTCGCCAATAAACAAAAATGGCTTTTTTTAAAAAAGTAGTTAGACTAAAACCGATTTTGTCTTCTTCTTTTAAAAACCGCAGCAAACCCTGAAAAATAATAAAATTATGACGCAGTTCAAAAATAAATATTGGTAAACAAACAAATAAAAAAGAACCAATGCCAAAAAACCACCACTTTTTGTCAATTTTGGGCTTAAAGAGCAAAAGCATCACTATAATAGAAAAAATGAAAACCACGCTCATATAGTGAAGTTGAAAACAAGTGGCTAAACTTAAACCAAGAGGAACAAACCACCAACCTTTGTTATCTTTCATCAGTTTAAAAAGGAAATAAATCGCTAGGGTAGAAAAAAGAGGCATGGGGTTTGGATTCCAAGAAAAGCGAGTATGAGAGATAATTGCTTGCGAAATCGCATAAAGAGAAGCGGCAATCAAACCAACAGTGGAATTGAATAAATCCCGACCCAATTTATAAATCAAAAAAACGGTTATCACCCCAAAAAGAGCCACCATTACCGCTGGGCCAATTGGATTAAGACGAGCTAGCCAAAGTGGAATAATCATCAAATAATAATAAATTGGTCCCAAATACATATTACCCACACTGGTCATTGGACCCAATAAAGTAAATTTATGGTCAACAATGATTCTTTTGACAATCAAGGTATCTCGGCCTTCATCACCTAAGAAAATGGCAAAATCGTTCAGGCGGTAAAATCTAAAAAAGGAAGCCGTTAACAAAACGGCCAATAAAATCAGAAATTCGATTTTGTTTTTAGTAAAAAATTTAGCTAACATTTAACTTTTTCCTCAGTTTAAATAAGTCAGTCAGCCCACTTAAAATAACTCTCAAACTGGCACCCGTTGCGGCCCCGACCGTTCGTGGATAGTGGTGAACCCCCAGCTCCACTATTTTAAAACCCATTTTTTTAGCTTTAATTAAAAGTTCACTGGAGATAAATGGTCCCCGTTCAGCTTCAAGCTTAGGAATTTTTTCAATTACCTCTCTTCTAATCAATTTAAAAGCGCAATCAATGTCACGCACCCTTAAACCAAACAGCAAAAAAACAACTAACTGCCAAACTTTTGAACCCCAAAGCCGATAAAAAGGTTCCTGCCGTTTTAAATAATAGCCAATGACCAAATCGGCCTTAGTTTGGCGCTGTTTTTCAATAAACCCATTAATTTCCGAAAAATCAAATTGACCGTCAGCATCCGTAAAAGCGATCCATTCATACTGGGAGTTGTAAAAACCAGATTTCAAAGCCGCACCATAGCCCCGATTGGGGCTATGGGTAATCATTCGAATCCGTTTATCCTTTTCAATCAATTCTTCAACTATCTCGCCTGTCTTGTCTTTTGAGCCATCATTAACCACAATAATCTCCCATTTCTTAGCGATTTTGGGAAGAATTTTGGTAGTCTTAGTGACCGTCGCTCCAATATTGGCCTCTTCGTTATAAGCAGGGAAAAAAACTGAAAGCTGGTCAATTTTCATCTTGATTTAGAGTATACTTCGTCACTTCGTTAGACTCGTATAATTCTCTCAAATTATAACATAGAGGAAAAAAATTGTGTTATCATATAAATAATGAAAAGATGTTGGCGTGATGTCTTTTTAATTGTCTTTGTTTGTTTTGGTTCTACGTTTTTAATCTGGCTTCCTTTTTTTCTCAGACTAACCAGTTTTTGGAAAATTCCCCTTCCAGCTGAAGGAATGGTTACTATTATGAAAAATTTTGATGGTCCTTATTATATTGCTATCGCTAAATCTTTCTATAATCCCCAAATAATTGGTTCCCAATTTTCTTTTGACTTGCCTCAAGAATATTATGCTGCCCACTTCCCTCTTTATCCTCTCTTAATCAGAATTGGAGCAACATTTCTTAATTATCTTTGGTCCATGATTTCTATTACTCTGGTCGCTTCCGCTCTGGCTGCTTTTACTTTTTACCGTTTGGTTAAAGATTTTAAATTTAGTAAAAATCCATTGTGGTTAACTGTTCTTTTTTTACTTTTCCCTGCCCGCTGGCTAGTTGTCCGTTCAGTTGGTTCCCCAGAACCGCTCTTTATCTTAATGTTACTTACCTCTTTTTATTTTTTCAAAAAACAAAACTATTGGTTAGCGGGAGTTTTCGGCGCTCTGACTCAGTTAACCAAACCGCCAGGTATTCTTCTTTTTGCCGCCTATGGAGTTTATCTTCTCTGGCAAACTTGGGGCCGACGTTTTCCTTTCAAAGCATACCCTTTGCTTCTAATTCCCCTAAGCCTTCTAGGAGTCTTTGGCTACTATGGTTATGTTTACGACGATTTTCTTGCCTATTTCCATTCGGGTGATAATATCCATCTTTTCTGGCCTCCACTTCAAGTTTTTAATGTCGCCGCTACCTGGGTAGGCACTTTTTGGTTAGAAGAAATAATTTACATTTATCTTATTGGCATTTTGGGAGTGGTCTTATTATTTAAACAAAAACGCTATCCGCTGGCATTTTTCACTCTTGTCTTTTTTAGCAGCACCATGTTTATTTCTCACCGCGATATGAGCCGCTATAGCTTGCCACTAGTCCCATTTCTGCTCATTGCTTTTGAAAAGTTTTTAACTAAAAAAGAATTTAAAATTGCCTTTGCCGTGATTTTATTACCAATCTTTCTTTATGCCATCAATTTTATTGCCGGAAACACTTTGGAGATTGCTGATTGGGCCCCATTTCTTTAAATTTAATGAAAAAACAATCTTTCCTTCCCTTTTTTATCCTCGGCATGGTTTCGATTATCAGCCAAGTGTTACTCCTTCGAGAGTTAATGGTGACTTTTTATGGTAACGAACTTTTTTTGGGACTGGCTTTGGGGTGTTGGTTGGTTTGGACAGCCCTAGGCAGTCTGATAGGCAAAAAATTTATTAATCGAAAAGCTTTTTTTGGCAACTTGATTATTCTGTTTTTCTTTCTACCAACAAGTTTAATTTTGATCCGCTTTTTAAAAACTCTCTTTCCACTGGGAGTAACGATAAATTTCTTTAAAGCCATCGGCCTTACTTTTGTCTCCCTTCTCCCGCTTGGTTTCTCACTTGGATTTTTCTTTACCACTGCTTTTTCTTTTTCAAAAACCAAAAAGCCAGCCCAGCTTGCCAGTCGGGCTTATCTGGTTGAAATTTTAGGTCTGGCCGTTGGTGGTCTCTTGTTTAATTTTTTTCTTATCCAATTTCCACCTCTTTTGCTTACCTTTTTGCTTTCTTTTTTAATCCTTCTACTCACTTTTTTTCTCCACCCCAAAAAAGCCCTTTTTACGCCTCTTTTTTTACTCTTACTTTTGGCTTTTTATAAACTTCCTTTATTAGAACAAAAAACACTGGCTTTTCAATTTCCTGGTCAGGTATTAACTAAAAACTCAATTTACGGCCGGATTACGGTTACCCAAAAAGCCAATCAATACAACTTCTTTGAATCAGGCACCCTGATGGGTATTAGCCAAAAAACTGAAGATACCGAATATTTCATCCACCCCATTTTGCTTGAGCACCCCAATCCAAAAAAAATTTTAATGATTGGTGGCGGGCTCGACGGTGGTTTGGCCGAAATTTTAAAACACCAACCTGAAAAAGTCAGTTATGTTGAATTGGACCCGGCGATGGTTAAGGCCGTCAAAAACTTCCTTCAGCCTGAGTTGAGCGAAGTGCTTGAAAACGAAAAGGTTAATTTAGTCTTCGCAGACCCAAGAAAGTTCTTACAAGAAACTCACGAAAAATATGACTTGGTGATTATTAATCTGCCTCCGCCTTCAACCGCGCTCATCAACCGGCTTTACACCCAACAAAGTTTTGCCAGAACCAAAGCCATTCTTAAGCCCGGAGGCGTGTTGGCCATCAATCTTAGCCTCCCCACTGACTACCTTTCCTTTGAAGCTCAAAACCTGGCCGCTTCAATTTATCAAACTATTAAACAAGAATTTAACCAGATTCTTCTTTTACCAGAGTATACTTTGTTATTTTTGGCCAGCAACGAACCGGTTTTAACGACCGACCACCAACTTCTCAGCCAAAGATTGGCAGAGCGTCAAATCAAAACCGATTTTATTTCTCCCGCCTATCTTAAAAACCGTCTCGCCGATGACCGAATAGCCATGTTTACTCAAGCCTTAGTCAAAGAAGGTAAAATTAACCTTGATTTCCATCCGATTGCTTATTTTTATCAAACCATTTTTTGGCAAACACTTTTTAGTCCCCGTCTGGCCACTTTTTTTAGCTACTTGCCACAAATTGGAATTTCTCTTTTTCTTTTGTTGGTTGCCGCGCTTGTCTTCTTTTTACGTTGGCGACGACAAAGCCTGCCTTTCTTCATTTTGGCCCTGGCAGGGGCGACTACCATAATTTGGGAAGTAATTCTGATTTTCGCTTTTCAAATCAAATTTGGTTATATTTACCAAAAAATCAGTCTTTTTCTGGCAACGATTTTAATTGGCATAGGAATGGGAAATTACCTTGCCACCAAGTTCTTAGATTATAAAAAACATCTTAAAATTGTTCTTTTCTTAATCATTCTTTTTTCACTAGCAATGCCTTTGATTTTAGAAAAAGCCAATCAAGAAATGATTTTTTTCTTGCTAGCAACCGTCGCCGGCGGCTTAACTGGAACAATTTTTCCTTTAATCACCAAAGGCTATCTTCAAAAATTAAAACAAGTGGGAATTTTTTACGCCTCGGATTTGATTGGTTCTTTTTTCGGCGCCATCACCGCCAGTTTCATTTTTATTCCTATCTTTGGCCTTAAACCAACCTCTTATTTCCTAACCATTCCTTTCATTTTGGTTATTCTTCTTCAAAAATTTGGGCGGTGAAGGTGAAAAGGTCAACATCGTCTTTTTGCCAACAATCCCAAGCCAAGCCCGCTTTTTGCGAGCAAAGCTGGCCCATAAAAGTTTCCAAATCCCAACCAGTTTCGGTCGCCACTTGAGGCAGAAAAACACCGGAGCGTTGACCTTTTTGGATCACCACACCGTGTTTACCTAATTCAATTTGGCGCCAATCATCAATTTTTTGGCGTGGGGAAAGAACCGAAACTTCAATTTTAATATCTTTAAGCTCTTCTAGCGTCACCGGTGAAAAACGGGCATCGTGAAGGGCGGCATCAATGGCTTTTTGGCGCACTACTTGCCAAAGGGGAATATCCGGCTCAAATTGGCCAATACAACCTCTTAATTGGCCATTTTTTCTCAAAGTAACAAAAGCACCTAGATTTCGGTTTAAAAAAGGATGAGCAATCTCAAAATCAGGTATTTTTCTATCTTTTAAATAAGATTCCAAAGTTTGGCGAGCAATTCCCAAAAGTTCCTCTTGTTCTTCAAGGTTTAGCTCATCACCAACTCTTTCTGAATAAAAACCAATGCTGGCATAGCCGACAATTCTTTCTTTAGTACCAGTGATATCACCGGAGTTAGCATAATTAAGCAAACGGATATCACTGATAGCCATTTTTTGGGCGGCTCTCATGCCCACTCTAATTGCCGCCTCAGCGCAAGCACAAGTGGCAAGACCAGGAATATTAGCCGCCATTGATTCTGTGATTGCCTTATCCAAATTTTTTCCTTCTCCTGACAAAATGGCGTTGATGGTTTTTTCATCGACTTTTTTGGCATCCTCATACGATGGATAGTGGGAAAGGTCAGTGGAAATAATCAAAAGGGTCTGGCTATCAAGATTTTGAGCAATAACCGTCGCCAAATCTTCAATCAATTTTTCATCTTTTCCACCCATTAAAATCGGCACAATCTGAAAATTCACCAAAACTTTTTGCAAAAAAGGTAATTCCACCTCCAAGGAATGTTCTTTTTGATGATACTGCTGGCTTTCAAAAACAAGCTCGTTGTCAGTAATAATTTTAGTGGCTAAATCGGCATCAATCGCTACTTTTCCTAAAGGCGTCTGCCAAAAACCCTTATCAAAAACCGCTGCTCCAGAAAAAGGAACTTGATGAGTCGCACCTAAAATAATCACCCGCTTGATATCAGAATCAACTAGTTGGTTAAAACCATAAGCGGCTACTTGACCAGAATATTCATAGCCCGCATGGGGGACAATTAAAATTGTCGGCCGTTTTTCTGATGGAGGAACATTTGCTAAGAAACCATCTATTTGCTCAGACAAAGTTTCTTTATCAGCTGAATAAAAACTGCCTGCCACGGCGGGCGGCCGAATCGGCAAATTTTGCTCAATTTCATCTTTTTTCGGCCTACCTGCGGCACGAAATAAAAAAATGGCCAATATTAAAACCGCAACACTAATACCAATGAAAATTGAAATTTCTTTTTTCATTGCCAGACTCCAGGAACTTTTTCTGGACAGTCAGCAAACTGACCATTAACCAAACTATTTTTCTGAATAAAATAACCTTTTCGAACAATTAGGGGTTGGCCATTAACGGAACAATAAGTGGTGCTTCCTTCAACATCAGCAATGTTGCCAGTATAAACATATTTTAAGCCTGCCTCCAAAGCTATCTTTCTAGCTTTTTTAACTGTTTCCTCAGGTGTAGGCGGCAAATTTTTCATTTGGTACATCGGATGAAAGCGAGAAAAATGAAGCGGGACATTCTCACCCAAATTATCTTTAATCCAAATGGCCATTTCTTCGATTTCTTTTAAATCATCATTGTAGCCTGGTACGACTAAATAAACAATTTCAAACCAAGTGCCCTCTTGCTTGATAACTTTTAATGTTTCCAAAACTGGCGCCAGCTGACCACCCACGATTTCTCGATAAAAACTATCATTAAAACCCTTAAGATCAATTTTAACTGCATCAAGATATGGCAGAAGTTCTCGTAACGGCTGAGGATTAATATAACCTGCCGAAACAATAGTGGTCTTCACTCCCCGTTTTTTGGCTTCTTTGGCGATATCCAAAACGTATTCATAATTAACCACTGGTTCAGAATAGGTAATGGCAATCGAAGGAGCACCTGATTGAATCGCTTCCTCAACAATTTGTTCAGGCGATTTCTCCATGGATGTCAACTCCTCAGGACCTCGCTGAGCAATATCCCAGTTTTGGCAATATTTGCAGCGTAAATTGCAACCGGCTGAAGCTAAAGAAAAAACTTTTGTCCCTGGCAAAAAATGATAAAAAGGCTTTTTTTCAATCGGATCAATATGAATGGTGGCCGGCTTACCATAAATTAAAGAATAAAGCTTGCCTTTAATGTTTTGCCTTACACGGCAAATCCCTCTTTCCCCTTCTTTTAAAACACAAAAATTAGGACATAAAGTACAACGGACTTCTCCATTGCCTAATTGTTCGTAAAAACTGGCTTCCTTAAGCTCTCCGACAGGCAATAAAGTAGTTTCTTGCCGTGCCAGGTTCTTACCAACAGCAATTAGCGAAGCAACACTAACAATTACCAAAATTAAAGCGGCCAACTGTTTTTGGGTCATGATAAAATATGGCTGATGTCTTTTTGGCAAAAAAACAGCACGTTGATTATTGTCGCTTTTATTTTTACCTGCCTCCTTTTTCTCCCCTCC
>DATLBE010000036.1:0-2006 GCA_035527075.1 Nevskiaceae bacterium | reverse complement strand
GTTCTTTCAATGGCATCAGGACTAACGGAAATGCTGGTGATGCCCCATTCAATTAATTTTTCGACTAAATCAGGATAAATCGATGGGGCTTGGCCACAGATTGAACTGGTAATTTTTGCTTGGCGACAAGTTTTAATCGTTTTTTTTAAGGCCCAAAAAACGGCCGGGTTTAATTCATTAAAAAGACCGGCCAGCTCAGCATTGTCGCGATCAACGCCCAAAAGAAGCATAGTTAAATCATTGGAACCAATGGAAACTCCATCAATGCCTACTTTGATAAAGTCTTTTAAAAGAATGACATTGGCCGGGATTTCGACCATTAACCAAAGCTTAAAACTAGGACTTCTGTTTAAGCCGTTGCTGACGATGATTTTTTTCACTTCCTGCAGCTCTTTGGGTGTTCTACAAAAAGGAATCATTAACCAAAGGTTTTTAAGATTATGTTTGTTACGGACATTTTTAATCGCTTTTAACTCTAGTTCAAAGACAGCCGGGTCTGAAAGATATCGAAAGGCTCCTCGGAAGCCTAAAAAGGGATTTTCTTCTTCAGGTTCAAAAGCCTTTCCCCCGATCAAATGCCGATATTCATTAGTTTTAAAATCAGTTGTTCGGTAAACGACTGGCCGCGGAGCAAAAGATGAACAAAATTTAGCTAAACCCTCAGTCAATTTTTCAACAAAAACTTTTTCTTTTTTGTCTTTGATAAGTTTTTTGGGGTGAGTGCCGATTTGGCTAATCATAAATTCCGCTCGGAGTAAACCAATGCCTTCAACGTTTAATTGAGACGTTGTTTCGGCCAATTCCGGTTCAGCTAAATTAACATAGATTTTTGTGGCTGTTTTTAAAGTGGTTAAACGAACCGGCGGTGTTAGTAAAACTTTGCCTTTTCTAGTAATTCCTTTTGATGATAGTTTTAGACCTCCCTGGTAAATTTCTCCCAGGGCGCCATTGACCGTAATCAACTGGCCGTTTTTTAAAACAGTGGTGGCTTTTTTTGTCCCAACCACGCAAGGAACACCTAATTCTCGGCTGACGATGGCCGCATGTGAAGTTTGGCCACCGCTATTGGTGACAATGGCCACTGCTTTTTTCATTGCCGGAACAAAATCAGGCGTAGTCATTAAGGTAACCAAAATATCACCCTTTTTAATTTTGTTTATCTGTTTGGCTGATCTGATAATTTTTACTGGTCCGGCAGCCATTCCTGGACTGGCTGCCATGCCGGTTAGAATCGGGTTTCTTTTGGTTTTCTTTGCTTCTTTGTTTTTTTGTTTCTCTACCTCTTTTATTGTTGTCACTGGCCTGGTTTGGACAATATAAAACTTATTTTTCGTCAAAACCCATTCAATGTCTTGGGGAAAAAAATAATGCCGATGAATTTTTTTTCCTAGTCGAGCCAGCTCGACAATTTGCTTGTCGGTTAGTTTTCTTTTTGTTTGTAATTTACTTGGCACCCTGGTTTTACGATTTAAACTGCCCACTTTAATTAATTGAACTGTTTGTTTTTCAAGATGGCGGTTGATTATTTCCAAAGAATCTTTATCCAGAAGGTATTGGTCAGGAGAAATCGCTCCTTGAACAATTAACTCACCTAGCCCGTAAATTGCTTCAATAAGGATGCGATTTTTTTGATTGGTAACCGGATCAATAGTAAACATCACTCCGGAAACATCAGCTGGAACCATTTCTTGAATAAGAACTGCCATACCAGCTTTTAAGTGGTCAATTTTTTTTTCTTGCCGATAAAAAATTGCTCTTGGTTCAAAAAAAGAAGCCCAGCATTCTTTGACTTTCAGGACCACATTAGACTCGCCTTTGATATTTAAGTAAGTCGTTTGTTGGCCAGCAAAAGAAGCTGTCGGTAAATCCTCAGCCGTAGCTGAAGAACGAATGGCTACCAAAGCCTGACGGATGACACCACCCAACTTAAGATAACACTCAATAACTTTTTTAGCCAAACTAGGAGAAATTTTTTCTTTAATTATTAAGTTTTTAATCTTTTGAGA
>DATLBE010000035.1:0-9425 GCA_035527075.1 Nevskiaceae bacterium | reverse complement strand
GCACTTCTTTGGCTGAAAACCTGGCTTTAAAATCAGGTTTAAAAACCCAAATCTTTTTAGGTCACTTTTTGACGGCTTTAAGCTTGGTGGCGTTTGCTGGGGCGGAAAAAAATTTTGTTTTTCTTTGGCTGGCGGCTGTTTTTTGGGGCTTAGCGATTGGCTTTTTTTGGTTTGGCCGCCACGGGCTTTTAACCAAAATTGGTGAAAAAGGTAGGTTTGGCCAAGCTATTGGTTGGGCCGGTATTATGAATACCATTCTTCTTTTAGGTGTCCCTTTTTTGGGTGGAGTGTTAGTTAGCCAATTTGGTTACCAGGCATTGTTTTTGGCCGCTTTTGTTTTTGTTTTATTGGCTTTTTTGGCTCTGATTCCGGTGGGTGAGCAAAAAACCCATCGGGATGTGACCTTAAAAGAAATCTTGAAAATTATTCTTAGCCATAAAAGGATGACTTTGGCCTATTTTGCGACGGGAGTGGTGGGGACTTTCTATTCAACAGCCCTGATTTTATATATCTTTCTTTTTTTGGAAAAAGAGCTAGCTTTTGGCGGCTTTTTCTCGCTTTCCATGCTTTTAGTGGCTTTGGTGAATTTTGTCGTTGGCCGTTGGGTGGACAAGCGAGGTAAACGTTCTTTGGTGGCTTATGGGTCGGTTTTTACTTCACTAGTTTGGTTAGGTAGGTTTATGGCCAACACCGTTGGTGTTTTTTTGGTTCTTGATGTTTTTGACCGAATTGCCGGTGGTATGCTCGGCATTCCTTTAGCGGTTTTATCCTTTGAGAAAGCTTTAGATGGTCGTTCAACCGGCCGAGCTTTGCTTTTCAGAGAGGCGACGATTACGATTGGTTCAATTTTTGCTTGTCTTTTGTTGATTGGTTTGGTCTTATTAGGTTTGGAATTAAAATTTGCCTTTTTGTTGCCGATGGTTTTCAGCCTTTTGCCGCTCTTGATTGTTAAAAAACAAAGTCTTTACGGAGAGTGATGGCCAAACGAAATGCAACCGGACTGCAGCCAGTAGGAGATATTCTTAAAGATTTTGACTGGGACAAGAAAAAGTATATTACCAGAGAATTTCAGGATTATGGCTACCGCTTGGCTGAAGAATTGGGTGATTTAAAACATAAAGCTTTGTACATTAAACTGGCCAAAGAGTTGCCTCGAAAACTTCTTGAGGAGGCTAGGACTTTTGTCAAAGACGCTTCAAATATTAAAAATCCGGGTAAGTTGTTTATGTGGAAGTTGAAAAAGCTAAAGGAATAGGATAGGAATTTATGCTTAAAAAAGAATTGAGGGGCCATCTTTTAACCACTTTAGTTTGGTTGATGGTAATCAGCCTGGTTCGTTGGGATTGGCTCCGCCAACCGGCGGATTTGCTTTCTTTTTGGTTGGGTGGGCTGATGGGGTTTTTATTGCTTGATGTTGACCACTACCTTTATGCTTTGGTTCTTTATCCCCACCAGTTAACTAGTCTTAGAATTCAGCGTTTGCTCAAACAAAAACGTTTCAGAGAAACGGCCGAGCTGATAGTTGATACTGACCAGGAGAGAGTCAAACTTTCGTTTCACAACGCCTTGTTTCAGCTGGTCTTTTATATCTTTTGTTTTTTCGCTTTGACTTCGACTGATAATTGGTTTGGTAAAGGTTTGGTGATGGCTATGGCCCTTCATTTATTGAAAGATGAGGTGGTTTGTTTGCTAAGAGGCCAAGATGAATTTTTACGAAGATGGCTTTTTAGTCAATTTAATGTGAGAATTTCTTTCAAACACCAACGATTTTTTGTCATCTTGATGATTTTAATCTTTTTGGGCCTCAACCTGTTTTTGATTTAGGTCCTAGCATTTTTGCCAGCGCCACAAGGGCTTGGTTGGCTCGGTGGATTGCTGGCTGGTTTTTTTCCCTCTGGAATCTTATTACCATACCTGCTTCTTTCTCTTGTTTTTGTTGAAGATATAGTTTTGCTTTCTCGTTTTGGCTAGCCAGTATTTTGAATTGTTCAACAACTTGTTTCTCTGTCAGGGCACATATAGTTCTTAAACTAGAATAAGCCACTGGTAAATCTTTAGCCTGCAGGGCAGCCCAACCAAAACCAAAAAGCTGCTTTTTAACCGTTTGATCCTGAATTGGTTGAAGCTGGGTAGAGCCATTTTCTTTTTTAATGCGGACACGATAGGCTCTTGAGTCTCTCTCTGCTTCTTCAATTTTGAATAAGAGCCCTCGAAATCTTTTAAGATAGTCTGAGGGCTGACCAAAACCTTGGCCTGGCCAGTCAAGCCGACGTTCTTGGTTGTCAATAATAAGAGTAGGCGTTACTTGTTCGCCTCGGTTTAAAGTCTGATAATCTTTTCTCCCTTTTTTAAAAGCTGGGCTTTGGAAGGGAGTCTCTGCCGCCGATTCTTGTTGGCATCTTTCTTTCATTTTACTCAAGTTGAATTTTAACCCATAGTGTGTTAAATTTCAATTTATGGATATTGAAAGAAGAAAAGAAACAGATATTTTTAGAAAAATAGATTTTTTGAGAAGTCGTAAATTGCCTGATCGAGCGATAAGGCCACTCGCAAGGGCTGGAGGGAAATGGCTTGATCCTGAATATCTTGCGCGAGCCTCTGATGAAGAAATTCTTGCCTTGCGCAATCTAGGGAAAACGCGACTTAGTGAAATAAGAGAATTTTTAGTTCGGTGGAAAGCGGAGAGTGATTTGGGGGCTGAACAGACTGTCAGCACGGGGCTTAAACCCCCTGCTAATCGTGAGGAGGTTTTAGACCCAGGGGAAAATTTAGTAGCTGGAGGGAAGTGGATTAATCCTGAATATCTTGCGCGAACCTCTGATGAAGAAGCCGGTGAAGAAATTTTTGCTATAAGAAATATAGGCGAAGCAACACTGGCTGAAATAAGAGAATTTTTAGTTCGGTGGAAAGCGGAGAGTGATTTCGAAGCTGAACAAATTGTTGGAGGATTGTTTAAACCTTTTGCCACCTACGAAGTTCTAGGTCTGGAAGAAAATTTTTTAGAGAAAGAATTTGTTCTTAAGGATCTGAGAAGGGGAATAGTAAGTTTTGAAAGATTTCACAGTGTTGAGATAGAACTTTACAAGAGTTATATGAGAAAAAAGGGAAAGAAAGTTGTTGCCCCATACGATTTAGCTTTCTTTACACCTTGCCAACTTGAAGTTTCTCTTTCTTTGTTATCTGAAAGTGATTTGCCTTTTGGTGTTTTGAATTTCCCTTCTCGCCATCAGTGGTTTATTGGCCTTCCTTATGGTGAAGAGGAAGAAGGCAATGTTTGGTACATTTGGTTTGATGTGGAACAAAAGGAATGTACGTTTTTGCTGCCTAACCGAAAAGAAGTGCTTCAAGAACTGACCATCGGCTTTTTCTAAAAAAAGGATTGAAACTTGAGTTGTGATTGGGTAGGATGGGAAGGATGAGGAAAAAAGTAGTTTTACCTCTTTTAATTTTTTCTTTGTTTCTGAATGGTTTTTTCTTTTTAAAAATTATTTGGAGAGAAGAGGGCCAATGTTTTTGTACGGAAAAAGAAGCAAAAGCGGTTGGGTTTAGAAAGTCTGATGGTTGCCCCTGAGAGAAGCCAATGGTGGGGTAAGCTTTGGGAATGTTACCCCTGGGAACGGTTTTTTTGCTCTCCTTTCTTTCAATTCCCCACTTGGAGGAAACCTTCCTCTTCGACAACGATGACGATGTTTGTCCCTGCTCCTAGCCCGGTTTCTTTGTCCCAATCTCCTGTAAGCCTTTCTTGTTGGGCGCAAGGGACACCAAACCTGCCAGCTTGGGCAGGTGCCTTGAGGGTTTCTCCACAGTGCTTGCAGGGGAAGTTTAAGTCGCCTTCGTTCCACCTGGCTACTTGGGTGGGTTTGGGGCATTTTGGACAGGCACCTTCCCCATCAAAGTATCACCACATCTTTGGCACAAACTCTTGACCATGATTTGCCTCCTGTGACCTCCTGTGAAAGAGCAAAAAACCGCCACGCTTGAATTATAACAGAAAAGGGCAAAAATTTGAATTTCAAGCTCAATTGACAAGCTGGTTGGAGAGGTGTTAACTATAATGTGTTATAGTAATAAAAAAAGGAGGCGAGAGATGTTTAGTTTAGAAGGTAAAAAAGCTTTGGTGACCGGTGGGTCACGGGGGATTGGTAAAGGAATTGCTTTGGCTTTAGCAACCCAAGGGGCAGATGTGGCGGTTAATTACCGCTCGAATGTTGAGGAGGCCCAAAAAGTGGTGGAGCAAATTAAACAAATGGGCCGACAAGCCTTTTCTGTTCAAGCTGATGTTTCTCAAAAAAACCAAGTAGCCAAAATGTTTGCCCAGATTAAAGAGAAATGGGGAAAACTGGATATTTTGGTCAACAATGCTGGCATTCTTCAGTTTGCTGCTTTTGAGGAGTTAACCGAAGAACAATGGGACCAAGTTTTGGCAGTTAACCTTAAAGGTCAATTCCTTTGTTCCCAGGAAGCAGTCAAGTTGATGGGCCAGGGCGCCAAAATTATTAATATTGCCTCAATTGCTTCAGGTGGGGTGGGGGTTGGTTTTAGTCAAATTGCCCATTACACTGCTTCCAAGGGCGGGGTGGTGGCTTTGACCGAAAACATGGCTCTTGAACTGGGTGCCAAAGGGATTAATGTCAATGCCATCGGGCCGGGAGTGATTGAAACGGATATGACTAAAGGCATGTTGGCTGATGAGAAACAAAAGGCAGGGATGATGGCCAGAATTCCCAAAAGGAGAGTAGGTAAGCCTGAAGATATTGGTGCCGCCGCCGCCTTTTTGGCTTCTGATGAAGCTGATTATATTACCGGCACCGTCTTGTATGTTGACGGCGGCTGGCTGGCTGCTTGAAAGTAAAAAATGCTTGAAACTGTTTTGAGCGACCAGAATTTTAAAAAAGAAGTGCTTCAATCAAAACTGCCGGTTTTAGTTGATTTTTATGGTGAGTGGTGTCTGCCCTGTAAACTTTTGGCGCCGATTATCAGTCAAGTGGCTAAGGATTTAGATGGCAGAGTTAAAATTGGCAAGCTAGATGTTGACAAAAACCCCCAGACAGCCCAAAAATATGGCGTTATGGGTGTGCCAACAGTAATCTTGTTTAAGGCTGGTAAGGAAGCAAAGAGAATTGTTGGTTTGCGAAGCAAGGAGGATTTGGTGAGGGAATTGGGACTTAAATAATATGTATGATGTTCTTATTATTGGTTCTGGCCCGGCTGGTTTGACCGCTTCAATTTATGCCAGCCGTTACAAGCTTTCTAATTTAGTTATTGGGAGGGTTTTGGGTGGGATGATGACTTCGGCTCATAAAATTGAAAACTACCCTGGGTTTGCCTCTATTTCCGGAGCAGAATTGAGTCAAAAAATGGGGGAACACGTTAAAACCTTAGGGGCAGAAATTTTGGCTGACGGTGTGTCAAAAATTGAAAAAACCGAAACTGGTTTTAAAGTGACGACTGAGAATGGCCAGGACTTTGAAGGTAAGGTGCTGATTGTTGCCACAGGAACTGAGAGAAGGAAACTGGATGTTCCTGGTGAGAAAGAATACTTAGGCCGTGGCGTTTCGTACTGCACAGCCTGCGATATTCCCTTTTTTAAAGACAAAATTGTGGCTTTAATCGGTGGTAGTGATGCGGCCGTCAGCGGCGCTATTCACGCCACCGCTTTTGTAAAAAAGGCTTACATTATTTATCGCCGTGAGAAACTCCGGGCCGAGCCAGTTTGGGTTGAAGAAGTGCTTAAAAATCCAAAAATTGAAGTTATTTACAAAACCAATATCACCGAAATTTTAGGCGATGGTACCAAGGTGACTGGGGTCAAACTTGACAGTCCCCACCAGGGGACAGAAAAGCTTACTTTGGATGGGGTTTTTATTGAAATCGGCGGTGTGCCAGGAACCCAATTGCTTAAACCATTAGGGGTGGAATTGGATGAAGGAGGTTTTGTTAAAGTCAAACCAGATATGTCAACCAATATCACCGGTGTTTTTGCGGCTGGTGATATTGCCAATATTGCCGGCGAATTCCAACAGATTGTTACCGCTGCTTCAGAGGGAGCGATGGCTGCTTTCTCCGCTTTCAAATATCTTAAAGGTGCGGTTGAATTGCCAACTTATTGACAGGCTCCCAAGCGGGTGTTAGAATCAAATCCGTGAAAGTTAAAATTGACAAGCAAAAGTGTATTGGTTGCGGCACTTGTGTTGCCATTGCTCCCCAAAGTTTTAAGTTGACTGATGATGGTAAGGCTGAGCCGATTGATCCGCTAGTTGGCGGAGGAGATTCAGGCGAAAAAATAAAAGACGCGGTCGAAAGCTGTCCGGTGACCGCTATCACGATCACCGAGTAAAAAGCCATGGCTGAAGAAGAAAAAACAAAAACCATTAACCTAACCCTGCCCATTATCGTTATTCTCTTAATGGCGGCTTCTTTTTTGGTGGGTTTGTCTTGGGATAAAATTCGAGAAAAAGAGCCAGAAGAGGAGAAGCAAGTTGCCCAGATAACCCCAACACCAGAAGCACCAGCGGTTTTAGGCGAGCAACTTGAGCCTACTAATATTGGTAGGTTTGTGGAGACCAAAGATGAGATTTGTCAGGAAGATGGCAAACCAGTCGTTTTTATGTTTGGTCAGAGTGGCTGCCCTTACTGTGTTTGGGAGCATCCTATTTTTGAAAAAGCGACGGCCAAGTTTGGTGACTTAATTGTTGTTCATGATAATATGGATAAACAAGGAGCTGATGAGGAAATTTGGCAAAAGTATAGTCAGATTCACCAAGGCGGCGTGCCTTTTATGCTGCTTGGTTGTCGCTATGCCCAAAGAGGCGCTGGTGATAGAAACTTAGGTGAGGCTCAAGAAGAAGAAAACATCACCGCCCTTATTTGCCAACTGACTGATGGTCAGCCAGAAAAAGTCTGTGCTGAAGTCAGCCCCTAAGCTACTTGACATTTCATTATGAATGTATTATTTTGATAATGATGGATAAAACAGTCTTACAAATTCCAGTTTCAAAGAGTTTAAGAACGAAGGCAGAAAGTGCGGCTGCTGATTATGGCTTTTCTTCTTTACAGGAGATTATCAGGGTTTTTATGGCCAAATTGGCCAAAAAAGCCATTGAGGTTTCTTTTCAAGAAGTGATAAAACTTTCTCCAAAAACAGAAGTACGGTTAGAAAAAATGGATAAAGACTTTTCCACTGGCAAGAATGTCTATTTTGCTCAAACAACAAAAGAACTTAGGGCTCAATTTTCGGGATGAAGATCGTTTACCACAAAACCTTTCGTGACCATTTCAAAAGGCGCATTGCTCCTAATAAAAAACTCCAATCAAGATTTTACAACAGACTTAATCTTCTTATTCAAGATCCTCAAAATCCACTTTTAAAAAGACACCAATTAAAAGGCAAAAAAAGAAATTACTGGTCTTTTTCTGTGACTGGTGATATTCGAGTCGTCTATAGGATAGAAAGTAAGACTCTCTTTTTGTATGATATTGGCACTCACGTCCAAGTGTATTAGATTAGGAAAATGAAGCAATGAGTCAGATTGAGCGAGAAAAACCAGTCTCTCTTACCTTAGGGCGAGTTCTCAGTAGCTTTCCGCCAAACTACCCCCATCAAAAAACATTGAAACAATTGGGAGAGCATCACGGGCCAGATAAAGTGATTGTTAAGCCAGAAGCAGAGGAATTTTTGACAAGAATAAAGGGTGGAGAACACTTAGACCCTAGAGAAATGGGAGAATTACATCGTCTTTTGACTTCTGGTTTAGGCTCACCCTCGGCTCATGGTAGTGCTATTGTTTTCCGACGTCCTTCCAGAGAAATGCCAGAGTAAACCAGATAAAATAAGTTTTTATTGTGGTTGACAGGGAGTAGGGTAGACGAAGTATAATTGTTGGTGATGAATACGCTTCAGTATTTGATTAACCAAGCCATTTTTAGGGGTGTTTCTGAAGAAACGATTATTCTTTTAATTCTTTTGCCTTTAGTGGCCAGTGTGGTGGCTGGGGCTAGGCATTTATTTGGTTTTCGTGGCTTTGGAATTTTGATTCCCACGGCGATTGCCGTCACTTTTGTGGTTACTGGGATTACGTCCGGTCTTTTTGTTTTTCTCATTGTCTTGGCCGTGGCTAGCTTAGCGCGCCGGCTTTTGAAAACGTTAAGGCTTCATTATTTGCCCCGGATGGCCTTGCTTTTATGGTTTGTGACGTTGTCTGTTTTGGGGGTGATTTTGGCAGCGCCTTTTTTGGGGCTTGAAGAATTGACGGCAATTTCCATTTTTCCGATTGTGGTTTTAATTTTGTTAGTTGAAGAATTTATTGGGGTTCAAATTAGTAAGTCATTTCGGGAAGCAGGTCAGTTGACCATTGAAACAATCATCATTGCCTTTTTAGGCTATTTAATCTTTAAATTTGATTTTTTGCGACATTGGGCTTTGGTTTATCCTCATTGGTTAATTTTGGCGCCCCTTGCCTTTAATCTTTTAATCGGAAGGCTTACTGGTTTGCGGCTTCTTGAATTCCGCCGATTTAGAAGATTGTTGAAATAATGGCAAAAACAAATCAGATTTTAGGGCTGAATGCCCGCAACCAGATTTATTTGAAGTCGAACACCAAAAAAGGCCGGCGAATTGCTGATTCCAAACTTTTGACCAAGAAAATATTAAAGCGAAACGAGCTACCCAACCCAGAATTGCTGGCTGTTTTTAAAAACCCCCGAGAAGTGGCTAGTTTTGATTGGCTTTCTTTGCCTGACAATTTTGTTTTAAAGCCTGTTTCTGGTTATGCGGGTAGTGGGATTATTGTGGTTAAGAAAAAGGCCAAGTGGGCGGGGGAATGGTATTTAATGGATGATTCTGTCATTAATGTTTCTGATTTACGTTTGCGGTCATTGGATATTTTAGCAGGACAGTTTAGTCTTCATAATCTGCCAGATTGGGCGATGGTAGAGAAAAGAATCAAAATCGCCAAGATTTTCCGCAAGTATGCATATCAGGGAACACCAGATATTCGGGTGATTGTTTTTAATAAAGTGCCGGTGATGGCGATGTTACGGTTGCCAACCGCTCAATCAAAAGGCAAGGCCAATCTTCATCAAGGAGCAATTGGTGTGGGGATTGATTTGGCCACTGGTATCACCACTCATGGCGTTTGTCAAAGTAAGTTTATCAAATATATACCAGGGACTAAAAAGAAGGTAAATGGTCTAAAACTTCCAAATTGGAATACTATTTTAACTCTGGCAGTTAAAGCCCAAGAGACGGCGCCTTCATTAGGATATGTGGGAGTTGATATTGTTTATGATAAGGAACACGGGCCAGTAATTTTGGAACTAAATGCCCGGCCGGGTTTGGAGATTCAAAAAGCCAACCTTTCACCTTTGAAAAAAAGGTTAGAGAGGGTTGAGGGTTTGGAGATTAAAGATGCGGAACACGGGGTGAG
>DATLBE010000034.1:0-4022 GCA_035527075.1 Nevskiaceae bacterium | reverse complement strand
TTTAAAACTAATTGCCAAAAGTTGGTTTCATCTAAAGAAAAAAGATCATTGATATCGATTTCCAACAAAATTAATTTTTGAGAATTTAATTCTTTTTCAAGAAATTCAGGGTGGACAAAAAGAAATCTTGAAATTCGAGTGATGCCCACTCGAGGCAAGCCAATAATGGTCACTGGTTGAAAACTAATCAAGTTTTTGATTAAAACTTTAACGTCTTTTTGGCGATAGGCAGCTGGATATTTTGTTTGGTTTAATAAAGTGCTCATTTTATCATTTGTCATTTTATCATAATTTTTGTCAGATTTGTATCAAGCAAGGTCTGGTAATCTTTGGTATTTTGGATGCAAGATGGAAGAAAGAGAAAAAACTAATGGAAGAATTCCAATAGCTGATTTGTTTCGGGATAATTATAGAGAATTATTAGGTAAAGAGATGGCGCGTATTTCGGAAGGGCGGCAAAGTGCAGTGGTGAGTTTCGATAGGCGATCGGAAGAAGCGGAAAAGAGATGTCGGAAGATTGCCTTAGGGAGTTTATTAAAGCAGCACGAAGATTATTTTCCTTTATGGGTGGTGGAAAGCTTGAGTTTCCCTGGCCGCTATTTTTTAGTCCGTCATCTAGGCGAAGTTGGGGAGGAAGATTTGTTTTATGATACTGAGCGGGGGTGGGCGTTATCTTTGGCGAAGGTAGTTTCAAGATGGATAATGCCACCCCAAGTGGAATGGGGCATTCAATTAGACGAAAACCTTCAAAAAGGAATTTTGGCCACTTTGGAGAAAAAAGTTTTAAGCAATGAAAAATCGCCGCCGGGGATAACAGCACCTCCGGGTTTTTATGTCTTTCGATTTGGGGCAGCAGGGTGGAAGACAGAGGTTTGGCAGGAGACGTTAGTGATTAAGACCACCTCTTACGGTCAGGCGTTGCAGGATTTGGCAGGCTTTATGGGTAAAAGAGATGTAGCGAGCGGATGGGCTAGTTTTTATGATGTTGAGGTTTGTCAACCTGACCGAGAACAAGGTTGGCAAAAAGTAATTATCGGATCTTTAAGTATTGAGCGTTCTCACCCCAAAGATATTTGGGACATTGGTCTTAAATTAAAAGAAGGAGGGAAGTGACGGAAAGGGTTGAGGGAAGAAGTGAAATTCCCGTAAGGGTTCAGTACGAAAGTACGTTTAAGAGCCTTTTTGAAGAAAGAACTGAGCAGTTGAAAAGAAAATGCGAAAGAGATGCTTTTGTTCATGTCGTTAATTCACTGAGAAAAAGTTTTCCTATTTGGGTAGTAGTGACAGGGAGGAGCGGTTTCGGTTACCATCTTGTTCGTTATCTTGGTGAATCTCCTGATGGGATGAGGTTTCTTTTTAACCCACGTGAGGGAACGATTGAAAGCGTAGTTGAAACACCAGAAGATTCACTACCAATTGTTGACCACGTTAAAGATTTTTGGGCAGAAAAACGAGAGGCAATTTTTGGGCTTTTGGAAAAACAACCTCAGGTTGGTGAAAGCAAAGAAATTATTGTTCCGCCTAATTTTTTTGTTTTTGTTTTTGAAGGCCTAGAGACTGGGCCTGGCTATGAGGAAAAACCTATAAACATGGCGCGTGTTATAAATGCTGAATCATTTGATAAAGCTGCAATTAAGTTGATGGGTTCTTTATGGAATAGGCGGCAAAATTACTTCTGGAATTTTAGAGTGTATGGAGATGGTAGATGGTGGCAAATGGAAGTTTTTTTGGATGGAATCAAAGAACGTCAGATTTATGGCTTGAATGTTGGTCTAGCTAGCAAGTTTCAAGTGGAAAAAGATTTGGTGGGTCCACCAGATTTATCTTGGTTAGTTTGAAGTAGCTTTTGTTTATAAGTAGGGCTTGAAAGGAGGAAAGTGGCAGGAAAAGAAAGTCAGTTGCCCTCAGTTGAAGCACGGGGTGAGATTAAAAAATTTTCTTTTGAACAGCGTGCGATTCTTGAGAAACGCGGTTATCGCATTTATTTCCTAACCGGACAGTCAATTAAGAGCCTTCAAGAATCAGGAAGAAAATTCTGCTCAACCTGGCACAAAGATTATCCTGATTTTGAAGCCTTAGCTTCTATTCGAATCGAGGTTGCTATTAATCCGAACCACCTATTTCTACCTAGAAGCAATAGAAAGACTCTTATTGAACAGGAAGCAATGATTGAGAAGTTTTCGAAAAGACTTGGCAGGAAAATTAAGGGAGTAAAGGCTATAATTGGTGAAGTTCCTGATTACGTTGAACTTGTCTTCTTGCACTTCGAGGCAACCGACGAGTGTCTATTTGGTCCGAAATATAATTATGATTATGCAAGAACCAAGACTCCTACGCCTCTTGGTGCCGGCGTCGCCGACGTTGGCTACTTCGTCGGGGACGGTCTGGGTGTTAGCTGCTGGGAGCGCGAGGGCGGCCTTGGCAATGTTTGGGCTGCTCCCTTGGTAGTGCCTGCTTGACAGGCAAAGTCAGATTTGGAGATAGAATTTGCCGGTAATTTCCTGAACAATTCTTTTTAAAGACATTAAGGATAAAGTTTTGTTAATTTCGATAATGTTTTTGCCGGTTATTTTAGCTAATTCGTCAGGGTTGAGAGGCTCACGTTGCAAAGCTTGAAAAATTTTCTTTTCAATTGGAGAAGGTTGACTGGATGCAAAAAGTGAGGGGGGTGGAAATTTTTTTCCCTAAAATATCTTCAGGTTCAAGGATCATTTTTGCTAGGTGGTTTTTAATCAACAGGTTGGTGCCAGCGGAAACTGAAGAAGTAATTGGTCCAGGAACGGCAAAGACTTTTTTGCCTTGCTCACGCGCCAGCCGGGCGGTAATTAAAGAGCCGCTTCTTTCACCTGCTTCGATAATCAGCACACCTAAAGAAGCCAAGCCCGCCACAATTCGGTTTCTTTGGGGAAAAGTCCAAAGCTGGGGTTTAGTTTCCGGAGGATATTCAGAGATAACCGCCCCTTCAGATTTAAGGATTTGCTGGTAAAGTTTGTGATTTTCTGGCGGGTAAACAACATTTAAACCAGAACCCAATACTGCCACTGTTATTCCACCATATTCCAGACATCTTTGATGGGCTTCACTGTCAATGCCATACATGAAACCAGAAATAATCGTCACTTTTTGGGGTACTAGTCCTGAGATGAGTTTATCAACAGCCATTTTGCCGTAACTAGTCATCCGCCGGGTGCCAACCACCGACAAAGATTTTTTAAAGATTTTTTGGCCCAAATTACCACGAAAAAACAAAGTTTTTGGGGGATTTTTGATTTCTTTTAAAATCTCAGGGTAATTTTTATGTTTGAAATCAAGTTTTTGGATAGGGTAATCAGGCCAATTCATAATTAATTTTTAGAGATATTGACTTCAACCTCAACCGGTATCGTTTTCAAACCAAAATGGGCAGCCGAAAGGATTTTGGTTAGCACTGCTTACAGTTTAATTTTTTTGCTTTTTTTTCGCAAATTCTGAGTTTTAAAATATGGTAGAATTTAAGTAATGGCGGTAGTTAAAATAAAAGAAGGGGTTACTAAAGAAGACCTTAAAAGAGCGCGTGAGGAATATGGCGATTTTATTAAGGTTGTGGTTGATATCAACAAGAGGGCAATGGTTATTGGTGGCGAGTGGCATGCTGATGCTGAAAAAATGCTTTTGGATTCAGGTAGCCAGCAAGAAAATATTTGGGGCGGGAGTGTTGATTTGAGCACAAGGGCGATAGATGTAATTGCTCTTATTAATATCAGGCCAAGGCATGGCAACGATAGCCAGGAGATTTTGGATTTAAAAGTTAAAGAAAAATTTATTCAGATTGTTAAAGAAAAATTTAATTTTTAAATGAAAAAAGATTTGGCTAATTTGTCAACTGATTTAAGGCGAATATCTTATTGGCTTTATCAAGGCAGGATCGATTTAGCCCAATCATTTTTGAAGCGTTGCCCCCAGATTTATCAGAAAATTAATCCGCAGATTAGCTGCTATCACAATATTTGGGCTGAACTTAAGAAGATTGCTGATTTGAAAGA
>DATLBE010000033.1:0-14439 GCA_035527075.1 Nevskiaceae bacterium | reverse complement strand
ATCAAAAAACAACCTATCAGCCAACCACAACCCACACCTGGGCCATCACCCATTCTAATCAGTGAATCCAGTGATATCCGCAAAGTGGTCTGGCAAGGTGCTGTAGAAATCTGGAAAAACCATCCAATTTTTGGCACTGGCCCCGAGACTTTCGCCTATTCTTATTATTGGTATCGGCCTCGTGAACACAACGACCTTTCTGAATGGGATTTTTTATATAACAAAGCTCACAATGAGTATTTAAATTTTGCGGCTACCACCGGCACAGTCGGTTTGGCAAGCTATCTTTTATTAATTGGCTGGTTTTTGACAGCCACTCTGAAAAATTTGCCCACACCAAAGGCTAAAAACTTCCTTCTCACTTCTGGACTACTTGCCGGTTACACCAGCATCCTGGTTACCAATTTTTTCGGCTTTTCAGTGGTGGCTGTTTCCCTTTTATTCTTTTTGTTTCCGGCCATGACCGTCGTTTTTAACCAGAAAAAACCCACCATTCAAAAACCCACCAAAAATATCTCTCCCCAACAATGGTTCACTATCGCCACAATTCTACTTTTTACCTTTTACTTTTTATATTTCATCCTTAGTTACTGGTATGCTGACTTTCAATTTGCCCGGGCCGAAAAATTTAATAAAAACGAGCAACACGACTTTGCTTTTAACACTTTACAGCTGGCAATAAGAGCTCGTCCCCAAGAACCAATTTATCATGATGAGTTAGCTTGGACTGCCACTAATTTGGCTGTCTCAACCTCAAAAAAACAAGACGCCACCTTATCATCCCAATTAGTTGATGTGGCCATTATCGAGCAAGACTTAGCGATTAAAATCAGCCCCTACAATTTAAATTTTTGGAAAAACAGAACTAAAATTTTTTACCAACTAAGTAGAATTGATGAGCAGTATTATCAAGAAGCGCTTGTTTGCCTACTCCAAGCCACTGATTTGGCTCCAACTGACCCGAAAATTAAATATAACTTGGCCCTTTTTTATGCTGGTAGTAACCAAATTGATACGGCCATTAAAACTCTTAAAGAGGCGGTCAACCTAAAACCCAATTATGAAGACGCTCACTACGCCCTGGCTTTGTTTTATGAACAAAGTGATGAAAAAGAAAAAGCCAAAGAGCATTTAGAATATATCTTGGAAAACATTAACCCCCAAAGCCAAAGGGCCTTAGAAAAACTGGAAAAACTTTGATCTGGATTTAATATCAATAAATATCACCCCGGGAGCCAAAGTATAAAAGAGAAATAATTTTCTTTTTGTCGTCTTTAATGAAAAGGATTCGCCAATCACCGATTCTTAATCGGTAGCTACCTTGGTATTTGCCACTTAATTTTTTAACTTGGCGCGTAGTGCCTGTCTTGGCAAATTGCTGGAGAACTTTGGAAATTCTTTGATATTCCTGAGGGGATAATTTTTGAAGCTTTTTAGCAACCTGACGGTGAATTTTTAGTTTGTACATTAAGAAAGGTTGCTTTTCTTTCTTTGTTTTTTATCAAATTCAAAAAAATCAAGAAAATCCTTTTTGGAAGAAGAGCTAGCGATTTCGTCAATGATTTTTTGATCGCGCCAATCTTCATATGCTTCCCAAAGCTGAGCGAAAATTTTCGGAGAAAGAAGGACGCCGATCATTTTATTGTCCTTAGTAATATAAACAGGCTGATTTTTCCTCTTAATTACATTAAAGACACCAGCTGCTTGATAACGGAGATCAGTAATACTTTTAATAAGTGGAATGGCGGTGATGTTCATAATGATGTTATTTTATACATAATTCTGATGTTTGTCAAATGCTTGCCAAAAGTTGTAAAATGAAAGTGCCCATGAAAGAAGCCAACAAAAAGCTTTATCAAAAACTTGGCGCTAATAAAATCAGGTGTTTGGCTTGTCAAAGAAAGTGCCTCATCCTGCCTGACAAGGTGGGTTTTTGCTTAACCCGGCAAAATAAGCAGGGCAAACTCTATGCTTTAAATTACGGCCTAATTACCGGCGTCCAAATTGACCCGATTGAGAAAAAACCACTTTACCACTTTTATCCCGGCTCGCCTGTAGCTTCTGTGGGCAGTTATGGCTGTAATTTTCATTGTAAACAATGCCTAAACTATTCTCATTCTTGGGGTGAGCCGGCGACTAGAATTCTTAAACAACAAGCTATGGGCAAAAATAAATCCACTAACACTGCTGAACAATTGGTCAAACAAATCAAAAAAAATGACTATCCAGGGATTGCTTTTACTTACAATGAACCAGCTACCAATCCAGAATTTATTCACGATACCGCCAAAATGGCCAAAAAAGAAGACCTTTTTACAGTTTTTGTCACCAATGGCAGCTGGACAAAAGAAGCTTTAGATTATTACGGCAAATACATTGACGCTGCCAACATTGACTTTAAAGGCTTTACAAAAACAATTTATGCCAAAATGGGTGCCTTTTTTGGCCAAATCCCTAAAATGGCTAAATATGCTCAAGAAAAATATAAAATTCATCTAGAAATCACCACCTTGCTAATTCCCAGCATCAACGATAATCCTCGGGGACTCAAAAAAATGACCGAATGGATGGTTAGAAATTTAGGTCCAAAAACTCCTTGGCATCTTAGCCGCTTCGATCCTCACGCTGCCCCTGACGAAAAGTTTGCCAAAATTCCGCCCACCAGTGTGGAACAACTCAAAAAAGCGGCTGAAATCGGCCAAAAAGCAGGTTTGAAATTTATATATATCTGGGCGCCAGATGCCAATATCCCGGGCGGGTTTTACTCTCAAGCCGACACCGCTTGTCCTGGCTGTGGCAATCTGGCCATCTCCCGCACTGGCTGGCAACCTCACATTTTAGGCGTCAACAAAGATGGAAACTGTCCTGACTGTGAAGAAAATTTAAATGTTAAACTGTAGTCTATAACCATGCTTGTTTTTGCTTGTATCAACCCTCACCCACCAATTATTCTGCCAAATGTTGGGTCGGCCGCTGATCGGGCAGAGGTTAAAAAAACGATTGATGCTTTAGAAAAACTCGGCAGGGAATTGGCTGAAGTAAAGCCCGATTGTATTGTCATTTCCTCGCCTCACCCTGATTGGGGTTTTAATGTGCCTTTGCATTTTCTGGCCAAAGATGTTCATGATATCGAAACCAAATCTTATCTCACGGACCTTGAATCACCAAAAGTTCATTTCGAACGCGGCAAAAAACTTATTGAAAGTTTACCCCGAGCGAAACGAGAGGCTTGGATTGCCTCAGGAGATATGAGCCATAGACTAAAAAAAGACGGGCCTTATGGCCTTCATCCTTCTGGCCGAAAATTTGACAAAAAATTTATTGAACTTTTAAAAAAGAAAGACATTCAGGGAATTTTGAATCTGGACCCGAAGTTAGTTGAAGAAGCTGGCGAATGTGGCCTGCGTTCTTTTTGTATGCTTTTAGGTGCGCTTGAAGCCAGCAAGATTGACTGGCAACCAAAGGTTTTATCTTACGAAGGACCGTTTGGAGTTGGTTATTTAGTAGCAAAATTGCTGTGAAAAATCCTTTCATCAGCCTAGCTAAAAAAACGATTGAAACCTTTATCAAAACAGGAAAAATTCTTCCTTTGCCAAAAAACCTGCCAAAAAAAATGACGAGCGAAAAAGCAGGCACTTTTGTCTCTCTTCATAAAAAAGACGGTTCGCTCCAGGGCTGTATTGGCACTTTTTTACCTACCAAAAAAAATGTGGCTGAAGAGGTTATCTATAATAGTATCTCAGCCGCTACCCAAGATCCCCGTTTCCCGCCTGTAACCAAAAAAGAACTGCCTAATTTGGTTTATTCAGTAGATATCCTTTCCCAACCTAAACCAACAAAAAAAGAAAATTTAGACCCTAAAAAGTATGGTTTAATTGTCTCTACCAGGGACGGCCGGCGAGGTCTTTTGCTACCTGATATTCCGGGAGTAAAAACTGTCGAAGAACAAATCGAAATCTGCAAAAGAAAAGCCGGGATTTATCCAAGCGAAAATGTCACACTCCAAACCTTCACTGTCGAAAGACACGGCCAAAAATGATAAGATTAGCCTATGGCTAAACTAAGAATCCGCACCGTGCCTGACCCTATTTTGCATCAAAAATCAAAACCAGCTCAGTCGCCTGCTGGCGGGAACAAAAAAATCAAAAAACTAGCCCAGAAGATGATTAATTTGATTAAAAATGGTCCTGAAGGACAGCGAATTGGTGTTGGTCTTTCGGCGGTCCAAATTGGCAAACCTTTAAGAATTTTTGTGGTCTATTCCAAAAAAAGCCAAAAAGATTTAGTCTTTGTTAATTCAAAAATCATCTGGAAATCAAAAAAACTAGTCAACGGCATTCCAGACACCGAAAATAAATACGAAGGCTGCCTTTCGGTCCCAGGCTTTCTAGGCTTGGTTAAACGCCATCAATCAATTAAACTTGAATACCAGGCCCTTAATGGCCGTATACAAAAACGAAAATTTTCCGGCTTTCTATCCACCGTCATCCAGCACGAAATGGATCATTTAAACGGCATCCTTTTTGTCGAGCGAGTTTTAAAACAAAAAGGCAAAATTTATAAATTTGAAAAAGATAAAAAGGGTGAAGAAATCCTGGTGGAGGTGAAATTTAAGTGAAACCAAAAATCATTTTTTTCGGCTCTGATCAGTATGCCTCAATTGTCCTTAAATCGCTTCAGAAAGACAAGCATTTTGAAATTATCAAAGTTATCACTAACAGAAAAGATTTGTTAAAAGTAAAATTAATCAAACCTCAACCTGATGTTGGCGTGCTCGCTTCTTTTGGCGCCATTGTGCCTGAAAAAGTCCTAAATTTCCCCAAAAAGGGCATCTTAAACATTCATCCCTCACTTTTACCCAGATATCGGGGAGCCTCTCCTGTTCAAGCGGCGATTTTGAATGGTGATCAACAAACCGGGGTGACAATTATTAAATTGGATGAAAAAGTTGATCACGGACCAATTGTCAGCCAATTTACCGAAGAGATACGACCAAACGACACGGCCGAGTTTTTATATCAGCGGCTTTTTACTCAAGGCACTGAGGTTTTAAAAACCATTTTACCGGCTTATCTTGAAGGCCGAATCGAACCTAAACCCCAGAACCACCGTTTCGCCACCTATACCAAAAAACTGGCTCGAGAGAACGGCAAGATTAACTGGAGAAAACCAGGCAGTTACAACGAAAGGTTTATTCGAGCCATGTCTCTCTGGCCAGGTGCCTGGACCCTCCTTTCTCCGCCAGCTGGCGGATTCGGAGGGCAAGCAAAAAGATTAAAAATCCTTAAGGCCCATTTAAAAAACAAGAAATTAGTCCTAGACACTGTCCAACTCGAAGGCAAAAAACCGGTCACTTGGAAACAATTTCAAGAAGGCTACCCAGAAACAAAAATCATAAAATAGCGATCATTCTTGGTGTCGGTTTCTTTGCAAGATCTGTTCTTATATCTCTCTCCGCTGTTTCCGTGATCCTTAAACAAGTAAAACCATTTTTTAGAGACACTTCAACAAATCTTTTATCTACGAAAGGATTTTCTCGATTTCTTATCAAAAACGTTCTCCACTCATATTCAGGGAGCATGCCGCTTTCAAAAAGTAAATTTATTCCCCAAAAATGAAACGAATTTCCCGAATCTAAAATAAAACCTTTTTGGCCTTGGGCACGAAGGCCTCTTAAAATTGCGTTAAGATTTCCACCAGTTTTCGGACACTCAAAATCCAACATGGGAATGTGACGTGGTTCTGGTAATTCAACTCTCGAACTTATCGTTAAAAACTCTGCCAGTGGCCAATCATCTTCCGCCCGTTTAATTGTTTCTGAAAACTTCTCACAAGATAACTCTTCCCACTCTCTATTTTCGTCAAACACTCCCAGTCCAACAATAAGGTCTTCCAACTGGAGGTCATCCAAAACTGCATCCCGGTAGACTTTCATTCTTTTAACATCATCTAGTGCGCATTTCTCCTCAACGTCTAATTCTTCCCAACCTTTAGGTTTCAAATTGTGAACCAAAAGAGTGAGAAAAGGAATTTGAGGATTTTCTCTTAAAATCTCTTTAACCACTTCTTTAGCCGGCGCACCAATCAAAACTTCTGGCGTTTTTTCAATTTCCGGTGAGCGCATTTTTACAAAACAGCGACTACTTTTGGCAAATTTGGTTTTCTTTCACTAGTACTAATTCTTAAAGTAGCAAATCTATCTTTAAAATCATAAACTGACCATCCGCCTAAATCTGCCCGATGCCTCATCAGGGTTAAAGAATGACCTGCCCATCTTGAATCAACTAATGGTTCACCGCGAGGCCCTTCCATAAGTAAACAAAGACTTAAAAAAGTAACTAATTGCTCATCAGTAAATAATCTTTCCGTGCCAATAAAATGAAAATTCTGCTTTCCAGACGCTAAAATAAGACCTCTATCAGCTTCTGTTTTATCTTTTACCTCGTTTTTAATTAAAGCTAACAATTCTTCTCGAGATAAATAAGGAATTTCTAAATCAATATCAATTAAAGGAATGTGGGCCAGCGGTTTTCCTAAGTAAATAAATTGCCGGTCTTGTTGCCATTGGCTCAAATCTAAATGAACTAAAGAAGCTAAACCGGTTGTTCTACCAGGCCAAGGTGGCGTTAATCTAGGTTTTAATTCTTTTATACTAATAGGAACACCAGGAGTAACTGGAATAGAACCAAAAATATCATCGTTTACTTTCGGCTCTTGAGTATCATAATCAACTACTACTAAGCTGGCAATTCTAGCCGCTTCAATATGTCGCCCACCAACTTTTATATACCAAGGGAATGTTGGCAATAAAGAAACAACTTCAACTACAGATTTACCAATTAACTGTTCAGAAGGACGAAAATGCTCTACTGACATATAAATTAGGCAGATTTAGAGGCAGGAGTTTTCTTTTTGGCAGGTGCAGCTGCTTTTTTCTCAAGTTCTTTTTGTTCTTTTTTAACAATCCTTAAACACTTGGTGCAAAGACGCCATTTGCCTTTTCTACCATTCAAAATTCCTTTAACAGGATGAAGATTAGGCAAGCTGATTTTTCTGGTTTTGGGGGCGCGGTGCTTCCATTTACCACCAGCAACACCCCGATGATGGCGTCCTTGTTTAAGCACCATTCTCCCTTTGCGGCAACGGTCACATTTGTAAGCCATAATATGTTATACTTTAGCAAAATCGAACCTAAAAAACAACCATGTCTTTTAACCCGATTGTTTTTGTCATTGCTTTTTTACTTTCTTTGTCTATTCACGAAGCGGCTCACGCTTGGATGAGTGACCGACTGGGCGATCCTACGGCCCGGTTGGCTGGCCGAGTCACTCTTAATCCTCTGGCTCATCTTGACCCGATAGGCACCTTACTGCCTTTCTTTTTAATCCTTACTGGCTCACCAATTATTTTTGGCTGGGGCAAACCCGTACCTTTTGACCCTTATAATCTCCGCCGTCCCCGTCGCGACGCTGCCTTAATTTCTTTTTCCGGCCCGGCCGTCAATCTTTTGTTGGCCATCACTCTGTCAATCCTTATTCGTGTTGGCCATCTTTTTTTGGGCACTACTGCTTTCAATATTGAATTTTTTTTAACTCCCGTCATCGCCTTAAATGTCATGTGGGCTTGTTTTAACCTTTTACCCATTCATCCTTTAGATGGTGGCAAGGTTTTGATTGGCTTGCTACCTCATGATATCGCCTATAAATGGGACCAAATCTTAAACCAATACGGGATGATTTTGCTCCTTTTCCTTATCCTGCCTTTGTTTGGCACCTCTTTGGTTTTTAGAATTCTTTTACCCATAATTAACCTTTTACTGGCCATTCTTCTTCCTGGCTCGCCTTTGGTTTAAAATGAAAAAGACAAAACCTGTTGATTGGCTTTTTTTCGGAGCCTTGTTTTTACTTTTTTTATTGCCTCCATATGATCCTGATTTAGGTTGGCAATTACGATGTGGTGAAATCATTTGGCAAAGGCAGGGTTTTTGTAGTTTAAATCAATTTTCAGTCTTGCTGGCAAACTATGCCTGGCCCAATTACTACTGGCTTTATCAAACCATCATTTTTCCCCTTTTCCGTCTAGCCGGACTTTGGGGCTTAACCCTTTTCAATGCTTTACTTATGAGCTTGGCGTTTTTCTTTTTTTACCAAGCCATCCCCAATTACCGCTGGGAAAAAATGCTGGCCGTAGGTCTGGTCATTTTTTTTAGCTGGGGTGTTTTTTCTTTGGGTATTCGCAGCCAACTTTTAGGTTTTTTCTTTCTCTCCCTACTTTTGTGGCTTTTACCTGAAATTGAAAAAAAACCCAAATTAGCCGCTTTTTTACCCTTGATTACTCTGGTTTGGGCCAACAGTCATGGTTCAGTCATCATTGGCCTGATTTTGCTGCTTTTTTGGGGAATCAAAGAAACAATTAAACAACCAAAACGATTTTTGTTTTGGTTGATAATTCTTTTTTCTACCACCGCTTTTACCTTGCTTAATCCTTTTGGCTTTAAGATTTATCAAGTCGCTTGGCATCATTTTGCCGGTGTTAAATTAAGCGGCCTTATTGCCGAATGGGTACCGCCAAACAAAGCTATTTGGTGGCTAATTTTGCTCAGTGGCCTAGCATTCTCCTTTTATTCTCTTTTTAACTCTTTACCTGTTTTGGCTTTTGCCTTTTTGGCCCTTAAGGCCCGACGAAACGTGCCTCTCTATTTTTTATTGTTTTTTTATCTTTTATTCTTTCTACCGCAGACCAAAAAATGGCTGGGCACCTGGCTACAGAAAAAAGACTTAAGAAAAGGCTTGGCAGCCTTAACTGCGACTTTAATTTTGTCTTTTAGCCTTGTTTTTCAACTCCCCTTGGCTTTTAACACTAACGCTTCTTGGCAAAATTACTGTCAAAAATCCCGCCTTGGCTATCCTTGCCAAGCCGTCGAATTTTTGCGAAATCAGCCTGAAAAAGGGGTGATTTTTAACCGTTACGAGTGGGGAGGTTTTTTAATTTGGCAACTGCCAGAATACCAAATTTTTGTCGACGGCCGGATGCCGGCTTGGCCGACGCTATCAGGCAAAAGTCCTTACACAATTTATTTAGAAACTTTACAAACTCGAACGGGCTGGCAAGAAACTTTGGAAAAGTATGGCATTGATTGGATTTTAATTAGTCCGGGCACCTATATGGATTTGCTTCTTCAACCCGAGCCTAAAAATTTTGGTTGGCAAGAAACTTTTAGAGATAACGTTTCGGCAGTTTACAAAAAACTCTGAAAAAACATTAAATCCCGCTCCACCACTTTATCCCAACTTTGTTTTAAATTATGGTCATTGCCCGGATATTGGTAATAAATGACCTTTTTTTCTAATCGTTTCATTTCATCAACAAAGTCATCAGACCACCCAGTTGGTATTAAAGGGTCAGCCATTCCTTGATGAACTTGAATCGGAGCAGTAATTTCGGCAAAATAATGATCAATTGAGTACTTTTTTGAATCATATTTTTTGACAAACTCATCAATGGCTTTTTTGACCTTTTTACCCAAATCGTCTCCGCCAGCTGGCGGACCCATAAAAACTAAGACTGACTCAGGAAAACCCTTGGTCACCGGCGCCCATAAGGTCGTGGGGATTGGCCGCTGAGAAATCTCCAAAACAGATAAAGCGATTTGACCACCGTTGCTATGAGCCCACAAAAACACTCGCTCCGGATCAGCCCGAGACAGGCTTTTAACTGAAGCCAAAAGGTTTAAAACCTCAACTGGCCGGTAAAAACGGGCTTCCAAAATATCGGCACTGGGAGAATCCGAAGTACCAAAGCCCAAAAAATCAGGCGCTAAAGTTATAAAACCATTTTCAGCAAAAAAACCAGCCGCTTTCCGAGTTCCCAAGCCGGTGAAATAAACACTGTCATCAGCATAACCGCGAAGCATGACAATCACTCCCACTACTCCGCCAGCTGGCGGATTCCGCGGGGCAGGAATGTTAGCCATACCCGTAATTTTTTTACCGTCGGAAAGATAGGAAAATAACCATGAAGTGTACTTTTCTTCCTCTTTAATGATTTCTTCCAGTTTAATTTCACTACCCGGATAATCTCGTTTTCGTAGCTCTTCAAAAGAATACTCTTTCAAAGGTAGATTTTCTTTTAAACGCGACCCCAACGGCGAAATCAGCCCTGTTCCAAAAGGCTGATTAAAAAACCACCAAAGCACCAACCCAAAAACAATTAGAATGACGCCCAATAGTCCTAAGAACTTTAAAACCTTCACAAACTGATTTTAGCATAACAACATTCACTGATCCACTAGGTTCAACCAATCTTAATAATTTACATTACAGGCCTTTTTCGTGACAACATTATCGGATATGCCCTCTTGCCTCTTGACTTTTAAGCTATTTTAAGCTATTTTTAAATTGGCCTGCCGTGTAAGGATTAGGCGTAAACTTTTTTCCTCACCAATCCTTGACATACGGTTTGACCTAACTGCCCCGATTCTGTGGAATCGGGACGAGGGTCACCACTTGAATGTTAGGGGAAAACAACTTACGCTGCCCGACTCGGCAGGTTGTTATTGGTTTCTTCTCTTTATTTCACTCACCTTTTTTGTTAAAATTGATTTGTACCTGACGCCTTAGCTTAATGGCAAAGCAATGGTTTTGTAAAATTAATTTTTAATATTTGTGAAATGACTGGTAAAAATTTAATAAAAAAGATTTGCTCTTTATATCTGAATAGCCAGTATTCCATGGCGATGGTAGCCGAAGAATTAAAGATATCACCCAATAAAGTACGGTATTGGTTAGAAAAAAATAGTATTCCTCGAAGAAAAAAAAGTGAAGCAGGATATCTAGCTCATAGACAAAGATTTAATAAATTGCCATGCAATATTAAGAAAAAACTTTTACCAAAAGAAAGAGAATTGTTAATTGCGAGCTTTATGTTATATTGGGCAGAAGGATGGAAGAAAAATAGTAAATACATAGCTTTCTCTAATAGCAATCCGAAAATGATGCAATTATTTTTAAAATTTCTGCGTGAGATTTGTGGAATTTATGAAAATCGATTAAGGGCAGTATTACATTTTTATGAAGACCAGAGTGAATTGAAATTAAAGAAATTTTGGTCTAAAACTACAGGAATTCCATTAGCCCAATTTAACGCTGCTTATATGCACAAGGGTAAGCCAGGCACATATAAAAAAAGATCAAAGTATGGTACTCTTTCTTTAAGATATGGTGACAAAAGGTTGTTAGAGCAGATTTTGAAAGGAATTGACGAATATGCAGATACGTTCTTAAAATCCAGCCGCCTTAGCTCAGTTGGCAGAGCAGTCGCTTTGTAAGCGATCGGTCGTCAGTTCGATTCTGACAGGCGGCTCCCAAAGCCAGGGTGGCAGAGTAGTCAAACGCACCGCTCTGTAAAAGCGGCGCCGCAAGGCTTCGGGGGTGCAAATCCCTCCCCTGGCACAGAAGGTTACCTGCTCTAATAACTTGGAACAAAAAATCTTTTACCTAGCTGCTAACATCTGGACAACGGCCGTTCCCCCACTTCCCCCAACATTATGACAAAGGCCAATCCGAGCATTTTTTACTTGCCTCTCTCCTGCTCTACCTTGAAGTTGGCTGACTATCTCAACAATCTGTCTAACCCCGGTTGCCCCAACCGGATGACCACAAGCTTTAAGCCCACCCGAAGTATTAACCGGGAACTTACCATCAAGCCAAGTTTCTTTCCTCAAAGCCGCCCTTCTTCCTTCTCCCTCTTTATAAAAACCCAAGTCTTCCAAGGCCATAATTTCGGCAATAGTAAAACAATCATGAACTTCAGCCAGATCAATCTCCTGCCTCTTAACCCCGGTTTCTTTCAAAGCCTTCTGCATGGCTTTTTGGCTTGAGCTCATGCTATAAAACCTTTTTCTTTTAGAAAGAGAAAGGCTGTCAGTGGCCACCCCCCCACCTAAAATTTCCACCTTGGTTTTTTTCCTTGACAAGACAATTGCCGCTGCTCCATCAGTTACCCCTGAGCAATCAAGAATCCTTAAAGGTGAACAAACCATGCGGCTTGCCAGAACCTGGTCAACCGTTATTCTTTTTCGATAATGGGCTCTTGGGTTAAGACTGGCGTGATAATGATTTTTAACCGCTACTGCCGCCAACTCTTTTCCCCTTAAGCCATATTTTTCCTTATAAGCCTCAGCCATCAGGGCATAAATTGAGACAAAGGTAAAGCCTGACAAGGACTCTTGCTCATCTGTGGCTCCCATCAGGCCCGAAGTTACTTCGGGAATACAAGCATCGGTCATTTTCTCCACCCCCACCACCAAAACCGTTTCATAAATCCCGGAAGCTACGGCTAAAAAGCCTTTTCTAACCGCCAGACCCCCCGAAGCACAAGCTGCCTCAACTCTAACTGCCGGACAGGAAAGATTAAGCTCTCCTGACAAAAGAGCCCCTAAATGACCCTGATCATTAACTTGCTCGGCCAACATACTGCCCACATAAATCGCATCTACCTGCTTTGGAGAAACTCCGGCCTTCCCTAAAGCACCCCGAGCCGCCTCAACTAATAAATCTTTAAATGAACACTCCCAAAGTTCACCAAAGTTTGTTTGATAAGCTCCTTCAACAAAAACCCTACTCAAACCTACCCACCTCCCCCATCATTTTTAAATACTCCAAATAATCAATTTCTCGCCTATCTTCCAAAAAATTTTTAAGACGTTTCCCCACCCTTCGTTTTTTCAAAAGCGTCGGATAGGTCTTAAGATAAAAAGCGTCACTTCCGGCTCCAGAACCATAGGAAACCAGTAAAATTTTTTCGCCCGCTTTTGCCTTTTCTAAAACAAAACAAAGCCCCAAAAGTGAGCAAGCCGAATAGGAGTTACCGATTTGGGTGGCGGCCAGTCCTAACTTAAGCTGAGATGGGTTAAAACCTAAAGCCTGACCAACACTTCTTGGGAACTTGCCATTAGGCATATGGAAAACCACATGGTCAAAATCAGCCGGTTTTGTGCCCGTTTTTTTAAAAAGCCTTTTGGTCGCCCTCATGGTATGCTCAAAATAGGCATGTTTGCCCGTAAAACGGCCGCCATGAGAAGGATATTTGGCTTCCTGACGCCGCCAAAAATCAGGGGTGTCCGAGGCCACAGAGCAAAAATCAATAATTTCGGCCAAAAACTCCCGGGGGAACTTACCCAAAACAAAAGAAGCCGCCGCCGAAGCAGTCGTATATTCAAGGGCATCTCCTGGTTTTGCCTGGGCCCTGTCAGCACCAATAGCTAAACCATAATCAGTTTTCCCGGACAAAATCAGGGAAGCCACAATCTGGATAGCGGCCGTGCCAGCTTTACAAGCAAATTCCAAGTCAGAGGCAAAAAGATCGCCATCAAGCCCAAGAAGGCTAGCCACTTTAGTACTACTGGGGTTAACCGCATAAGGATGGCTTTCTGAACCCATAAACACCGCTCCTATTTTGCCTTTATCAACCCCGCTTCGCAAAAGAGTAATTTTTGAAGCTTCAACCGCCATGGTCACTGAATCTTCAGAAAAAGAACAAACCGCTTTTTCCTCAACCAAAAGACTTTCTTTAACCACCCTACCATCTTGACCCCAAAAGTGAGCAATTTTACCTATATCAATTCTTGCCCGAGGAATATAAGCACCAAAACCAACAACCCCAACCTTACTTTTTCCTGCCATCACTCATCCTCCAGCAAATTCCGTACTTAATCAAACCCTCCTTGCCATCCACCCTTAATCTTCTGGCTACTGCCTCAAGCTTTACTCCTTTTTTAATTTCCTTTTGCTCCCAATCAACAATCCTGCCTTCAACCACCTGACCATTAACTTTTATCAAACCCACCACATAGGGCACCAAATTCTCACAACCTTCACCGGCCACATTAACCTTGGTAAAATGCAAAAGTTTACCCTTCTGGTCAAGACAACCGCTAACCCTCTTTCCTTCTCGCCAAACTTTAGCCGGAAAACCTTTAGCCATTTTTAGAAAGCTCCTTCCTGACTCTTTTTCTAACCCTAAGGTAATAAGCCAACCAGAAAAAAATGTAAAGTTCTACCAAAACTAAAAAAGTAGTAAGAACAACAAAGCCGACAAACCCCCAGTAATCAAAAGGGCCGGGGATTTTTATCACAAAAATACTTATCAGCTTAAAAAGAACAACTAAAAAGGCAAAAAGAAGCGCCGGAGCAACAAAAAGCAAAAAAACTTGGGAAATATCTTTTTCAAACCTGATGACCCTTAAGGTTTTGTAAGGATGAGTCAAAAGCCCCCAAACATTCCTTAAAGAAAGATAAATTTCTCTGACTGAGAGTAAAAAGATTTTCTGGACCCACTGCTTTTTCATTCCAATTTTGAACAAAGGCAACCCTGGCTCGTCTGAGCCGCATCTCAATGGCCTTACTGGTTTTTTTCAACTGCTGGCCAATTTGACGAACA
>DATLBE010000032.1:0-14822 GCA_035527075.1 Nevskiaceae bacterium | reverse complement strand
GTGTCAGATATCGGATGATTAGTCAAGACTTGGCGCTTTTAAACGAAGTGCCTCAAGGAGCTTATATTGTCGAAGTAGTCAGTGGCTCTCCAGCTGACAAGGCTGGTGTTAAAGTAGGCGATATTATTACTAAACTTGACGGTGAACCACTCCTTGAGGAAAACGGCGGTTTGGCTAAAATTATTTCCCAGAAAAAAATAGGCGACTGGGTTAAGTTAACCATTTGGCGAAATGGTGAGACGTTGGAATTGGAAACAACGCTTGAAGAATTTAAAGAATAGATTTTACTCCGTAAATTTGTTGATAATGGCTTCCAAATTTCCATCAAGAATCGTTTCAAGGTTGTAGAATTTTTTGTTGAGGCGGTGGTCGGTGACGCGGTTTTGGGGAAAATTATAAGTGCGGATTTTTTCTGCACGCATGCCGCGGCCAATGGCAGACCTTTGCTCCTTAATGGTTGATTGCCTTTTTGTTTCTTCACGTTCCCATAACTTGGCTCGCAAAAGTTGAGTGGCGATTTGGCGGTTTTGTTCTTGGGTTCTTTCCTGCTCACAGGTAACGCTAATCCTTGTTGGTTTGTGGATTAATCTCACCGCTGAGGAAACCTTTTGGACATTTTGACCACCCTGAGTTGAAGCTCGGAAAAATTGCCACTCTAAATCTTGGGGATTGATTTTAATTTCTTTTTCCGGAATTTCTGGCAAGACGGCGACTGTGGCCGTGGAAGTGTGAATCCGACCATATTTTTCTGTCACCGGAATTCGTTGGACACGATGAACACCTGATTCGTTTTTGAGTTTTTCGTAAGCATCGCTGCCTTTAATAGACAAAACTCCCTTACCTAAAAGTCTGACCTGCCAACCTTGTTTTTCAGCAAAACGAAGATACATCCGCAGTAAGTCTTGGGCCCAGATTTTGGCCTCGTTGCCACCAACGGCCGCTCTGACTTCAACAATGGCAACATCTTTATTCATTGATTGAATCTACTCTTTTTGAAGCATTTCTTTTAATGATTTGGGGCGTTTTTTCTCGGCTTCTTTTTCGGCTTTTTGTTTGAGTTTTTTTCGTTCTTTTTTCTTGACATATTTTTTGGTTTGAGCAGCTTTTTGTTTGGCTTGGAATTTTTCCACCCGACCGAGGGTATCAATATATCTCATTTCGCCAGTAAAAAAAGGATGACAAGCGGAACAAATTTCCACCTGAATCGACGGCTTGGTAGAGCCAGCCGTAAAGGTGTTGCCACAAGCACAAGTAATTTTGGTGTCAGGATACCATTTAGGATGAATATCTGCTTTCATGGGGACAATTTTATCACAACTGGGCATTGGAAGCTATCTTTTCTCACAGATAAAAACGCCTAGGCCGATGAGTAAGGCGCCGATTAAGAAAAGCAAAGTGATTTTTTCAGCCAGCCAAACTGCGGCCAACGGGACGGCAAAAAGCGGTTGAAGATAAGTAAAGATAGTCGCCTCTGAGGCTTCGATTTTGGCCAAACCGTAAATATAAGTAAAATAAGCCACCATTGAGCCCAAAAGAGCCATGTACAAAATGCCAAAAATCGCGGGCTTTGGAACGGTCAAAACTGGTCGAGTGAGAAAAAAGGGAAACATTACCAAAGCGCCAACTAAAAAAGATGAAGAGGAGAGAATAAAAGGGTCAAGACTTTTTTCTTTTTTAGTTAATAAAGTAAAGCCTGCCCAAACACAGGTGCCCCCAAACACCAATGCGTTGCCCCAAATGTTACCGCCAAAATTAACACCAGATTCAAGAAGGGGTTGAAAAATGGTGATTAAGGTTCCCATTAAAGTCAGGCCAATGCCAATTTTTTCTATCTTAGTGACATTTTCTTTTAGAAAAAAAGCGCCACCTAAAACAACCAAAATGGGAGAAATAATCCAAATTATTGAAGCGTCAATGGCAGTTGTTTTTTGAATACCAATGAAAAGTAAGATTAAGGTTAAGGGTGTGCCCAAAAAACCAAGCGCCAAATATTTACCTGTTTTTTTTAAACTAAACTTTGTTTTTTTCAGTTTGAGAAAAAGAGGCAAAGCCAAAAGTAAACCAGCCACTAAAAATCGATAAAAAAGAAAAGAAACAGGGTCAATAAAACCGAGTGTGTACTTAATAATCGGTGGCGCAAAACCCCAAATGACTGCCGTCGTTAAAAGAGCAGCATAGGCAGTTTTTCTTGCTTTTGTCATTTAGGCAGTCAGTTTTCGGATGGCCTTGTTTTGGAAAATTGTTTGTTGCTTACTTGTTTTGAGGTTTTTTAAAGTAATTGTTTCGTTTTTAATTTCATCCGGACCTAAAATTGCCACAAAAGGAATGTTTTTTTTGTCAGCGTATTTTAGTTGCTTGTCAAGCCTAATTTCGGGATCAGGGTAAAGTTCAGTATTTATCTTGTTTTTGCGCAGTAATAAAGTGAGTTTGATTGATTTTTCAAAATATTCGGGCGAAAAGATACTCACCAAAACTTTAGTGTTTGTTTTTTTAGTGGGAAGAAGGCCAAATTGTTCCATCGCCTCTAAAGTTCGGTCGAAGCCTAGGCCAAAACCAGTTCCAGGGATATCTTTTTTTGAAAATGTTCCCACCAACTTATCATATCTTTCTCCACCTAGAACCGAGCCAGTTTTAAATCCAGGGATTTCCACTTCCCAAATAGGGCCAGTTGAATAACTGAAACCACGGACTAAAGTAGGTTCAAATTGATACCAAGAGTCGGGAAATCCGGCTGCTTTAAGGTAAGCGAAAATGGCTTTAAGTGTTTTATTTGGTTTTAGACTGATAACTTTTTCAAGATATTTTTTTGCTTCTTTTTCAGTAAAGCCTTTTTGAATGATTTCCTTAATCACTTTTTCTTGACCAAATTTTTTCAGCTTATCAATTGAGACGATGAGAGAATAGGGGATATCTTTAAATAATGAACGGTCGTTAATTGAAACTTTAACCTCTTTAAAACCTAAATATTTGTAGATATCCATTGAAAGAGCGATTACCTCCGCATCAGCTTCTGGACCAGCAACACCAAGGATATCCGCGTCACATTGGAAGAATTCACGATAGCGTCCTTTTTGCGGTTTTTCGGCTCGCCAAGTAAGCTGGATTTGGTAGCGTTTAAAAGGGAGAGTGATTTTATCAGGATACTGAGCGACCACCCGGCAAACAGGCACGGTTTGGTCATAGCGAAGGGCCACCCAGCGGTCACCTTGGTCTTTAAATTTGTAGAAAAGTTTTTCGCCTTCTCCAATTTGACCCTTAAATGTTTCTAAGTATTCCAAAGCAGGGGTTTCGAGCGGATCATAGCCATAAAGTTCAAACACCCTCCTTATTTTATCTTCAAGGTATTGGCGTTTTATTGCTTCTTCTGGCAAAAAATCCCGAAAGCCTTTAAGAGTTTGGGGTTTGATTATTTTGTTTTTTTTCATTTTCTTCTTGATTCAATGATAGCATTTTAAATTTAGTTTAGGCAAGAGACAAGCTTCCTTTATAAAGAAGTTTTACTGGACCTTTGATCCAGGCATTGAGAAATTTTGATTTATTTTTTTTAACAGTAACAAAAATTGAATTTTTGCTTGGTTGAATAACTTCAAGGTTGTTGACTGACGATTTTCTTTTCTTTGCTTGCCACAGGCCAACTGCAGCAGCCCCAGAAGCACATGCAGTTTCATTAAAAAAAGTTTTAACGTCTCGCACCCAAATGAATGGATCCATAAAGATTTTAGGATTCTGATTTTTTATAAACAAAACTCCTGCTGCCTCTAACTGCTTGAGATCAAGAATATCAAGAATTTTAGAGGCTAATTTCCGGCGATTTACCCTTTTTGGAATAAGGCATTCTTCAATAATCACTTGAGTTATACCCTTTAAAAAGACAATCCAATATTTATCTTTTATTTTCTGAACTGACGAAAGAGTCGATTTGATTGGCATTTCGGTCTTTACGTTTCCCTTTTTGTTAATTTCAACTTCAAGTAATTTTTCAGCGCCCGAAACTTCTAATTTCACTTTTCCTGGTTTACCTTCAAGAAGCAACCAACCCAAACATCTTGTAGAATTTCCACAAAATTCACCACCCATCATCTGAAGCCTTGCAGCGGCTTTTCCATTTTTAGGTTTTTCAATAAAACCAACTTGTTCAACTTCTGGCTTTAATTTCATTATTTTCTTTGCCAGCGCAGGTTGAAGTGGGCGAGAAATTTTATCTTCAACTAAAGTCGTAATATTGCCGCCAGGTAATAGAACATAAACCTGATTTAATGTTTTAGATATAATCTTTCTATTCATTTTTCCCCCTTTGGGTGGTTGAGGGGATTCGAACCCCCGGTCTGTCGCTTCACAGGCGACCGCTTTAACCGCTAAGCTACAACCACCATTGTCAAATAAAAAACCTCCCGTTTCTTAGTCACCACAATGTGATGAGCAAGGAACGAGAGGCAAAAAAATTGAGACCTCCCGCGGTCCCATCCTTCTTCCCCGACGCATTTTTCATCGGGGCTCTCAGGCCGGCTCCGCAGAAACGACACCGACTGTCTGTCTTTTAACGGCTCAGACTCTCCGTCCCCGATTTTGCGGGGCTGCTCCCAGATCGTGACTCCGGTCAAACGCTTTAATATTTAATTATAAAAAAGTATACCATACAAAGTTAAAATGTCAAGTTTTTTTGACTACTTGATCAAAAGAATATAATTTTTCTTTTTTAGCTTTAGCTTCAGCGATAATCTTGCTTGCTTTGAATGCATCTTTGTAATCCTCTAACAATTCTAAAAGTTTTAAATGTATTTTTCGCATATTTTTTTTATCTTATCATTTAGAAAGTTTTTAACAAAAGGAGTGGATTATTCTTCTTCAGAGGGGGAGGGGGTTGGTTCTTCTTCGGCCTCGGGGGTTAGTGTTGGTTCTGATTTGCTTTTATCAGGGATGACATGGATCAATTTGGCGGTGATGATTTTTTCTTCGTTTTCGGTTGACGTGCCAATAGCGACTAACCAATCGTTTTCTTCAATTTCACTAAACTTGATTTTTTCCGCTTCACCATCATTGGTTTTTTGGGTAATGGTTGTTTTAGTGGTCGCTTCCACGGTATAAATCACGCCCTTTTTCTCATTTTTAACAGTAATGATGTTTTCGTCAGCCGAAATATCAGTTACTTTACCAGCTGCCACTTGTTGTGTAAGGACTTTCAATTTTTCAGTGACTGCTACTCTTTTAGTTTGAAGGACTTCATTTTCGTCAAGATAACCCATGGCAATAACATAATTACCGATTTCCAAATCTTCAAAATCGATCTCACTTCTATTTTTACCAATAATGATTGCTTCTTCATCCACTTCGGCTTGTTGTTCACCACTTCGGGTTTCTAAAGTTAGAGTAGAGTTACTGACTTCAGCAATTTCTCCCACAAAGGCTTTCTTTTGACCTTCTTGGGTTTCTTCCAATTTTTCGCGAACTTTTTCTTTGACAGCATCACGAATTTCTTTGACTTTTTCGTCAGGAGTAGGCGACTGCCCAAACACTGCCGGTACAAAACTAAAAACGAAAAGGGAAATAATTAAAAGGCTAACAATTTTAGTTTTCATTTCAGATTTCTGCAGTTGAATAAACTACAGTTAATATTTGAGTTGTTTCGTTACCCTCTTGGTCATGAGCAGAAATCTCAATCTCATTAGCTCCGCCGGCCAGGGTTATTTCGGTGTTAAAATCTCCTTTTTCGTCGGCTTCAAGAATTTTTTCACCTTCTTGATAAAGAATGACGACGATTGCCTGAGGTGCGGTTTCGCCAGCGACTTCAATCTTTTCTTTGTCAGCAATGGAGTTATCTTTAGGCGTGGTAATGGTTAAGGAAAGTTGAGGTATTGAGGTGGGTATTGGTTCTTCAATTTCTATTTCTTCGACCGGTCCTTCTTCCTGGGGGGCTGTTTCCTTGATGGCTCGGTTGGCAGTCCAGACACCGAAAGTAATAACTAACCCAAGTGCGAAACCTATAATAATAGCAATTAAGACTTCTTTTCTCATAATTAAAAGAGCAGTTACCTGGAAATATAGCTTAAAAAATTATTCTTGTCAAGGAGCTGATTTTTTGTTAGACTAGATTTGATGGAGATTCGTTTTTTAGGTCACTCTTGTTTTCAAATTAAAGGTCGAAAGGGGATCGTGGCCACTGACCCCTATGATGACTCTTGCGGTTTAAAACTGCCAGAAGTTTCAGCTGATATTGTAACAATTTCTCATAAACATGCAGACCATAATAATGTCGCGGCGGTCAGTGGCACTGCCAGAAGAAAAAAACCTTTTGTGGTGGCTGGGCCAGGCGAGTATGAAATTGCCGGCGTTTCGATTTTTGGTTTCCCCTCTTTTCATGATGATGCCAAAGGGAAAAAAAGAGGCAAAAATACGGTTTACATTATTAAAATGGACAATCTCAGACTGGGTCATCTTGGTGATTTAGGAGAATTATTGAATGACCGACAACTAGAAGAAATGAATGGCCTTGATTTGCTTTTTATTCCTGTGGGTGGTGTTTATACCATTAATGCTCATCAGGCGGTGGAGGTGGTTGCCAAAATTCAACCCAAAATTGTCATCCCCATGCATTATCAATTACCGAAATTAAACTTAAAATTGGCGCCAGTTAATGACTTTTTAAAAGCTTCAGGCGTTGAAGGACTTGAGCCAGTTAATAAGCTGGTTGTATCTTATGATAAGCTTCCTGAAGAAAGGATGACGGTGGTTTTTAATGCCCGAGGCTAAAATTCCTCCCCACAGTGAAGAAACCGAAGTTTGTGTTTTAGGTTCAGCTTTGATTGATAAAGACGCCATTATCACCGTCGCCGATTTTTTAAGACCCGAGCATTTTTACAAAAATGCCCACCGTTTAATTTATCAAGCACTTTTGGAGCTTTATGAAGAACGGAGTCCAATTGACATTGTTACTCTTAAGGAAAAATTAAAGCAACAAAAGGTTTTAACCAAAGTTGGAGGTGGTACTTATTTAACTCATTTGGTTAATAGTGTTCCCACAGCCGCTCATGTGGAAAGATACGGCCGGATTGTCAAAGACAACTACACCAAAAGAGAGTTGATTGCCGCGGCTGGTAAATTTGCTGAGGCTGCCTTTGATGAAGGCCAAGAGGCGGCTGATGTTTTAGATAAAGCTGAGCAAGCCATTTTCAGTCTTTCTCAAAAGCATTTAAAGCAAGTTTTTGCTCCAGTTAAAGATATTTTGGCTGAAAGTTTTGACCGACTTGACGAACTTCACAAAAAAGCTGGTGGATTGCGGGGTGTGCCGACTGGTTTTAAAGATTTGGATAATGCTTTGGCGGGGATGCAAGATTCTAACCTTTTAATTCTAGCTTCTCGGCCGGGTTTGGGCAAGACATCCTTGGCATTAGGTATTGCTCACTATGCGGTGGTTAAGGAAAAATTGCCAGTCGGGTTTTTCTCTCTGGAAATGAGTAAAGAAGAACTAGTTGACCGCCTCCTTGTTTCTCAGGCTGATATTGATGCTTGGAAATTAAAAACCGGTCGTTTAGATGAAAAAGATTTTACTCGTCTTTCGGAAGCGATGGGAGTACTGGCGGAAGCACCTTTATTTATTGATGATACGCCGGCTCTTTCAGTGTTGGAGATGCGGACTAAAGCCAGAAGGCTGGTGGCTGAACATGGGTTAAAATTACTTGTAGTTGATTATTTGCAGTTAGCGAGAGGCAGTCGAAGATATGAAAATCGGGTTCAAGAGGTGGCTGAGATTTCCATGGGTTTGAAAAATCTTGCCCGTGAGTTAAAAATTCCAATTCTGGCTTGTTCTCAGCTTTCAAGAGCGGTTGAGCAAAGAGGTAGAAAAAGGCCTGTATTAGCTGATTTACGCGAGAGTGGTTGTTTGACCGGTGATACTCAAATCATGCGCGCTGACACCGGAAAATTAATTTCCCTGAAAGAGTTAGCTAAAAGTAAAAAATCAATTCCTGTTTTAGCGATGACAGTTGATTTAAAGTTAAAAACACATTCAATGATTAAAATCTTTTCCAGCGGAATAAAAGAAATTTTTTCCATAAAATTTCGCAGCGGCAGGCAAATTAAAGCTTCTGCCAATCACCCGTTTTATTCTGTTTTAGGTTGGAAAAGAGTTGATCAATTAAAGGTTGGTGATCGCTTGGCAGTGGCTAGGAAAATTATTCCGCTTTCAAAAAACTCCGTCACTAAGGTAAATATCGAAGAAATTATTCTTCTAGCTCACTTTTTAGGTGACGGCTGTTATCTAAAACATCAACCGCTTCATTACACCAATGCAAGTCCGGCCAATCTCAAGGCAGTTCAGAAATCGGCCCAAAGCGCCTTTGGCCTAAAAGCAAAAAAAGTTAAACAAAAAAATTGGTATCATCTTTATTTTTCCGGTGATCCCAAAAAAGGAATAAAAAACCCGATTTCAGAATGGTTCAAAAAATTAGGAATTTATAATCAAAAATCTCCGGAAAAGCAAATTCCTGATTTTGTTTTTAATTTATCCCTTCAAAAATTATCTGTTTTCATTAAACATTTATGGGCTACAGACGGCTGTTTTGTTCCAGCTACCTCCGGCGGCTTTGCTCTGTATTACGCCTCTACCAGCAGAGAATTAGTTACCCAGCTTCAACACCTATTGCTTCGTTTTAATATCATTTCCAGAATCAAAAAAACAAAAAAAGAAGGTTATAGAGGCGGCTTTGCTCTTCAGATTTCAGGCAAAGATGAACAGCTTAAATTTTTGAAAAATATTGGTATCCACGGTAAAGAGAAAAAGATTTTAGAAGCGATAAAGAAATTATCAAAAATCAAAGCCAATCCCAATTTAGATGTAATTCCCAAAGAAGTTTGGTGTTTAATTGAGGAAGAAAGGGAAAAGAGGGGATTATCTACAAGAGAATTTCATAAGAAATTAAATTGGGCTTACAGTGGCACGCAAAGGCACAAAAATGGTGTTTCCAGAAAAAGGCTTAGCTGGATAACAACAGTTTTGAAAGAAAGGGCGCTTATAAATTTAGCTTCTTCAGATTTATATTGGGACGAAGTTGAGTTTATTACTAAGGAAGGAAGAGAAGAAGTTTTTGACGCCACTGTTTCCAAAGCTCATAATTTTTTGGCTAATGATATTGTTGTTCATAATAGTATCGAACAAGATGCTGACGTGGTTATGTTTTTGTGGCGGGAAGATGAGGAAAATATGGAAAACGTTGATTTGGAAATTGCCAAGCACCGCAACGGTCCTTTGAGACGTTTTCGGTTGCGTTTTCGCGGCGATAGAATTAGGTTTTACGGTCTGGAGACAAAAAGAGGAGAGGGGTAAAACTAAAGCATGGAACTACCACCTTTTGATTTTAAGACTCTGGTGATTTTGGTTTGGTCTTTGGCTTGGAAAGGTTGGGCTCTCTGGCGGGGGAGCAAAAATGACCAAAAGTATTGGTTTATCGCTCTCTTGGTGCTCAACACATTAGGCTTGTTAGAGATCGCTTATTTGGTCTTTTTCCAAAAAGAAGGCAAATTCTGGGGTAAAATCGTCCAGAGAAAATTAATTAAGAGCGGGTCATGACCTCGGAAAATCTACTATTTTTTCGAGCGTTGGCAAATCCATTGACGCATGAATTCCTGGCCACCTAAAATCGACGCGTAAATCCACTCCTTGTATTTGACAAGGAATTCTTTCGGCGTATTCACTAATATGTCTATATACAGCTCCTCTGAAACCTTCTTTATCTGGCGGCAAAAGCTTTAAATCACTCAATTTCTGATCCGGCTTTAGTGCCCCCAATCTTTTCAAAACCCTTTCTCTGAAAGCATCGGATGGCTTAATGCGTTCTTGTTCATCACCTGTTACTAAAATATTAAGAAAAGTAACACCAGGATAATCTTCAATCCAATTTCCAGGTCCAGGGACACGAGCGTCAACAAATGTTGGAGTCGGGTCGTTCCTCCATCTCGCTTTTCCTACTACCTCACGGATGTCAAAGGGCTTGCCTGCATACTCGGCTTCTTGTCTTGCCCGCCTTATCATGTCTGCCCATCCAGACCTAAATGCTTCCAGTCTCTCCATTCCTGCTTGAGCAAGTGCTTTTTCCTCTTGTGTCTCGGCCGTTTCTTCTAGTACTTGTTCTATTCTTCGTAGTGGATCTTCTTTTTCTTTTTGCTCGAATTCTTGTTTTACTCTTTCTCCAGCTTTAGCTGCCGCTTTTTCGATTTGCTCTTTTGATACCCCAACAGCTTTAAAGTCTTGCTTATGAGACATAATTTCAAATCTTGCTCTACTCATCACCGCTTGCAAAGGGGACATCATTTCTTCTGCTTTTCTGACTTCAGTTGGTGATGGGTTTCTTGTTGTTCTGGCATTATTACTTCCTTTTGATAAAATCTTATAACAAATTCGTTGAGGGTGTCAAGGGTTAAGCTTTAGGTTTAGTGCCGAGGGCGGGAGTTGAACCCGCACGGCCTTTTCGGGCCACTGGTTTTTGAAACCAGCCTGTCTTCCAGTTTCAGCACCTCGGCTCAGAATGACCTTATTTTAACAAATCTACCCTTGAGATTCAATTCGGCTTAGCTTAAGAAGTAAAGACAAACAGCCAACGTGATGAGCTGGGTTAAAAGACCGGGAATTACACGGGCGTTGCTTTGATGGGTATGTTGAAACCTGATGAGTTTTTCTAAAAAGGAGGTTCTAATTTTGAGGTAGAAGTAAAGACTTTCGACAACATCAGCTATTACTGCAGCAAAACAAGCCAATAAAACGATAATTAACCGCTTAGTATCTGGCCAAAAACGAAAAGCAATCAGAAAGCCTAAAACAAGACTGGAAACAACATCAAAAGCAACGATGATATTTGATTTTCGGCTTGGCTTGCCAAATTTTTTGGTTTCGGTGTAAAGACTTGGGTTCCAGTGAGGGATAAAATCAAGCAAAAAATGGCTCAAAAAAGCAAGGGAAATGGCGACTAAAGGATTGGGAATTTTGGTGGCAATCGTGGCGCCGACGGCAGTGTGGGCTAATTCAAGCACAGTGGTATTGAGTATATGGTTTTAGTATAATGTTGTCAATGTTGCCTGTTTTATTCTCAATTGGGTCGCTGACAGTTTATAGTTTTGGCTTTTTGTTGGCAGTTGGTTTTTTTCTGGCTAGCTTTATCATTTGGCGTCGTTTCCGCGAGCTAGGTTTAAAAGAGGAAAAAACGATTGATTTCTTGTTGTCTGCTGGGTTTTGGGGTTTGCTTTTGGCAAGAGTGACTTACATTTTGACTAATTTTGAACAGTTTGGTTTTAATATAACTTCCTGGCTGCTTTTAGGTCGTTATCCCGGTCTTTCTTTATGGGGAGGGGTATTGGGTTTTTGTCTGGTTTTGTTATCTTTTTCCAGGAAAGAAAAATGGGAGTTTTGGCGTCTAGCTGATGAGGTTTCTTTTGGCATCTTGCTCTTTTTGATTTTTTCCCAAATTGCTTGTTTTTTTGACGGCTGTAGTTTGGGGAAGCCGACAGAGATGTTTTGGGGAGTCTATTTTCCAGGCAGTCTTTTGCGCCGTCAGCCAGTGTCTTTATTAACGGCCATTGTTTGCTTTATGATTTGGTTTTTTATCATTTGGTTAGAAAGACATTGGCGGCTGTGGGAGTGGTATCAAAGCCAAGCTGACGGCTTTATTAGTCTGACTTTTTTAAGTCTGTTTTTTGGGTCAAATTTTCTACTTGCATTTTTAAAAGATTCTAAGCTATACTTTTATTGGATAGAAATAATCTTAAGTTTTTTGGGGCTAGTTTTGATGCTCGGTTTGTTTTATTACCGTTCAGGCAGAAAGTTAAATGAAGATTTAGCTTTCTTGATAAAAAGGAAAAGCAATGAAAAAGAAAAAAAAGAGAACCAGAAAAAAAACTAAAAAAGCAAGACAGCCAGTGCGTTTTCCGATAAACATTTTAAAACCGATCGGTGATTTTCTTGCTCGAGAAGTTAAAAGATTGGAAAGAAGGAAAAGTCGGTTGACAGACCAGGATCCTTTTAGTGATGTGAGTCGAGTGATCGACAATGCGGCTTCTGATAGCGATGCCGCTGAGCAAATTGGTCACGCTCAGGTTACAGCTATGAAAAAACAGACTGATCGGAAGTTGATTCAAATCAAAAAAGCTCTGGCGAGAATCAAAATAGGGAAGTACGGAATTTGTGAGAGTTGTGGTCAGATGGTTGACACCGACAGGCTGATGGTTATGCCCGAGGCAACTATTTGTATTAATTGTGAACGAAAAAAACAATAAGAAAAAGTGTGGTTCTCTTTGAAGACGAGACAATTTTACTTCTTAACAAACCCGCTGGATTAGTTGTCAACAAAGCGAAGACCGTCAAGCAGGCGACTCTTCAAGATTGGCTTCAGGTTTATCTTAAGCTGAAAGGAAGAGGTATCGGTGCTAGGGCGGGGATTGTTCATCGTTTAGATAAGGAAACTTCAGGCCTTATTTTAGTGGCTAAAACTGAGAAAGCTTTCGTTGACCTGCAGAAGCAATTTAAGGAAAGAAAAGTGAAAAAAAAGTATCTTGCTTTAGTTCATGGTCATTTAGAGACAAAAAAGGGAGTGATTAAAGCCTCAATTAGTCGCAATCCTTTTGACCGGAAAAAATTTGGCGTTTTTTTAGGTGGGAGAGAAGCAGAAACAGAATATAAACTTTTAAAAAATTACAAGCACCAGGAATTAGGCAGTTTTAGTTTGTTAAAGTTGACGCCCAAAACAGGTCGAACTCATCAAATTCGGGTTCATTTGAAATACATTGGTCATCCGGTGGTGGCGGACAAACAATATGCTGGTCGAAAAACGGCTCGCCAAGACAGGCAGTGGTGCCCTCGTCAGTTTCTTCATGCTTCATTGCTTGCTTTTAGACATCCTGAAACTGGTAAAAGGTTAAAATTTGCCTGTCTTTTACCAAATGAGTTAAAAAAAGCACTTGAGGTTTTGAAATGAAAAAAGGTTTTCTTTTAATTTTTTTGATTATCTTAATCGGGCTGGTTTACAAGGCTTATGGTTTTTGGCATCAACGTCTTTGGGATGGTCAAAACAGATTGAATTTGGTGGCTGAGAGTCATCCGATTTTTGTTAGCTCTTTGGCGCCGAGAAAAGAAATGACGATTCTCTTAATTCCTGACGATATTTTTGTTGAGGCGATTCGAGGTTTCGGTTTTTATCGGGCGAAGTCAATTTATAAATTGGGTCAACTGGAGGGGCAAGGAGGGGAATTATTGTTGGGAAGTATTCAAGAGTTTTTGGGAGTGCCCCTGGACGGGCATGTAGTAATGGAGAGTTTAAAACTTAAGGCGGACCAGGATGGTGAAATGGTCAAAAAGCTTTTACTCAGTCAGATTTGGCTGCTTTTAAAATCTAAGGGTAAAACAAATTTAAGCGCTTGGGATTTAGCTGTATTTTGGTGGCAGCTTAAAAAAATTCGGCCGAGCAAAATTACTCTTGTTAATCTTGGCCAGTTGGGTGCTTGTTCTGAAACGACGTTAGCTGATGGCACTCGGGTCATCAATGTTGACTCCGAAAGATTGAATCAGCTTGTCAACCAACTTTTTGAAGATGAAAAGATAAGAGCTGAAGATTTAGCCCTTTCAGTCTTAAATGGTACCGGTCAGTTTGGTTTGGCTAAAAAGGCAGCAAGGTTAATTAGTAATTTGGGCGGTCGGGTGGTGGAGGCTGGCGACTGGCAATCAACAGTTTTAAATTGTCAACTTAGAGGAGCCAAGTCGCAAGTAAAGTCCTATACCGCTCAAAAAATCAAAAAAATTTTTGGTTGCCAGTGGACAGGCGATGATTTGGCTGGCCACCGAGCTGATTTAGTTATTATTTTAGGCGAGGACTATTGGCAGAAACTAAATAAAAAATAAAGTTTCCTTCAAAAAGAGGGTAGGTTTTTGAACCGCTGACTCCGAGAGATTTCCCTGATGAGAATTTCTAATTTATTGTATTCGACCTTTTTGACGAAAGCCTTGTAGTGGTTGCCGCCTCTTATCAGCGGGATTAGTCTTTGGGAGAGGTCTTCGGGAAGGCTGCCAAGATGGACGTCGTTTTGGTTGGCGACAGTGATGAAACGTTTTTTAGGCACAAGAAACACTTCATCCCCACTGTCAATTTCTGCCAGTCTTTGGGGCGAGGTGAGGCGGATGACTTGAACGAGTTTGGTTTTTCTTGGCTCTTCCAAAAAAACTTCTGACGAAGGTAATTTTTTACTTTTAGCAGTAGAACTTTTACCTCTATTGGCAAGTCTTTTTAAATTTTTGGTGGCAATCGGGTTGCATTGATCGAATTTTAAAACTTTTTGGTAGATTTTTTTAGTGGAAGCCAAATTACCTGTTTCCCAGCAGGCTCTAGCAAGGCGATTGAGAGCTGGGATATTTTTGACGTTCTTTTTAAGAATTTTGTTATTAAGGTCAATTGCTTTTTGCCAAGCTCCCTGAATAGCAGCTTCAATTGCTTTTTCTTCTAAGAGGGCAGTATCCATTGTTGCTAAAATATAATTTTTGACCTTCCTTGTCAAGAGGGTTGATAGTAAAGTAAAATTATGATGACATTATGTCTGGACATTCTAAGTGGTCAACCATCAAAAGACAAAAAGAAACCAAAGACCAGCGCCGCGGTAAGGTTTTTTCAAAGCTGGGTAAAGCTATTAGCATTGCGGCTAAAGATGGTGGTGATCCAGCGACAAACTTTCGTTTAAGGTTGATGGTGGAAAGAGCAAAGCAGACAAATATGCCTAAAGAAAATATTGCCCGGGCGATTCAAAAGGGGAGTAGAGGATTGGGCGGCGAAAAGTGGAAAGAGGTTGTTTATGAG
>DATLBE010000031.1:0-33079 GCA_035527075.1 Nevskiaceae bacterium | reverse complement strand
ACGGCTGCATCGCCTGCTGGAGTAGCCGTATCGCTTGGTTCTTCAGCCTTTGGTTCTTCAACTGGTTCTTCAACTACTGTCTTATCTTTATCTGCCATTAATAATCACCTCCTTTGAAAGGAATATATAAAACAAAACTGTGTTTCGCAGTAACGCCTGGACAATGTTTTTAGTATTATGGAAAACTAAATGACGCAAGAAAGAAAAAATATTAAATAACTAATCTAGAGTATACTCCTTTAAAAGAAAAATTCAAGTGGGGGTTTTTTAACCACCAAAACAGCCCAGTAAATAGGCTTTCTGAAAATTGTTTACACTGAGTGAAACCGAAGTGTGGACGAAGTTAGAACTTATTTTATTTCCTCCTAGGCTCTAATTATCACATTCTCTCTCTGGCATTGGAGCAGAGGGATACCCGTGTTTCACCCATTGTCCCTCAACACAAATCCAATCATCCTCGGGCCCACCAATAACAAATCGGACAAAAAACCAGACAGCAATTACAAGAAGTGACCAAAAGATAAGTTTTCTCACACTCAAATTATATCAAACGCGTGTTGGCTCCCCGCAGTGAACGAAGTTCGGACTAGTTTAGTTTCCATTGATGCCTAACCTCTTTTTAACTGAAATGCAAATTGCTTTTACAGGGCAATCGTTGCAGAGAGGATTTTTCGGTTTGCAGAAATCTCTACCGAGTCTAATCAAAAATTCATGTCCCTTCAATTCTTTTCCAGAAGGCAGTCTTTTTCTAAGAAGTTTCCGAATTTCGTCATATCTAGCACCTTTTTTTACAATTCCAATTCTCACCACTACCCTTTTGATATTTGTGTCTATAGGTAAGGCTTCCCCGCTCTTCATGCAGTAGCCAATAAAAACATCGGCTGTTTTTGGACCTATGCCAGAAAATGATAACAATTCCTCTCTTGCTTTCTTTTTCCCAAGCCTTGTAATCTTAGTTAAATCTCCAGCATATCTATCTAAAATCGCCTGTGATAAATCTTTTATTCTCTTTGCTTTTAAGTTGTACAATCCTCCTGGCCTAATGGCATTTCTAATTTGTCCAAAAGGAGCTTTAGCAAGAACCAGCGGCGTTATCTTTTTGAACTGCTTGATAAGACCAACACAGGCTTTTACTGAATTTCTGTCACTGGTATTCTGAGAAAGTACTCCGATTACCAAATTTTTGAAAGGATTATAAAAGTCATCAAAAGTTATATTGGCCCCGCTTTTTTTCAACTCATCCTCAACCTCCACCCAAACATTGTTTGAGCCATAGTAAACATTCAATAAATTAAAGAGTCTTGACATTATCTAATTCTATCAAACCAAAAAAGCCCAGGAAACTGAGTTTCTAAAGCTAGCTCCACCGATGGGACGAATACCGAAGAACAGACTGGATTACTTATCTGGAATATCCTGAGTTTACAATGAAGCAAGCCCAACAATTACTCTCTATAGCTGCTTAACTTACCCACTTCTTAACTTGCTATTTTTTTGATAAACTATGGATAAGTTTATAATTGGCAAAATTTTTTGTTCATTTTTAAATTGTAAATCTATCGTTTATAATGCATATCAGAAATCAGAAATGGAAGTAGAAAATCTACAACCACAATCTCCAGAAAATTTAAGATTAAGAACTCTAGATAGAAGTTTTTTTGACAGAAAAACAAAAGAGGTTGCCAAAAATTTGCTGGGGAAAATTCTGGTTCGGAGGATAGAAGATAAAATTATTGCAGGTAAAATTGTTGAAGTAGAAGCATACATTGGAGAACATGATCCTGCTGCCCATGCTTCTGCTGGTTGCACAGAAAGAACAAAAGTTCTCTATGGTGAACCAGGCCATGCTTATGTTTTTAAAATCCGTGGATACCATTGTCTAAATACTGTTGCAGAAAAAGTAGGCAATCCTGGTTGCGTATTAATAAGAGCAATAGAGCCACTCATGGGAATAGAAGAGATGGGAAAATTTAGAGGGCCCCACATCAAGAGAGATATTGATTTAACAAACGGTCCAGGCAAACTATGCCAGGCATTTGATATAGACCTAAATCTTTATGGGGCGGATTTAACTTCTGACGATTCTCCCTTGCTTATCTGCGAGGGATCAAATGAAGAGCTTGAAATAGAAACAACAAAAAGAATAGGAATAACAAAAGCTGCTGATTGGGAGTTGCGCTATACTATAAAGGATAATAGATTTATTTCAAAATGAAAAAAATTGTTTTTGTTACAACAAATGAAGGGAAAATCAGAGAAACCATTGAAATACTGGGTATAAGGGTACAACCTAAGAAGCTAAATATTGATGAGATACAGACACTCGATCCAACCGAGTGCGTCAAAAAAAAGGCTCAGGCTGCATACTCTTTGGTAAAAATGCCAATTTTAGTTGAGGATACAAGTTTGTCCTTTGAGGCTTGGGGAAAATTGCCTGGTGTATTCATAGATTACTTTATAAAAACCCTAGGTAATCAAGGTATTCTCCGACTGTTAAAAAATGAAGACAACAGAAGAGCGATTGCACAAACCAGTTTGTGTTATTTTGATGGAAAGAAAAGTACTGTCGTAAGCGGAAAAGTAGAAGGTAAAATTGCAAAGCAAGCAAAAGGAAACGATGGTTTTGGATGGGACCCCATTTTCATTCCAAAAGGAAAAAACAAGACCTTTGCCGAAATGACAAGCAAGGAGAAAAATAGTTTATCAATACGCAGAACTGCTTTAGAAAAATTAAAAATAAAACTTTCTATTGCTCCCTAAGACTGCTCTTCAATCTTTTTGAGAGTTAACGCCTCTTGGAAAGATAGCGATTTCCTCATGTGAGAAAATTTATCTTTATCCCAAGTAATATAGACACATTCTTCCTCATCCAAAATTTCATCCACAACTCCTTGGTTTCCTGGCTCAATTATAAGAGGGTAGTCGTCAAACTGCTCCACTGTCCAAGAGTGCAATTTTGTGGCCTCCACCCTGTCCTTTGGTTGTAAAGATGGTTCGCGTTCAATAGTCATAATGCTTTTTCACCTCCTTTAAAACTATCTGTTTTGCCTCTTCATAAACTTCTGGTATTTTTTTCTCTCTTCCATCAATCACTCTGATTCTATCTGGGAACAGCTGTACAAGTCTCTGATACTGCAATGCAACTCGCACTTGCGTATTCATCACCTCATATTTAGAAAGCACTTTCACATCTTTGGCTCTCTGCATTGCAAGTGCTGGATCGTTGTCTATCAATAGAGTTAAATTAGGAAATGACAACAAGCCTTTATCTACAAGGTTCTGGTTCAGCCCCACTAAAAACCTCAAAGCAGGTTCCTCACTCCCAAAATATTTTGCAAGTCTTGCACTTTGATAAGCAAACCAGCTATCAAGAAAGCGATCGGCTATAACTACCGCTCCTTTCTGTAATTTTGGAAGTATAAATTTTTCATAATTATCCAGGCGAGCAGTCAAAAGGAGAAAGGCTTCAGAAATGTGGGTCAAATCCTCGCCTCTCTCAAAATGTTCCTGAAATCTATCCCAAGGTGACAATCCATACGGTGGGTCGCGAGTCAAAGTCACATCAAAACCTCGTTCTAGCAAATCTCTTCTGAGCCAACGAGCAATAGGGGTTTTACCTGTAAAATCTATGCCTTCAAGGCTAGTAAACATGCCGAATTTTATTTCAGGATTTTCTATCATAGTCCATAGATTTATAAATTTCCGTCAGTATACATTCCAACATCCTATAAGTCAAGTTTCTAGGTTTTAATGACGATAAACTAAACTAAAAATGGCAAAGAGGCCTTTGGAAAGATACCAGAATTAGTTTAGTTTTATTCAACTAATTCTATAATTTCCTCGCAATAATCTGAGTAGGGTCTTACTTTTTTATAATTTCTAGAAAAGCGAAGCCTTGGGTTTAAAGCATTAAGAAGGACCTGCACTGGAGTTTCTAGGGCGTATTTACAAACAATCCTCGTATCCATTCCCAATGCCTTGATTGCTTCAAAATAAGGACAAAAATCGTATGCGTGCCAAGTAATTTTTGTTTCTGTTTCTTCAATAATTGGCACTTCCTCAGGAGAAATGTCCATATATTCAAAGAGGACTAACTGAAATCCTTTTTTGACTTCTGTTCCCTCCAAATGAGCAAAACAATCTTTGTTTTGCTCAAGCCAGGCAAATCTCCTCTCAATAATTCTGTCTGCCCACTCGGCAAGAGCTTGTTCTAAACTCACTCCTTCACTTCGGAGAAGAACATTTCTAAGGTCTTCAGTATACCTGGATACTTTCGCTGTTTCCGAAGGCCTAATTCTAATTTCTATCTCTTTATTCATAGGCCTATATTATACTAAACCAGAAAAGCCCATTCAACTGGGCTTTAAAAATTTGCTCCCCCTAGTTGACTTATTCCGACACCGGAAAGTTGAAATAAAAATAAGCTTAACACAAATTAAAACAATCTACGGAAACCTAGGCCTATCGTTAGTTATTTAATTTCTTGACTCGCCGGATGGGACGATTTTCGAACCGTGAGGTGGACGGAGATTACACAATATCCAAAGGAAATTATGCAGCAGGATCAAAACTTGCTGGCTCTAAGTTGAATTTCTTCTAAAAGTTTAAACTTATTTGAAAAGGAGGCTGAGGAGTGATAAAATAATATTTAGAAGGAGGTGATAAAAAAATGACTGAAAAAGGAAACCAAACAGAACATACTTCTTTTGCAGACAGATATGAGCAAGCAAAAAAGGAAAAACCCCACCTCGCAAAATTAATTGATGGCGTTCAGTATGAAAATTTTCCTTCCGTTGAAACTACGGCTGACCCATCTTCGTCAGAACACTTTCAAAGACTTTTTACCAGAGAAAGGCTTAGATTTCTAGAATTATGCACAAAAGATGTAGAATTAAATGAAACTCAAGCGAAGGTGGTTGAAGAAGTATTGTCTAGAACTATCGTTGGATTCGGGATAAAAGAATATTTAGTTGGAGACGATCTTATCGCCGAGAAACATCCCGAATCGTTGCTAGCAGCCGCTGCTTATATAAACTCGCTGTAAGGTGCCGTCAATTTCTCCAAGGTTAGAACCTAACAAAAAGCCTAATATTACAATCTATCTGGAAGACTCCTGGAGTCAAAATTCATCCTAGCTCCGAAGACTATATCCTGTGAGAACCTTCTATGTTAAAGAGGTAATGAGGTTGGACTTAGATTACATTAACACTGTCTTAATAAACGAACAAGCTCGAAATTACCCAGAAACAGGCTACAAAAATATCGATTACTTAGTAGCAAGGAAGAACTAGAACTACTGACCTAACGAGCCTGGGGTTGGTGAAAGAATCTTCAAAACAAATCCTAGAAAAGACCTTATATAACTAAAATACTTTGTAATTACCAGAGCTATTAGCGATAGGTATGTAACAATGAAAAACCAACTTCTTTTAGAAATATCTACTTTAAAATTTAAATCCTTTAATCCTACAAACTTATAAAGAAAAAAGGCAATTGTTAGAAAAACGATGTATCTTAAAAATTGGTCTATGGTTTTCATTTCTCCAAATGAGGCAACAACGATATAGCCAATAACAGCAACTAGCAACACTGTAAACTGTAAATTTTCGACCATTCCCTTATAAAGTCCTGCCCAAAGACGAATGTCTCCCAATCCTTTTCCTGAAGTAGTTTTGTCTTCTGCAACCTTATCTAAGGAAGAAACCTCTGCCTGCTGAATAAGCTCTGTGTCTTTTTCAGTTACCTCTGCTCCTTTTGTTGCATTGATTGATTCATTTTCCATCTTTTTTACTCTCAAATAGCTTTAAAAAACCATCAAATTTTTCCTCAATTGTTTTAACATTATTCAATATTTGTTCTTTTAAATCCTCGAGCTCAACCTGTTTCTCTTTTTCCTGGTAATAGTCGATATCATAGAAAATTCCGACCTTTTTGCTGAAATCTTGATATTTCTGGTGCATTCCGAAAAACTTAGTAATTACTTCATCTTTTGTTACGGGACCAGTTAAAATATGGGTTTTCCCTAACCCCTCCTCAAAATCCATAAAAGTAAAGGCTAAGTCTTTCAAACTTGCACCTGTTGCCTTTTCAATCTTCTTATACCCAGAAAGCATTAAGTCTGTATATTTTTGTTTTACCGCTTCTAAACTCTTGCCTTTCTGGTGACAAAAAACCGAGCTTTTTGTCCCCACTCTTACAACATCACTGAATTTGTATTTTCCGAAGCCTTCAATTAGTGAAAAAAGTTGATTAACTTTCTCGTTAAACTGCTTAAAATCGTCTGCTCCGTCTATTTGAAGCCCGAAGTTTTCGATGCTGAAAAAAAAGATTTCTGAGAGGTCGCTTGAAACAACATCTATTCTTGCACCGTTGTTTGAAATTTTTATCCTCTCAAATCCTGTTTTAGATAAAAGGTAATCTATCATTTCTCCCCTAAAATCGAGAAAAGAGAAGTTTTTCTTTTTAAGTCTAATTTCTAAGACGTGTTTGATAATGGAAGAATATTCTGTTGCCATTTTAGTTTAATCCTTTAATCAATTATACTATATTTGTATCATTTTTATAATAATTGTGAACCAATAGTGAACCAAATTTACGTATTTGTGCAAGAGTTGCACACCTAAGAAAAATGGGTAAAGTAAAAATAAACTGGCTAGAAGCCTTCCAAGATTACCTGTCAGATGAAAAAATAACTCTCAATGAGATAGCCAAAAAATATGGTGTCAGCCTCAGTAGGGTAAAAAAGGTTTCTATGATTAGAAAATGGAAGCAGACAAAAGATGGAATTTGGGAGAAAGCTAGAGAAACTGCAATTGAAGAAACTGTAGGTTCAACTAAAGAACTAATTAAAAGGCATTCTGAAACTGCCAGATACTTACAAAAAGTGGGTATAGATGGATTAAAAGCATATTTTAAGACCAGAAAACCATCTGAGTTGAAAACAAGCCTTTTGCTTAGAATGATTGTTTTGGGGCTAAAAACAGAAAGAAAACTATATCCAGAAGAATCGATAATAAGGTATTTCCGAATGAAACCGAGAACAGACGACAGACTTGCAGAAGTATCTCCTGAGCTAATTGAAGCAGTCCACGAAGTCCTATCAGAAAATATTACTCAATCTCCCCACGCTAAAAAGGTAGCAAATCCCCACCTTTAACCTTAAGGGCTTTCGCAAGTTTGCATAGGGTGTCAAGGGTAACATTCCTCACGCCTCTTTCGGCTTGCCCAACATAGGTAAAATGTAGTCCTGCTTTACCCGCTAGAGACTCTTGAGTTAAACCATTTGCGATTCTGATTTTCCGTAACTTTTCGCCAAATTGTTTTTGTATTGATGTCATTAAGTAAAGTATTCCGTAATAAAGACTATGTATCCAGAGACTATAAGTATGGTTTCTGGTATAATAGAGAAGAAAGAAAGTTTCTAAATATGCTGAAAAAAGTCTTTAAAAAGGCAAAAATTAAGTTTTTAAGCAGAAAATTAGCTATTGTTTTGCTCTTTCTATTATTGGCAACTCCCGTTTTCGGAAATGAAACTATAAGGCTACACCGATTCAATGGATATGCCAAGCAAGCAGAGGAGCAAAAAGCCTCTAAGGACTATCAGGAAGCCTCTGAGACGTTCCAAAAGGCAAAAGATACATTATCCTTTAGCCTTATCCTTAAATCTTTTAAGAAAGAGGAGTTAGAGAAAATAGATAATGAAATTAAAGAGATTAAAGAGATAATTGATAAACAAAAAGAAGAACTGAAAGAAATTGGAGATGAAATCGAAAGCATTAAAGAATCAGTTAATGAAAAAGTTAAAGGAGCGACTACAGAAGGTTCTCCTTCGTTTAATTCGCCAACATCTTCACAAGCGCCAACTTCCTCGCAATTAAATCCTGAACCCACTAATTTTTCTTCAATAAATCAATCTGGTGGCGAAATGATTACAGGTTCAGGTTCAGCTAGGCTATTTCCTGGGGGTTCTCCAGTCAATTTCTCAGTAAGTTTTTCAGCCGAAGGAGGAACAATAGCAGTTGAAGTGTCGGGAATTTGCAATGGGACAGGAACGGGAATTGTGAAAGGAGTTAATCAATGGAATGACTATGCAGATGTCTCAGGAGATTTAAGCGGGACTTGCGAGTATTATGGAGAGAATTTCAATGTTTCTGGCGCTTTCTCAGGAAATATCTACCTGAAAGAAGGCAGAGCAGATGGAACTTGGGGAGGAAAAACAACCAGCAAAATTCACTTGGGTAAAAGTGGCATCTGGGCTTTTACATTTAATCCTATAAGTTATAATTAGACCTAGAGATGAATGAAAATAAAAAGTGGTATAAAACTTGGTGGGCAGTTATTATCTGGGTTATTTTAGGATTAACGTTCCTTCCATTTACTATTGGCGGACTTTTAATTTACTTCATTGTTAAAAAGATTAAAAACTCTAAGCTAAAAATAGCCTCTGCTTTAATCATTGGTGCAATAACTTTGCTTTTCGGTTCTGCTTGGGTTGCTGCATTAACTAACCCCTCTCCACCAAAGGAAAAAACAATACAACAGGAAGCCAATGTTGAAACTGAAACGAAAGAAGAAACTCCTACAAACCCTACACTTCAACCCACTGCAGAAGAAGAATTAGTAAACCCCATTCCAGTCATTATAAACAAAGAAAGGATAAAGGTTACTAAGGTCATTGACGGAGACACTATTCAGTTAGAAAACGGAAAAACCCTACGTTATATTGGCATCGACACTCCTGAAACAGTTCACCCTAGTAAACCAATTCAATGCTATGGTAAGGAAGCTTCTGATAAAAACAAACAGTTGGTTGAGAGTAAGGAAATAGAAATAGAAAAAGATGTATCAGAGGTGGACAAATACGGAAGACTACTACGCTACGTTTGGGTGGAGGGGGTTTTTGTTAATGAATATCTTGTCCGTGAAGGCTTTGCTCAATCAAGCACTTATCCGCCAGACGTTAAATATCAAGAACTGTTTAGAGAGGCAGAAAGAAAAGCCAGAGAGGAAAACAAAGGTCTTTGGGGTAACATTTGTGAGAATTGGCAACAACCAACAGCTACTCAACAACAAGCACCAACGACCAGTAGCCAACAAGATAGTGGTCAAACAGATACAACAGGTTATATTTGTTCTTCCAATGCCTACAATTGCTCCGATTTTGCTACTCACATTGAAGCTCAAGCTGTTTTTGAGAAATGCGGAGGAATAAATAATGACATTCACAGGTTAGATGCGGATAAAGACGGATTAGCGTGTGAATCTTTACCATAAAAAACTATGAGAAAGCAGAAACTCTCAGATACACATAAAAAAAGACTAATACTGAAAGACTTGAAAAAACAATTTCCTGAAATGGAAAATTCAGAGTTGGAAGTTTTACTCCTGGATTTGAAAAGAATTCCTGAATTATTCAAAAAATTGATTACAGAAACTCAAGTAAATTTAAGGGTCTATGAGAGGTATAAAAAAGTTAAAAGAGGTCAAAAGAAAAGCAAAAAAGTAGGCACGGATTATAAATTAGATTTAGATACTTTTGTTGGTATCAAAGATGGACAACCAAGAAGAAAATAGACCATATCGAGTCATAGCCTACCTTCGAAAATCCTCTGAAGATACTAAGGAAGGCAAAGCCAATCGGCAATTAAATTCTCTTTCATACCAGAGGCGAGCTATAGATAGAATTATTAAAAGAGAGGGTCTCAAGCTCCTCAAGGAGCCATTTCAAGATGACCATACAGGCTACAAAGCCTACGTCAGAGATGGGTTCAATGAAATGATTGACTATCTTGAAGCCAATAAAGACAAGGTTGATGGAATCGTCTGTTTTGAAATTAGCAGACTGGCTCGGAATTTTGGCGATGGTGGACTGATTTTGTGGTATTTACAGGACGATGTATTCACCAGAATCTTTACCCACGATAAAACCTTCACGGATTCAAAGACTGACCAATTGATGGTCGCTATTGAATTTGCTTTGGCTAAGCACTCGAGCGATGCCACCAGCTTAAGGTCTAAAATGGCTGCTAAAGACAAAATTCTTACTGAAAAGCAGCCATCAAAGAAACCAATCTTAGGCTATAAGGGTGCAGGCAAGAAAGGCAAAAGGAGATGGATTCTTGATAAAAGAACTGCTCCTTTTGTCAGAAAAATCTTTGAGGAATTTGCCACAGGGCAATTCACTCTTGAGAAAATTGCTGATTACGCCCATTCAATTGGTTTGCGCTCAAAGTCTCCTAAAAATTATAACGGAAGGATTCATAAAAACACAGTCAGCAATAGATTAAGAGACGCTCAATATACTGGAATCATTATTTTCAAAGGTGAAAAATATCCTGGAGCATATCCACCGATAATTTCAACAGAATTATTCTATAAAGTCCAAAGGGTTTTTGAAAAAAAGAAGCACCCAAAATCAACCCACCGAGAATATGCTTACACAGGTCTGATATTGTGCAAAAACTGCAAAGAACCTATGTCAGGCACTCATAAAAAGGGCAATACCTATTACCGATGTGGTAAGAAAAAGCTTCCGTGCAACCGCTTGCACAAAGTCCAATACATCAATGAAAAAGATTTAGAAGAAAATCTTGCTGAGGCTTTTGAGACCATAGAAATCAACCAAAAAAGGTGGCAGCTACTAAGAGAGTATGTTTTTGAAATCAGCCAAGAAGATAAAGGCAAATACATAAAACAAGCCAGAAGGTTAGCGATTCAAATAGCCACAGAAGAAGAAAATCTCAAAAAATACGCCAAGTCTTTAGTTGAAAGAGAGATTGATAAATCAACATACAATACTCTCAAAAAAGATAGTGAAGAAAAGATTAAATTATTAAGAGAGAGCCAGATTAAATGTGAGAACTACGTAGACGAGTTAAAAAGCCTGATGTTTAGATTCCTTGATAATATCAAACACATTACTAAAAGATTTAGAGTTGCTTCGCCTGCTAACAAAAGAGAGATGGTTGAAATTTTCTGTGAGAACCTTATCTGGGATAACAAAAAAGCCCGATGGGACTGGAGAAAACCTTACTTTTATCTTGCAAAACCGCAAAAAAATACAACTTGGCTCCGCGGGTAGGACTCGAACCTACAACCAACTGCTTACACTTACCCCTGATTTTCATCAAGGCGTGGACTATCTCATTACCTTGAGTCGAAGCCTCGACTTTTAGGTAGTGGGCGCTTAAAGGTGTACTCACCTAGTCTCTGCACCTTGACCGAAACTTCGGCCCTTGGCTCAGGATTACCATTGGTTGAAATTTCAACCGTTAGGCTTCCCTGAATTCACCCACTTTTCACTCCAGCGTTTCCGCTGGAGGCTGCGTCAATTCACAGGCAGCCGCTCTACCATTGAGCTACCGCGGAATGTTAAACAAATTTATTATAGCAACTTATCGCCTAAAACGCCAGCCATCCAACCAAGAACTCTTCTTTGCATTTCGGCATCATGAACTCTTATAGCGAAAACGCCATACTGGTGCAATTGTTTTCGAATTTTTTTGCTATTAATTTTATTCTTAGCTATGTAACTCTTAGTAAATTGGCTAACTGAAATACCAGCAACTTTTGACCAAAATTTTTTTGCCTTCAGCTCGTCTAGATTGTCATGAATCCATATTTGACCACGAAATTTTTTCTCCGGTACTTTGCAGAATTCTCGCAACCATTTCATCATAAAAGAAATTATTTTAGGATTAGAATTAGAAAAGCCAACACCTTTATCACCTTTAAGCCCATCTCCAAGATAAAGAGCAATGCCGGATATGAACCTATCCCGCTTATTTAATAATCCAACTTCTTTTTCCCCTTGCTCTAAAAGCTTTTTAATTCTTCTGGTCCGGTCGCGTTGCTGTTTTTTGGCCCCTATTATTCTACCCCGCTCTGCCCCTTTTAGCTTTTTCTTTCTTAGATTTTCCAATTGTTCGAGAGTTAAAACCACATCTCGACACCAACGGCTAAGCGTGTCTTTAGAAACAAAAACCTTCTTTTGAATTTCACTGTAAGAAAGACCTTTTTGGCGAAGCTTAAGAGCCAATTTTTTCTCTTTTAATTTACCCGCGTAACCCACAAGCTTATTGTAGCAAACCGAACCAAAGAAATCAAGTTGTATAACTTTCTCACTACCCCAATATTCCCAAAACAACCATTCCCCAACCGCCCAGCCACAAAGCAAAAGGAATTAGTTTTTGAAAAACGTCTTCCATTACTGAACGGGCGCGGAGAGATTCGCCTTGAATAATAACTGAAGTAATTGTTTGCTGCTCCAAAGTTTTGCCAAAATGCTTTTGATATTCAAACTGAAGCAAAAGTAAAATAAAACCCAGCAAGAAAAAAACCAACCTTCTTTTGGGCCTGAAAATGAGCATCAGAGCGCTGACGGCAACTGCCAAAACTAAACCAATGGCTAAGCTGTTATGCAGCCAGGTACTGTAAATAGTGCTTAAAAGACCAACTTTTAGGGTGGTAGACATGTTATTCCAAATAATCCTGAAGTTTTTTTCTTCTTGACGGATGCTTTAACTTTCTTAAGGCTTTTGCTTCAATCTGGCGAATTCGCTCTCGGGTAACACCAAATTCTCTTCCCACTTCTTCCAAGGTCATCGGCCTGAAGCCATCAAGTCCAAACCTCATTTTTAAAACTTTGGCCTCTCTGTCAGAAAGGGTATGAAGTACTTCTTCAATATTCTCTTTTAAAAGTTGTCTGGAGGTGGTGTCTAAGGGTGTTGGCTGAGAAGTGTCTTGAATAAAATCACCCAATAAAGAGTCGCCATCATCCCCAACTGGTTTTTCCAAAGAAGCGGTTTTTTGGGCAATTTTGAAAATTTCCTGGACACGCTGGGGGGTCAACTCCATCTCTTTGCCAATCTCTTCTGGGGTCGGTTCTCTACCTAAATTCTGCATCAAACGCCGGGCGGTTCGAATGAGTCGGTTGATTGTCTCCACCATGTGAACCGGAATTCTAATGGTTCTGGCTTGGTCAGCAATTGCCCGGGTAATCGCTTGTCTAATCCACCAGGTAGCGTAAGTGGAGAATTTATAGCCTCTTCGCCAGTCATATTTTTCCACCGCCCGCATCAGCCCCTGGTTGCCTTCTTGGATTAAATCAAGAAAGCCTAAACCTCGACCGACATATTTCTTAGCAATGGAAACAACCAGGCGAAGATTTGACTGGGTTAATTTTTTTCTGGCTGCCCAACTGCCTTTTTCAATTCTTTGAGCTAAATCGATTTCCTCTTGAGCGACTAAAAGCCGAATCCGACCAATCTCCTTAAGATACATCCGGACTGGATCAGTTAAAGTTTTATCCTCTAAGGTGGCCAAAATCTCCAACTCTTTGGCTAATTCTGTCGTCGCTTTCTCATCTTCGGCCATCTCCTCCTCAGTCACCGTCTCAAAAACATCAATCTTTTTTTTCAAAAGCGTGTCATAAAGATCATCAAGTTCCTCAAGACGTTTCTCAGCATCAGCAAAAAGTTTTAAGACTTCTTCTTGGGTAACAAAACCCTGTTTTTTACCCTTTTTGATCAGCTGACTGGTATCAATTTTTTTCTTTTTAGCCATAACTACATTTTACACTACATTTAATTCCTGAGAAAGCTGACTAAACTCAAGGTTTAATTTATCCAAAGTTTTTAACTCCTTCCCTGTCAATTTACTTTTTTCTTCTAAAGTTTTAATTTTCGCGGCAATTTCTTCTAATTTTTCTTTCAAATTAAGCATTTCCAATTGCTGAACAGCTTTAACCAGTTCCCGCTCAAATTTCATCTCGTCCTTAACCAAATCACTTAAATCCAAAAAATACAACCGATTGAAACTGGCAAGCAGCTCAGGTGCCAACATCTTGGCCAATCTTTCGCTTTTCAAACCCTTAAAACGCTTTAAATACTGACCTAAAGTTTCTAAAATTCTGGCAAAACGAGGCGTTTTTATTAAAGAATAAATTTTTCTTTTCCGCAAAAAAGCCCAATTTTCCGACTGAAAACACAAACCTAAAAGATGCTCTTCCAAAATTTCTCGCCGGCTTTTTTCTTCCACGGCTGCTTTAATACCTGTTAAAATATCACCTTTCTCTTTTTTAACTAATTTTTCTATTTCGGCCAGTACCGCCTCTTCTCGAACACCTAACCTTTCGGTTAAAACCAGAAGATAATGGGACTGAACAATTTTATCAGTAATTTTGGCTAAAACCGGAATCGTTTCCTGGCCAATTTTCCTTTTTCCTTCAGCCGTTGAACTGCCAAACCGAGCAAAAGCCGAATCCAAAAGATAATCATAAACCGGAACTGCTTTAGCCACTAATTCCTGCCATAACTCAGGTTTTTTTTGTGCCACTTCATCCGGGTCTTTACCACCTTTAATGGCGACCACTTTAATCGCCAGGCCAGCGGCATCAGCAATTTCAATGCCTCGACGGGCAGCTTGGTTGCCAGCAATATCCGCATCTAAAGCAAAAGTGATGTTTTTGGTAAAACGACCCAAAAGTTGAACCTGATTTAAGGTCAAAGCTGAGCCTTTAATGGCGGCCACATTTTTTACTCCCGCCTGATAAGAAGAAATGGCATCCAATTCTCCTTCAACCAAAACAGCTTCGTTTTTCTTTTTTATCTCTTGGCTGGTTTCGCCAAGACCATATAAAAGATTAGATTTGTGATAGGCAAGAGTTTCCGGTGTGTTGATGTATTTTGCTTCTTTAACTTCGGGCACAATCACTCTGCCCGCAAAACCACAAATATTGCCCCGGTGGTCTTTTAAAGGAAACACCACTCGAGCCCGAAAACGATCATAAAAACCGCGCCGGCCTTTGATAACCAAACCCGCTTTTTCTAAATTCTGAACTGAATAATTTTTTTTACCGACCAAAAATTTTTGCAAACCCTCCCACATATTAGGCGCAAAGCCAATTTTAAACTTTTCAAGCGAGTCTTTGCTAATCCCCCGACCTTGAATATAGGCTAAAGCCTCTTTACCGGCTGGGTGATTAAGCAAAACATAATGGTAATATTCTGAGGATAAATGATTAATCTCATAAAGTTCTTGTTTTTGGCGCTCAGATTGCGAAGGCTGGTAGCGGGCCAATCTCACCCCCGCTCTTTTGGCCAAAATCCGCAAGGCTTCGCCAAACTCAACCCCCTCCATTTTCATCAAAAAGCCAAAAATGTCGCCACCTTCTCCACAGGATCCAAAACAATGCCAAATTTGTCTTTCCGGAGAAACAATAAAAGAAGGTGTTTTTTCAGAATGAAAGGGGCAAAGCGCTTTAAAATTCCGACCAACCTTTTTCAAAGGCACAAACTCACTGATTAACTCAACAATGTCAATCTTTCTTTTGATTTCCTCTAATTCATCAGCCATTTTCCTAACCTAATTTTACCATACCCAAGGCTAAAATGCTCCTTTGCGCATCCATCTAGATTCTGCGGTAATAATTACCGCAGAATTACCGCATTATTTCCGCGAGTTTTCTTCTTCCCATTCCATGATATAAAAGCCATGTTTTTTTAGCTGTTTTTGAGTCCAGTATCTGGCTGGGCTTTCATGTTTGGTCACCCGTTTAACTGTTTTTATGTATTCCCGACCAGTGTATGTCTTTGTCTCAGGATTCCATTCCCGAAAACGAATTTGATCACCATCTTTTAAATCAAAATCGGCCAAACGAAAATCAACCGGCAGCTCCTTGTCATTCTCAAACATATCTGGCCAAATTTTTTTATCAATAATTCTCATGCGGAGAGGGTGGGATTCGAACCCACGATGACTTTGCAGCCACGCACGCTTTCCAAGCGTGTCCGTTCGTCCACTCCGGCACCTCTCCCCGCAAAATCGTGCTTTCGCCCCCGAAAAGGCCTGCGGCCCTCGGGGCTTTGCAGGCGAAGGCGAAATTTGCGCGATCGCGTGGTTCAAGCCTCGCTTGACGCAAGGCGTCAATTTGCGAGGCACCTAAAATAACTTTTGTTGTTTCTGTAGTTCTTCTAACAGTTTCCTGGCTTTTTTTAAAACCTCTTTGGCACCTTTGAATTGTAGTCTTTTTAAGGCTTCTTTGTAAGGCAGCCAAACTACCTCTTCCATCTCAAACGAGTGATCCTCTGTCTTACCCGAAACATACTCCATCAAAAAATAAACAACTCTCTTGAAAATTTTCGTCCCTTCACTTTGGTAAACATAGGTTTCAGGTTCGGGAATTTTGGCAATCAGCTTAGCTTTAATCCCAGTCTCTTCTTTAACCTCTCTTAAAGCCGTTTCTCCAGATTTTTCTCCTGGCTCAACGATTCCTTTGGGTAAAACCCATTTGTGATAACCTGAATGTTTACAAACCGACCATAAAATCTTGTCTTTGGTTTTTTTATAAACTACTCCACCAGCTGAAAATTCGCGTTTAGTTTTTGTGGCCATGTGCCCCTGGAGGGACTCGAACCCCCAATCTCTGGCTCCGGAAGCCACCGCTTTATCCATTAAGCTACAGGGGCAAACTTTGCTTCAAATGCTTATTAAATGTCAAGACTGTTCTGATACTCAGTTTTTTCATAACAATCAAGGAATAACAATCTACCCAGCTAATATTTTTCGACTTTGTTTTTTTAAAAAGAACAAAAGCCTGTTTTACCAGCTCTGATTTTTCAAAGACTATCCTTGTTCTGCTCTTCAAAATTTCCCCAACAAACCTAACAGTTAGAACTTTATTAAAACGCTGACTACCAACTGTCAAAACTTCTCCCAAAACCATCTGGGTGGTAACATATTCTTCATCTTTATACTTTCTGCCAATTTTAACTGCCTTTTCGTGATTAGAATCATTGGGATTTAGAAGCGACAAATAAAAAGAGGCATCAATAAAGATCATTTAGAAGCAATTTTGCCGTACAAGTAATCTTTGTAATTTTCAGACAAATCCCTAGGAGCATTGGCCACTTTTTTACTTCTGCCGATTGCCGCCAACTTGGCAAACAAATCTTTTTCGCCTCGAGTTTTAGCAACATAATCCTTAATTGCTATCCTGGTAATTTGAGCCACAGAAACATTTTTGCTGTTGGCAATAATCTCAAGCATTAATTTTTGTTCCTCTGGTATTCGAACAACTAAAGGATGATTCATAATTCTAAAAACTTTGTAATACAAAATACATAATACAAAAAATTCTGTTCGTTGTCAAGGGAATCCACATTAGATGATCAGTTTCCCCTTTGGCGGTGGGGGCGAGATTCGAACTCGCGTAGGTCTTGCGACCTGCAAGCTTTTCGAGAGCTGCCCGTTTAGCCAGACTCCGGCACCCCACCAATGCGTCCCTGGCAGGAGTCGAACCTGCAACCTTTTCGTCCGCAACGAAATGCTCTATCCATTGAGCTACAGGGACAAATTAAGAACTTCGTTCAAGAGGTATTTTGTTCGAGAGCCAGTCGCCGGCTTTATCCATCCAAGCTTTCCCTGGCTTCTCAAAAAGAAGATAATCGTCAAGAAGCTGCCTTAACTCTTTTTTATCAGTCTCGCCTAAAAGCATCATTAGCCTCCGGGGGAAAGGCAATCTGGTTTCGACATACAAAATTTTTTGGCCTAATCTTTCATCAAACCAAAACATTTCTAAACTTTGCCAGCGATAGGTTTTACCACCGGTAATAATCCCTCTAGTGGTAATTTTATGTTCCACTTTTTCCGGCTGAATCGTTCCTAAAATAAAAACCATAAAACCTAAAGCAATAATGACTGCAATCAACAGCCACTCTTGAAAAAATATCAAAATCACCGCCAACAAAAAGGCGATGGCTCCAGCAGTGGTAAAATACTCTCTTTCTCTTTTTTTAAAAAGTCTGCTAGGCGCTGACCAGACAAACAAAGTTTTCAAAGGGCGTAATCTGCCTCTTGGGCGACTAGTTTGAACCTTATTTGGTTTTTCTTGAACTTGTCGGACAGGCATTATTCTTAAAATACCATTTTTCAAGCTTTTTTTAAAGGCTTAGGCGGTGGGGGCGAGATTCGAACTCGCGTGACCCTTGCGGATCGCATGGTTTTCAAAACCAGCCCGTTTGGCCGCTCCGGCACCCCACCCAAACTTGCTACGTGGGAGCGTAGTGACTTTACCTGGCGGAGAGTGTGGGACTCGAACCCACAAGTCCCTTGCGGGACGCAGGTTTAGCAAACCTGTGCCTTGCCATTCGGCGCAACTCTCCTAATTAAACAATCAATTGTTTTGGTATTTCAACAGCCTTGGATTATGCGTTCCTACTAACTTTAAATATTGCTCAACCTCGTCCTTATTATACAGCCAAACCTTCTTGTTTTCCACCTTATCAATCACTTTTGGAGATAGGCCCAATTCTCCCATTACTTTGGCAGCAAAATAGAGCAACGGAATTGAACGATTAGAAAAACAAATTTTTTTGTATGTGTAAAGCTTTCCTCCCACTCTGTATCTATGTAAAAAAACTCCCCCGTCTGTATCCATCAGCCCCCTAAGACAAGCCACTCGATACTCCTTAGATAATTTGATCCAACCGGGAACATCAACTTGTTGTTTAACTTTATTGCCAGTTTTCAAGCCAATTTTAATCAAATATTTAACTAAAGCCACTCCACTGTAGCAAATCATTAATGCTTTGCTATCACTGCGCTTTGAAACCCGAGGTTCTTCCCCAAATAAATGCTTCCCCAAGAAAATTACAAACGGAACATAATCTTTATCGGCCACGCTATTCAAGGTTATACAAACTTGGCCTGGAGTTAGTCCCCCATCGCCCAATAAAATTCCTACAAATTCTGCTAATTGATCGCTAAAATCGGATGGAAATTTGAATTCCTTGGGCCAAGGAATTATTCCTCTTTTTCGCAAAATATTTAAAGCTGTTCTTCCTCCTTTTCTCCTTCCTTCCAAAGTTCCGAAATCCCCATATTTTTTGTAACGAGAGTGACCGCCTTTTTGAGAAGCCCTCCTTCTAGCCTCTTTCCATCTTGTTATCATCTTCCCTTTTCCCTCAGGCAAAACAAGATTAAATCTTTCGCAAAAAATCTCTGCCCCTTTGCAAGACATTGTTAGTTTTTCTCTTTTCCAATCCCGATAACTTCTAGGAACCACCCCTGCTAATCTCGCCAATTCATCTGTCGGCAATCCACTTTTTTCGGCTACTTGCAACAAAAAATCTCTTTGCTTGCCAGGTAAAAATTTTAGACGAATCTCCATATCTGCTATGCCACACCTCCATTATGGAGTGTTACCTTGCCAGTGTCAAACCCCAAACTTTTTTAGCTCCATTTCTTTTTAAAACCCTGGCTGCTTCCTTTAAGGTAGCACCACTGGTCCAAACATCATCGAATAATAAGAATTTAGCCTGCCCCGCAAACCCTCCGAATCGGAGGGGAAGTGGGGAATTTTTATTGAGAGCAAAAGCATCTCTAATATTTCTCTTCCGCTCTTCTTTTTTAAGCTCAACTTGCGGTTTGGTTTTCTTCACCCTGAGTAATAAATCAGGCAAAAAAGGAATTTTCAAATTTGCTGCTATCATTTCTCCTAAAAGTTCAGCTTGATTAAAACCCCGCCAACGAAATCTTGTTGGATGAAGAGGAATAGGAACAAAAAACACATCTTTTTCTTGACAAACCTGAGTAAAAACTTTGTCTTCACCACAAAAACTTAAAAAAAGCTCAACTAAATCTTTGGCCAAATCAGAAACAAACTTATATTTCAATTTTTTAATTGCTTTTCTGATCACACCTCGATAAGCAAAAACTGTGGTTAAACCATCCAGGCCATGAGGCCGAATGCATTGTGAATGAGTTTTGCCACCAAAAGAAGTCTGTCTACACATTGGACAGATTCGCTGAGGCTCAAGAGAAACCAAATTAAGACATGAGGAACAAAAATAACCACCCCTTTGACCACAACCTAGACATTTACGAGGAAACAGAAAGTTAACCAACACAAATTGATTTTAGCAAATTTGAGGTTGCCACGCGAAGCCCCGACGAAGTGAAAGAGTGTGGCCGTGCCACGCGAAGCCCCGCATTTATGCGGGGCGAAGTGTGGAGATGGCCGGGGTGAACCGGCGTCCAAGAAAAACAAATTAAAACTTCTACAAGCTTAGTTAGTTCTATTTCATGATGAGGCAAACTAACAAACCCTGTTCATCATGATTTTGGTCTTTAAGCTCCACCCCGCATCCGACCATTGGTGCGGGACTGACGCCCTGACTCTGTTGTCACCCACCAAGCTTCGCCAGGGAAAAACTTGCTGAATGCCACTTAGCTTAGGTTGTTTTTAGGCAACCGCTGCGTAAGCAGGAGCAACTTTAGATGTGTTGCCAGTTAAATTTTAAGACTTTTTTACGGCTTGTCTTTAGCCGGCCTGCAGTTTTAAAGAGCTTGTTCCTGTCGAAACTTACATCCCCAGGTTAAAATTTCTAATTACTTCTAAGTTCTCTTTCCAAATCTCGCTTTTTTATTGCTTTTCGTTTTTCGTACTTCTTTTTCCCTCTTGCCAAAGCAATTACAAGCTTGATTATCTGGCGCTTAGTGTAGCACAAAATGGGCACGATTGTCAAATTTTTTTGCTTGGTTTCTCGCTGCAATTTTAAAAGTTCATTTTTATGTAAAAGAAGCTTTCTGGCTCTTCTTGGGTCATAGTCACGATTATCCGCAAAAAGATAAGGATGAATATGGGCATTAAAAAGCCAAGCTTCACCATTACGAATCTGGACAAAACTTTCATTCAAACTCATATGCCCACCTTTTACTGATTTCACCTCAGGGCCAGTCAAAGCAATTCCAGCTTCAAATTTTTCTAAAAGCTGATAATCATAGCGAGCCCGACGGTTGATAATTTTTTTCACTTTAATTTAATTTCATAAATCTGACTATCTTGCCAAAGAAAAATCTTGCCTTCTTTTTCCAAAACCACCAGGCCATTAACATCTTTTATTCCCTCCCACATATATTGAGAATGATATTCGCCTGATTTCTCTAAAACTACCACTCGCCGGTTGCCTTTATCTAAAATATAAAGGTTTTGACAGTTATCGTCAGTAAAAATCAGTTGCGGTTGAGCAAAACCCTCCGAATCGGAGGGCAAACCTGCCACCCCAAAAGGGTCTTTTTGACCTCTGGTCAATTTGACAATGGTGCCGTCGGTTTGCAAAACCCAAATTGAACCATCAATGGCCATCGAAACTGCCGAAGACAAATCAATTTTGGTCTCGCTTTTAAACCAACGCTTTTTGCTACCAAAACCGCCTTCAGTACCTAAATATTGCCAAATTGTTTTATCGGTCAAAAGATAAAGGTTACCGGCAAAAGTTTGAAAATCAATGATTTTACCCCAGTCTTCATCAAACTCTATTACCAAATGAAGTTTTTTTGAATCTTTTTCAACCTCAACAATCCCTTTTTCAGTTAAAACAAAAACCCGCGGCCAAAAGGCAGCTAATTGGGTACTGGTCCCAAACTCCTCACCACCGGCTGCAATGGCTGATTTTCTATCAGCCAAATTAAGCTGATAAACCGCTTTTTTTTCTTTGTCTAAAACCACCAATTTTTCGGCGGCAATGACAGCATCTGTTACCGTCGCGCTATCCTTAATAAAAATCAAATCAAAAAACAAATCGGGCTCAACTTCATGCTCCCGTAAAACTTGGGTTAAACTTTTTTCTAAATCCTCTTTAAAGGCTAAGAAATCCTTGTCATCTTTTACCTCTGGTTCAATCTGTTGGGCCAAACTTTGAGCTTCTAAAAGTAATTCTTTGGCACGAACGGGGTTAAGTTCAATAAGAGCCTCCGCTTCCTCTTTTTTAAAATGAGCTTCTTCCAAAAAACTATTAATCCTTTCTTGTTTTACTCGGCGACTTCTTTGTTGCCGACCAAAAACAACACTCATCCCCAAAAGCAAGAGCAAGAGCAAAGCCACCGTCAAAAGGTTCTTTTTCGATCTTTTTTTTCTTTCTTGCCGAAGAAAAATTACTCGGCGGGTTAATTTGCCAAAATAGCTTTTTAAAAAAAGCAAAACTGGTTCCAGTTTGGCAGGTTTTTGGGTTTTCTCTTCTGCCTTGGCTACCACCGCCGCCATCAAGCTGCTTTCATCTTGACCATAAACCACCGGCGCTAATATCTCCACTGCCTCCTCGGTCGTCTTGCTGGCCATCGCTGTCTGAATTACTTCAGAAGAAATAAACTTGAAAAATTCGCTTGTTCCCAAAAGAATCAAATCATTATTTTCAAACCGGCCACTAGCGGTCACTGCCTCGTTGACATCCGCTACCCCTTTCAAAATTGTCACTACTTTATCTTTTCTGACCAAAATCAATCTACCCTCACCTAAAATAGCCAGATAACAAACATCGTCGATTAAAGCCGCTGCCGTAATTTCGGCGCCGGATTCTATGGCTACTTTTTCAACCGCTTCTTTTAACTTTGCCAAAGCCGGTGTCTCCAATTCACCGTAGTATTCTTCATGAAGACGGGTAATTAGCTCCCGGCCTTGACTGGCTAGTCTATCTTTTTTTCCTCCCTCCTCAGCCTGCTCCTCTCGGGAGTCAACAACTGGCAAATCTCCCTCCCTAACTGGCAAACTGACCGCCGCCAAAAGCTGGCCGCGCAAACGCAATTTTTTTTCTTCCTCAGGACAAAAAGTGTGAACTTGTGACCAGCCTTTTTCAGCCAAAGTTCCAACCACTTTGGCTATTTGAAGTGAAAACTTAGTCATCCTTTCCTCTAAAGAACTGTTAAGGCTAAAATAAAAACGCCAATTGCGGCTACTAAATGAATTAAAGAAAACAATCGCAAAGGAATATCAAAAAGACCATTTAAAGTCCGACTCATCAATTTGACCTGACGAACGACAATGACAGCAAAAGCCAGATATAAGCCTAAGCCAATCAAAACCAAAAACTTAACCAAAATCCAAGGGTTATTGGCTATTGAGGTAAAAAACTGAATTATACCTTCCGGTGTCATTATCTCACCCTGCCTTCTAGCTTTTCTTTTTCTTCTTCTAAAATCAATTCGTCAAGCAGTTTGGAAACTTGCTCCGGCCGCGGCACAGCCTCAAAGCAAATTTCTGGCTCTGCACCAGCAGTTTGAATCGAAACATCGCCATAATTTAAAAGCGAGCGAATAAAACCACCCACTTTGATAGTCACATCTTGAACTTGGTCAATCTTGGTAGAACTAATGTGCCGATACAAAATGCTGGGAAAATCAATATCGACAATCCGTTCATCAGTAATAATGTTGACATTGAAAAACCAAGTCAGAAATTTCTTAAAAACATAGCCGGTGGTTACTAAATACCAACTCAGTAGAGTAATGAATTGAAATCGTTCAGGTAAAAAATTTAAAAGACTAAACCTTTGGACAAAAACCGGCGCCACTATCAACAAACAAGCAAGTAAAACCCAAGACACATTAGTGATTAGATGGCGTCGCAAAAATAGGACAACCTTCTCTTCTTTTTCCTGGGTTTCAAAGCGAATGTTTTTTGGCTTGAAAACAAAAGTAGACAAAACGTTAGCCACTTTTGAGTCAACAACTTTCTTCTTTTTTATTTCTGCCTCGCTTCTTTTTACTGTAACTTTTTTTGTTCTTGCTGTTTCTTTTTTCTTGGTGGCCACAAAAATATCAGGCATCGTCGCTTTTCATTATACTATTTCCTGCTACTTCTTCTCAATGTTAAAAAGTGCTGACTTTAAGTGAATAGCCCCCGGAGCGCGACGATTAAAAGCCTTATAAAAACTTAAACCTTCTATTTCTACTGAACCCTTATCAGTTTGAAAAACAACTTTACTTGTTATCCCACCAGTACTGTAAGTAATGGAAAAGTCATTTACGCTGCTTGCTCCGGCACCATATTTCGCCGCTTCTTCTCTCATTTTTGTTTTTGACCAAACGTCCGCACCAGAAGGATAGCAATTATCTTCTTGCCAGATATGAGAAATTATCTCGTCATTTGTCTTGTTATTTTGATAAACAGCCGCCGCATTCACCATATCTGCCATTTCTTCACTGGTTAACCAAGGATGTGAGTGACCGCAGGATTTTCCAGACCTTGATTTATACCAACCTTTATAAAACCAAGGAGAGCCTGCAATTTTTTCCCAAGCGCCTTCAGTCCAACAAGACTGGTTTCCACAATTAGTATCCCAAAATCCAGGCGTACTATAGCCATTAGAAGTATAAGATTCTTGATAACCTCCTGAAGTGGAAGCATACCAAGCAGAAAACGGCTGGCCATTGGCCATCAACACCCAACCACGAGTTTCGTTTACCGCTCTTTCCCAGTTGCCGCCCTTATTTGTTGGTTTGTAAACTTGGCAATATTCTGTGGCACAAATTGACCCGGCACCATTGTTGGTCCGAGCTAAAGCATACGACCTAGCCGCCACTGCTTGCGCTTTTAAAGCTGCCATCCCTTCTTGATCACCCCAAGAATTTGGCACTTCATAAATACGATGAGTGTAGGTTTCAATATCAACTGCTCCATACCCCTCAACATTAATCATAATACTTGTTGAATAATCCTTCTTAATTTCAATTCCTCCGCCATAATAGGCGCGCAAAATATCTTCAGCTGATTGACCGTTTTTTGCCCTTCCAAAAGCACCATATTGACTCATGCCTTTAAAATGAGGAGCACCAAACGAAAAAGCGGCAAAAGCAGGCCGGAAACCTGGATCATAATCAGGTCGGGCATTGGGGTCGTCGGCTAATGGCACTTCACCAACAGAAGTTTGAAAAGTTCCTGTTTTTTCTGCTAATAAAGCTTTTTGTTTTGCAATCAGCTGACCGATGGTAGCACTGACTTCACTGAAATAGCCCTCGACTTTTTCAACTTCTGTTTTTAACGATTGAGCTTGTTGGCCAACACTATTTTTGGTTTTAGTTAACCAACTTCGACTTTCCTCCAAATCTTTTTTATCCGCGGTTAACTTTTTTAAATCTTGACCAATATTGACAATCACCTTTTTATCTTCATTTGTGGCCGTCTGGCGATAAGAAAGTTCCCGAAGCAAATCAGCCGCATTGGCCGAAGCTAAAAAAAGCAAAAATGGTGAATAACGCCGGCTTCTTTTGTAATAAGAACGAACGCGGGCAGCCAGAATTTCTTTTTGATAGCCTAACTCAACTTCACGATTAAAGATTTCTTGGTCTAAGTTGTTGATTTGTCTCTCGGCAGACTCAATCAATTTTTGGGTGGTGGCCAGTTTTGCCTCAAGATTGGCTAAATCCTGTTTGTTTTTACTGTGAGCTCCCATCCGAGCATCAATTTCTTCCTGACATTCCTCAATCGCTTTTTGATATTCCTCAGGTGATGAATAATCCCGCACTTCACACACCGCCAAAACACTTGAAGAAAAAATCATTCCTATTACTAACAAGGCAAGCAACCATTTTGGAATCTTCATCCTAACCCAAGTATACCATGAGGATATTGCCTATCTCTCTTCCTTTATGCTAGACTGAAAATGATGAAAAAAATTATTAATTTACTATTTTTTCTTCTGATAATAGTCCTCTTTTTGAGTCCCAAATTATCAGTTGTTTACTCTCAAGAAACTTGTGAAATTTACCCTGAATCCTTCCTTTATGGTTTTCAAGGGGAAATCGAAATCAGAGCCTCAGGAATTGAAAAAGGAAAAAAGTACGGCTTGATTCTTCCAACTGATATGGGATATTTAGAAGTCACTGCCATAGATGACCAATTAATTAAAGCTAATTTGCTTTATGACAATTCTTTACAAAGAAGCGGGGAAATAGAAGTCCGAAGAGCAAACATTGGTAGGACGCTCATCTGCACCGCTAACATCGTCGTGGAAGCAGAAGAGACACCTCCTCTACCAGAGGAAGAAGAGGAGCCAGAAGCACCGAGTTATATTGATACCGCCATTGGCCGCATTGATGTTAGCAGCCCAGAAGCTTTTGTTAATAAAATCTTAACTTTCGCTCTTGGCATTGGTGGGGGTATTGCGATTCTTCTAATTATCATTGGTGGTGTTCAAGTCCTCACCTCAGCCGGCAATCCAGATAAAGTCAAAGCGGGCCAAGAATTAATCACTTCAGCGGTTAGTGGTTTACTATTAATTATTTTTGCCGTTTTTTTGCTAAAATTAATCGGTAAAGATATACTAAAAATACCAGGTTTTGAACCATAGTAAAAATCAATGAAAAAATTAGCTTTAAATTTACCAGATGGTTATGAGATTCAAGACCCCATCCCAACAATCACCTTGCCCGGAGGAGGAGAAAAGCCGCGCTTTGAAAACATCGGCGACATTATTAACACCCTTATTCCCTATATTTTTGCCCTGGCCGGCATTATTTTACTTTTTTTTATTATTTTTGGAGGGTTTGAACTTTTAACTTCTGGGGGTGATCCTAAAAAAGTGGAATCAGCTAAAGGAAAAATTACTCACGCCATTGTTGGTTTTATTATCATCTTCGTTGCTTACTGGTTAGTCCAGATTTTAGAAACTATCTTCGGTATTCAAATTTTTTAATCACTTGCCAAAATTCCGTTTACGCCGCTGATACTCGGCAATTGCCTTATCGAATTGCCCAGGTCCAAAATCAGGCCAAAGCATGTCGGTAAAGTAAAGTTCAGCATAAGAAAGCTGCCAGAGTAAAAAATTAGAAAGCCTAACTTCACCACCAGTTCTAATAATTAAATCCGGGTCAGGCTGACCATTGGTATAAAGGTGCTCGGCTACTAACTTCTCATTAATTTTTTCCGGCGGAATACCTTCTTTAACAATATTTTTAATCGCCCTGATAATCTCATCTCGACCGCCATAATTTAAAGCCACATTCACCTTCATTCGTTCGTGTTTAAGGACAATTTTTAACATCTCTTCAATTGCCCGAGCCACTTTTTTGGGAAAGGCCTGGAAATTGCCCAAAACAAATAATCTCACTCCTCTTTTTTGGTACTCTTCCTTTTTTTCTCTAATCATTCTCAAAAGTAAGCCAAAAATGCCTTTCACTTCTTTTTTTGTCCTTTTCCGCCAATTTTCAGTTGAAAGGGTGTAAACGGTGAGGTGCTTAACCCCCAATTCTTCAGCCCGTTTAACAAGCCTGTCTAAATTTTTTGCCCCTGCTTCATGGCCTTCATTGGCACCCAAACCCTTTTTTTGCGCCCACCTTCGGTTACCATCCATAATAATGCCAACGTGTTTGGGAATATTATTCTTTTTATCGAGCTTCGTTTTCATCGATGGGCCATATTTTAACACACTTCTTAATTTTAGTCGTTACTTTCTTTCCATTTCACTCGCTCAATTGACAAAATTTGACACTCTTAATTAAGCTTGATAAACTCAAGTTGTGAGAAAATTGCTGGCTTTTAATATTGGCGAACAACTCTGGATTAAAGAAGGAAAGGGGGTTGAAACACTAGGTACTCTGGGTAACATTATCTCTAACATTCTCCCTAATATCTATATTTTCGCCGGCGTCGTTCTTTTCATTCTTTTAATTTTTGGTGGCTTGACGGTGATTATCAACGCTGGCAAAGACAATCCTGAAGAAACGGCCAAAGGTCAAAAAGCCATCACCACGGCCGTCATTGGTTTCTTGATTATTTTTTGTTCTTATTGGATAATAAGAATCATTGAAGTAGTTACTGGAGTAGATATTTTTAGCCCAGGAATTTAATGCTATTAGCACCATTACTGCAAACACCAATTTTTGGCGAAATTTTACCACCACCTGGCGTCTCAAAATGGAAAGTAGGCGGAGGTAAAGTTGAAGGCTTAATTCCTTTCTTGAATGGTCTTATCAGACTGCTCATTGTTGGCGGTGGAATTTTTGCTCTTTTGAATATCATTTTGGCAGGCTATGGTTTCTTAAGCGCTGGTGATGACCCAAAAAAAATCGAAGCAGCTTGGAAAAAGATCTGGCAGTCACTTTTGGGTCTTTTGTTTATTGCTGGCGCCTTTGTTTTGGCTGGTATTTTTGGTTACTTAATTTTTGGAAACTGGGGTGCAATTTTAAACCCAGACATTACTGGCCCGTAAAACAATGATTACTATTGTTTTTGCACAAACTCCAGAGCCCATAGGTGGCGGTTTTCGAGGTTTGGGGCCATTTGGTCTCGAAAATTTGCCGATGGACATCGGTGCCGGAGACATCATGCCTGTTTTCGTCAGAATCATTTCCAACATCATCGGCATTATGACCATTATTGCCGGCATTTGGTTTATTTTTCAATTTATTATTGGTGGCTTAGGTTTCATGACCGCTGGTGGCGACCCTAAAAAAATGAGTGAAACCACTAAAAAAATCACTTCTGCTTTGATTGGCTTGGTAGTTGTGGTGGCCGCTTATGCCATTATTCATTTATTGGGTGCAATTTTAGGCTTTGATATTTTAAACCCCCAAGATATTATTGAAACTTTAGGACCTGGAGGTGTTGGCTAAATGAAACCTGTTTTTGCCGATGCTCCTGAAGGCATTTATAATCCCGCCCTACCAAGTTTTGGCCGAGGTGAAGGAGCCACACTTATCGCCGAAATTATTGCCAATGCTTTAAAAGTTATTTTTGCCATCAGTGGCGTTATTTTAATGGCAATGATTATTTTTTCTGGCATCCAGTGGATGACTGCTGGTGGTGACAAAGAGGCGCTTGCCAATGCTAAAAAAAGGTTGACTTCGGCTTTTATCGGCTTTATTATTTTTGTTTCTGTCTTTGCCATTATTAATTTTATTGCCCCCTTCCTAGGTCTTGGATTCTTGCAAATATTAAAGATTGATTGGCCAACACCTTAAGATGATTTTTACAACTCCACCAATAACAGACATAGGAGAGCATTTAGAAGGGCATCCTTGGTGGCAAATTCAAGATTTAAATACCATCATTCCTGGCTTGATTCATTTGGTTTTGATTGTGGCCGCGGTTGTTTTTTTTGTTCTTATCTTAGTTGGAGGTATCCAGTGGATAACCGCTGGTGGTGATAAAGAAGCGCTGAGCAATACCAAAAAAAGACTGACTTCAGCTTTAATTGGTTTTGTGATTGTTCTTTCTGCCTGGGCGATTCTCAGTTTAGTCAGAGGCTTTTTTGGACTGGAACCTTTTAGAAACGGCGGCGGGGTTGGACAATTTGATTGCTGCACTATTGTCGGTGGCGAAATGGAAAATCTAGTTGAGTGTTGCAAACTCGTCAGTAGAAAAGGCTGTGTTACCAATCGCTATCAATCAAGCAGCTCAGAATGTCATAAATTAAGAATTGATTGGGATTGTTGGGCAAGAAAATTTGAAGGTGGTCAAAACCCAGACCCCAAAGGCTATTGCATTTCTGATTAACTGGATATTATAATGCTCTAAGAGAATTATAAGAACCTGCTTGCGCAGAACCTTGTTTCTCGCAAGCTCGAAATATGAGCGTTACTGCGAAGTATAATCTAAGAGCGTATCGAAGGGAGGTGAGAAAGCAAAAAATGAAAAAAATTACCAATTATCTAAATAAACTTCTTTTAGTGGGCGTAGTTCATGCACAAGAGATTAACATTGAACCGCCTGCAGGTTGGGGTAATCTCGCTAACATTACCGTTCCAAATGTTGTGGCCACCATTATCAAATTAATCTTAATTGTGGCTGCAATAATTGCCTTTGTTTTTCTCGTTTTTGGTGGCATAAAATGGATTACCTCAGGTGGAGACAAAGAAGGTACTCAAGCTGCTCAAAAAACCCTCACTGCTGCTTTGATTGGCTTGTTAATTGTCTTTGCTGCCTGGGCCATTATGACGTTGCTTAACACCTTCTTTAATATTGACATTTTAGGAAATCTGGAAGTACCTAGCATTCCTATTGGGGAATAGCCCGTAAGATATGCAACACCATCCGTCCAACTTGACGAGTGGTGTTTTTTTGGAGTAAAGTTAAGCTTATGCAAGACCCAGCAGAAATAAAAGATTTTGAAGAAATCGTCCGAAACATTTTAAACATTGCCATCCGGCTAGCTGGTGTGGCTCTTTTTATCATGCTTATTGTCGGCGGTTTCAAATACTTAACCGCTGGCGGTGATCCCAAAAAAGCCGAAGCCGCTCAAAAAACCCTCACTTATGCCATTGGCGGATTAGTCCTTGTTATCCTTGCCTGGTTCATCCTCCTTTTCATCAAAGAATTCACTGGTGTTGACGTCACCAAATTCCAGATCATTCCAACACCATAATGAAAAAGTGTTTGGCCGTTTTTTTATCTGCTTTATTTCTTTTGGCTCTCAGCCAACCTGCTTTGGCTCAAATTATCTACCCTGAAAATTCAATCATCTGCAATGATTTTGAGATTGAATACCAATACCAAAAAGAAGCAACCAGCGCGATGACACCGTTGGTACAGGGCGTTACTGCCGAAGAACGTCTAAAAGAACTCAGTGGTGAACTTCGGCTAGAACAAGCTGATTTTCCGGATTTTTCTAGCATAGATGCCAATTTCTATCAAGCTCTTCAACGAATTTTACCTGCCCATCTTCAACAAGAAATCTCTCTACCCGAAACACCTCTTAATACTCAAATGACCCATTTTGTTATTGGCCGAGATGAAGACGGTAATCCAATTCCACCTCAAAAAAAACCAGAAACTACTTTTAGCCAACCCGGATGGTTTACTAAGCTTTTAGGAGAAACAAAAATTCTCTGTGGACTATTTGGTACCTGCCCAGCCCCAAAAGGCCTAGCTATCAAAGTCACTCAACCAGCACTTCAGCCTCTTTCGGAAGCCCAAGGTGGTTGCTCTCCTGGTTCAAACATTCTCGGCGAATCAACCTCTAGCCTTGAACACCCCCAACAAGAATTCATCAGCCAAACTTGGTGGCAAAAAGTTGTCAGTATAATTGAAGACTTAATTAACCGTATCATTAAAACAAAAACCACGGAAACCGCCAGTTTTCAAAAACAAAGCCGAGGCTATTTAGTGGGTGGTAGAACACTGACCAACCAAGCTAAATTTCTTGATTCCTTTTTGCCCGCCAGCATCGCTCAACCTGGCAACGGACCACTGACTAATAACGCCAATTTTTATTTATCAGAAGGATTTTCTATCCAAGGTGAAGAAAATCTAAATTATCCTTTGGTTAAAACCCAAAAAAGTTTTTGCTCGACAATGTGTGCCCTTCATCCTGCTAACATCAATATTACTGAAGTTTTTCCCTTTTGCCCCTCCTGTAACCCTGATGATTACCAATTAATCGCCAATTATGATGCTGACCTAGGCAGTGGTTTTCCGGTCCCGCCTCAAGCCTGTAGTGCCGACGCTCCTCATGAAATCATTCCCTCTTGCACTATCTGTGACAACATCCTCTTTTGCTATGGCAATAAATACCGCCGCTGCGAAACCGATTCAAAAATCCCGGCTCCAACCGGAAATTTAACTCAGTGGCTATCTCCAAGTGATTTCCCTACAAATTTTTTTCTTTACAATAGTGTCTCTTTTCCTGTTCCTGGAGGCGGAGTTTTTGTTTGTGATGCCAATGTTTTTGGTTGTGCCAACAAAAGATGTCGCTAAAAATTGACAAAAATTTATAAAAAGTTTAGTCTTAAATCAAGAGATGAAATTACTTAAAATTGGTTTTTTAGTTTTCTTACTCCTCACTTTAACCAGCACCAACGTTTTTGCTTATTATGAGCAGGGAGCCAATGGCGGTGGGGGCAGTATTACAGACTGGGAAGACGCTGTTTACGGAATGCCCCAAGAATACAATCTTCAAAGCCACACCAATGAAACTTTTAGAAATCTATCTATTTCTATTTCAGCAGCCATTTTGGGACCAACTGAAAAGTATAGTGAAATTATTGGCGGCGGAGTCGTAGGAACTCTAGGTAATCTTATCGCCGGCATGTATACTAGCCCCCCAGTCTCTTCAACTGAATATTTTGCCGACCTAGGCGGCAAGCTAAAAGTTGTCAAACCTGTTTATGCCCAAGGGGTTGGCTTTGAAGGCTTAAGATCAATTTTGGATATTTGGAAAATTTTCCGTAATATTACTTATCTCTTTTTTGTCATTATCTTTGTTGTTATTGGCTTTGCCATTATGTTTCGGGTGAAGCTTAACCCACAAACTGTTATCTCTATTCAAAATGCTCTACCTAAAATAATCATCGCTTTAATTCTAGTTACCTTTTCCTACGCCATCGCCGGACTATTAATTGACTTACTTTACGTTGCCACTTCTTTAATTTTAACCTTGCTTGACTCTTCTCTCGATTACAATCAAAATGTTTTTAAAGTCGCCGGTGGCATGCTTGGCATCGGCACTTTTGAGGGAATAACATCAACCGCTGCTGGACAAATAAAAGAATTGGTTCAAAGTATATTTCGAGGCATAGAAGGTCCTATTTTCGGTTTCACCGCAGATGTTTTAGCAAGAGTTGTATTTGCTATCGCTATCGCTTTTTCTTTGTTTAAGCTCTTTTTTACTCTTTTGATGTCGTATATTAGCATTCTTCTAGGAGTCATTTTTGCTCCGTTTATGTTAATGCTTTCTGCTTTGCCAGGTCAAAAAGGTGTTAGCAACTGGTTGAAATTGATGTTGTCAAATATCATTCCGTTCCCCCTCACAGCCGCCATCTTTGCCTTAACATATAAGTTCGTGGCGATTACCAAAGACGCACCATCAGGAACAACTTGGTTGCCTCCCTTTTTAGGCATAGCCACTAAAGCTTACATACCGGTCTTAATCGGTTTAGGAATGATTCTTCTAGCGCCTCAAATCGTTGATGGTGTCAAAAAAGCCATCGGCGCTCCGGGAATTGCGGGAATAGCGGGAGCGCTTGCTCCGGGCGTTGCTCCAATAAAATGGGGGGCTCAATATCGAGCTCAAGTGGCAGAAGAAAAACACAAAGCAAGAGAGGAGGTGGGTACTCCAACTAAGCCACACGAGCATGGAGAGCGGGCCTTTTGGAATGTTTTAAGAACATCTGGAAAGGTCAGATAACTATTTAATTTAAATTAAGGCTTTATCACTGACTCAAAAGAACGTCCTATATCGACTGCCTGTCTTATCACTGAACCCCCTAAGCCACCTTTTAAGCCACGTTTTATTTTATTTTTAATTCTGCGGGAATTTCTAAATGGTGCCAATAGTCTTGGATTTAAAATTGCATCTAAATAAATATC
>DATLBE010000030.1:0-2600 GCA_035527075.1 Nevskiaceae bacterium | reverse complement strand
CGACGCGGCCAAGATTATAAAAACTAACCTTATATTTCCGGCAGATTTTGGCAATTTTTTCCTCTTGATTTTCAGGAGCGAAAACAACAAAGCCAAGTCCCATGTTCCAAGTTTCGTACGCCTCATTGTCCGGAATATTTTCTAGTTCTTGAAGATATTTTAAAATCCGTGGCCTTCTTGGTAATTTTTCAATTACATAAGTTAATTCTTTTTTGGCTCGCATGATTTTTTTAAAAGCACTACCGGAAATGTTACTCATATAATGAATCTCAATTCCTTTATCAAGCATGTCCAAAATTGGCTTAACGTAAATTTTGGTTGGCCTAAGAAGAGCTTCGCCCAAAGTTTGACGGCCAAATGGGGTAAAATAGCCCTCGGGTAGTTTTTCTACAATTTTTCTGGCTAAACTCAAACCATTGGTATGAATTCCATTAGAAGCTAGACCAAAAATCATATCACCCGGTTTAAGTTTTTGACCAAAGATGGCTTCCTTTTTTGGTCTGACTATGCCAATGGCTGAGCCAGTGATACTGATTACTGAGCCATTAATAATATCCGATAAAGTCGGCGATTCGCCACAGGGAATGGTGATACTCGCTTGCTGGCAACCTTTTTTAAAACCAGCAAACAAACCTTTCATTTTCTCTTTGTCAGTAAAGACCCTGTAATCTCCGGTGGCAATTTCATCAGATAAAGCAATTGGTTTGGCTCCTAAACAAATTAAGTCGTTAACATTAGAAGCAATTAAGTCCCTTCCCAAACCAGCATAAAGGCTGGCAATAGTACCTTTAAACTTTTGACCTTTTTTAATCTGGGTCGTCATAATGTCGGCGATCAAACTTTTGGTGCCAACGCCGTCAGTTTTAAAAGCCAAGTAAAAGTCCTCATCTAAAAAATCAAGTAAAGCGGCTGGTTCACCTAAAGATTCTGGCAATATTCGAATCCGATGTTTTAAAAGATTTTTAGCTGTGGGCTTTAATAAATCAATAATCCCCTTTTTAAATGGGTCTTTTTTCTCCAAACCTTCGATATCAACGTATCTCATGATTTGGCTACATCTATCCGATTAATCATTTTTACCAAAAGCTTTGGCACCGATGTCGGTGCGAAAATATTTGTTTTTAAACTTGATTTTTTCAACTTGCAGGTAAGCTTTTTTAATGGCTTGTTTTAAAGTGGGCGCTCGACTGGTCACTCCTAAAACCCGGCCGCCATTGGTGACAACCAGGTTTTTTTCTAATTTTGTACCTGCATGAAAAATTTGGACAGTGGGCAGTTGTCTTTTGGGTAAGCATCGAATCTCAAAGCCTTTTTCGTAACTCAAAGGATAGCCTTTTGAAGCCAAAGTGACACAAACGGAAAAACCTGAATACCAGCTAATTTTTTTATTTTTTAACTGACCTTTGTTACAGGCCAACATCAAATCAACCAAATCTGATTTTAAAAGCATTAATTGAGGTTGGGTTTCCGGATCACCAAGGCGGCAATTAAACTCCAAAACTTTGGGCCCCTCATTGGTCAACATTAAACCGGCATACAAAACCCCTTTATAAGGTTGATTAATTTTTTTCATTCCTAATACAGTTGGTTTTAAAACTTGGTTAATGATTTGACTCATCATTTGCCGGTTGACTAAAGGGGTGGGTGCGTAAGCTCCCATCCCGCCGGTATTAGGACCTTTATCGCCGTCAAAAATAGATTTATGATCTTGGGCGGCAAGCAAAGGTAAAATGGTCTGGCCATCAGTAAAAGCAATTACTGAAACCTCAAAGCCTGTTAAGCACTTTTCAATCACCAATCTTTTTCCGGCTGAACCGAATTTTTTTTCTACCATAATCTTTTTTAAAGCCTTAAAAGCTTGCTGGTTAGTTTGACAAACAAAAACACCTTTTCCGGCTGCCAAACCATCAGCTTTTAAAACTACAGGAAATTGACAATTTTTTAAATATTGCTTGGCTTTTTGGTAATCAGAAAAGACTTTAAAATCAGCAGTCGGAATTTTGAACTTTTTCATAAATCGCTTGGCAAAGACTTTGGAAGCTTCAATTTGAGCTGCTTTTTTAGAAGGACCAAAAATCAACAGACCATTCTTTTCAAATAAATCAACAATCCCAAGGGCTAAAGGTAATTCCGGGCCAATCACTGTCAAGTCAATTTTTTCTTTTTGGGCAAAACTTAGAAGAGATCGAAGATTTTCGACTGCAATATTAATATTTTGGCCAATTTGAGTTGTACCTGCATTCCCAGGCGCAATAAAAATTTGGCTGACTTTTTTAGATTGGCGAATTTTCCATGCTAAGGCATGCTCCCGACTACCAGAGCCAATAATTAGAATTTTCATTTTTTCAATTCCCCGCTAATTAATTGGCGGGCTTGGCCATGGTCAGCTTGGCCTCTTGTCTGTTTCATCACTAGACCAACCCATCCTTCCCTTGTTTTAGGGAAGGTATCAATCTATTATTGCCCAAAAGAAAGCATTCAAAACCGCAGATATACTTATCTTGAATCAAAGTTTAGAAATCTGGAACGAGCAATTACTCGCTGAATTTATCCAGCCAAATAGTGTATTCTTTCATCACCTCTGCCAATTTGGGAACGTC
>DATLBE010000029.1:0-11097 GCA_035527075.1 Nevskiaceae bacterium | reverse complement strand
GAAAAGGCTAAATAATTTTTTCTGACTTGACAAGGAAGCGACTCCCCAAGGGGAGTTTTTTTTATGTTAAAATAACTAAAGATGGATATCAATAAAATTCAAAATCTTAAAAACCAAGCCATTTCTGGGATTCTTGAGGCCAAATCGGAAAAAGAACTTGAAAACTTAAGAATCAGCTATCTTGGCCGCAAAGGCAGTTTAACCCAAATTTTAAAAGAAATTCCGTCTTTGGCACCAGAAGAACGAGCCGAAACCGGCCGGTTGGTCAATGATGTTAAAAAAGCAATTGAAGACACACTCAATTCCCAACGCGTTACTTTTCAACAATCGTCTTCACTGGAAAAAGAATGGTTGGATGTTACTGCACCTGGAAAAAGACCCGCTTTAGGCCATCTTCATCTAATCACCCAAACCATCAACGAAATTACAGCCATCTTTCAAAAAATTGGTTTTAAACGCGTTCGCTACCCAGAAGTCGAGTGGGATTGGTATGCTTTTGAAGGTTTAAATATGCCTAAAAACCATCCGGCTCGGGATGAATGGGAGACTTTTTTTATTGAAAACTTAGAAAACAAAAAAAGGGGTTTGGGGATTTTGACCCCTCACACTTCTTCAGGCCAACTCCGAGAAATGGAACAAACCAAGCCACCTTTAAGAATGTTAAACATTGCCAAATGTTACCGCCGTCAGTCTGATGCTTCCCACGCGCCGATGTTTTATCAATTCGAAGGTTTAGTTGTTGGCAAAAACATTGCCATCACCCATCTTAAAGGTACACTTGATTATTTTGCCAAGCAATATTTTGGACCAAATCGTCTAACCAGAATCAGGCCTTTCCATTTTCAGTTTACCGAACCCTCATTTGAATTTGATGTTACCTGCATCGTTTGTGGTGGCAAAGGCAAACTCACCAATGGCCAACGGTGCAAAGTTTGTAAAGAAGGTTGGATGGAATTGGGCGGCTCAGGTATGGTCCACCCCATTGTTTTAAAAAACGGCGGTATTGACCCTAACAAATACACTGGTTTTGCCTGGGGTTGGGGAGTGGAAAGACTTTTTATGATGAAGTATGGCATTGATGACATCAGATTATTATTTAGTAGCGATTTAAGATTTTTAAAGCAATTTTAGATGAATATTTTAATCCCTGATTCCTGGCTTAAAGAACATTTGAAAACCAAAGCAAATGCTAAGCAAATTAGTTATCATCTTTCTTTATGCAGCCAATCAGTGGAAAAAACAACCAAAATTGGTGATGATAGTGTTTACGAAATTGAAATTACCACCAACCGGCCTGATTGTCTTTCTGTTTATGGTATTGCTCGAGAGTTGACCGCCATTTTGCCTCGTTTTGGTATTAAAACCCATTTAAAAAAACTAACTCTTAAAGAAATTCCCAAACCAGTTAAAAAATTACCCTTAAAAGTCAAAATTAACAAAAACAATCTTTGCCCTCGTTTTACGGCTTTAATTTTTGACAACATCACCATCAAACCTTCTCCAAAAATTGTTCGTGAGCGGCTTGAAAAATCTGGTATCAGAGCTTTAAATAATGTCGTTGACATTTCCAACTATTTAATGCTGGAACTTGGCCAGCCGATGCATACCTTTGATTACGACAAAATAAAAAAAGCTAAAATGATTCTCCGAGAATCGGTTGCGGGTGAAAAAATTGTCACTCTTGATAGTCAAAAGCGCTTGTTACCTAAAGGAACCATTATCATTGAAGACGGAGAAAAAAGAATTATTGACCTTTGTGGCATTATGGGTGGTCAAAATTCAGAAGTTGACCAAAAAACCAAAAGAGTTTTGCTTTTTGTTCAAACTTATAATCCTGCCAAAATAAGACTTACTTGCCAAACTCTAGGCTTCCGCACTGAAGCTGCCCAAAGGTTTGAAAAGGGAATTGATCCAGAAGGTGTTATTCCGGCTATGAAAAAGGCTGTTGGCATGTTTGAAAAGCTGGTTGGTGCTAAAGTAGCCAATCAGTTAATTGATATTTACCCTAATCCTCCCAGACCAAAAACAATTACTCTTTCTGAAACAAAGCTTAACCAAGTGATGGGAATTAAAATAAACTTAAGCGAAGCAAAAAACATTCTTGAGAGTCTAGGCTTTATCTCAAACCCCAAACCCCAAGCCTCAAACCTCGTTGTCACTGTTCCTCACTGGCGTCAAGAGGATGTTTCTATTCCCGAAGATTTAATCGAGGAGGTGGCTCGAATTTATGGTTACCACAACCTTCCCAGTATGTTACCTAAAGGAGAAATTCCTCAAAGTCTGGAATCGGAGAGTTTTTATTGGGAAGAACAAATCAAAAAGGCTTTAAAATTCTGGGGCTTTGTGGAAACTGTCAATTATTCCATGGTGAGTGCTGACCTTTTGAAAAAAACAGGTTTTGACCCAAAAAAATGCTTAAAAATTGCCAATCCTTTAAGTGAAGACCTTGTTTTTATGCGACCCTCCTTAATTCCAAGTTTGCTTGAAGTGATTGCCAAAAACCTTAAGCAGAAAATAAAAATCTTTGAATTAGCCAATATCTATCTTTCCCAAGGGAATAACAAACTTCCTGAAGAAAAATTAATGCTCGCCGCCGCCATCACCGGAAAAAAATTTTACCACGCTAAAGGCATTGTCGAGGCGATTTTAGAGGAACTGGGTATTAAAAACAAGCCTGTTGGAAACATTGCTGAGATTAATGGAAGAGTCACCATTTTTGAGCTTGATTTTGGCAAATTGACAAAAGAGGCGACAAAATTAAAAAAATATCAACCTTTGCCAAAATACCCCCCCATTATCGAAGACCTTGCCTTTGTTGTTCCTGAAAAAACCCCAGTAGGGGAGTTGATTCAATTAATTAAATCAATCAGTTCAATTATTCAAAGTGTTAAATTAATTGATTCTCATCAGCAAACCCGAACCTTCAGGATTACTTATCAGAGTCTGAAAAAAACTTTAAATGATAAAGAGGTAAAAAAAATTAGAGACGTGATAATTAAAAAAGTTGAAGAATCCTTTTCTGCTCATTTGAAAACGGGGTAGGAAATTTTTGAGTTATTTCTCCTAAAAGAGAGATAAATTCTTTATTCTTTCCAGGTATCAAAGGGCTAACCTCGGTAAGAAACCTATCAAATTCATCTTGAGAAATCAATCCTTTGTTTTGTCTAAATCTCATCAAGAAAACAGCACGAAGAATATTCCCTTCTCTCTCATTACTTAAGAATCTCTCCACATCAACCTCTTTTTGCTCTTTTGCGTAAACCCAACTCCACCACAGGCGTTCCTCTTCAGGGAGGTCCACCCAGCCTTCCCCTGCCAATCCCGATGAGGTCCATCTAGCTTTCCCAGCGTTTAAAGCAATTGCCGCTAAAACTTCTCCTGGGCCATCAAATCGTAAACTCTGTTTCATTTTTCTATAATCACTTCTAATTGCTCCCATCTCAGGCCTAGACCTTTCCCGACCGTGCTTTTTTTTGGGAACAACCGCCACTTCTTCTGCTCTCATCATGTTTAAGGGTTTTCTCATAATCTCATCAGGACTTAGTTCAATAACTTTTCTTAAACTAAAAGGAGTAATTTTTCCATCTAAAACGGAAACCTCAACATCCAAAGAAGGAAGAGGGGGAATAGAATAATTAATTAAGACTTCGCTAATGCCTACCTCTTTTGGGGAAAGTCTCTCTGGTCTACTTGTCATTTGTCTGCCCTTTGAAGGGGAATTGTACCATAAACAATCAAACTTATCCAGTAGGGACAGGTGATGGGCTAGGGGAGGGTAAAGGCGTTGGGGTAGGTGTTAGGGTTGGTGTTGGACTTGGTTGCCAATCCCAAGGGAGGTTAATCCCAATTTTAACTTCTGCCTCTGCTTGTTTGCCTTTTTCATCTTCAGCTTTGACCTTAATTGTATAAGTGCCATCTTCAAGAAAGAATTCTTTCTCAAACCGACTCTTGTTTTCGATTGAATCTTTAAATTCACCATTAATAAAAATTTCGATTTTGACTATTTTGTTAGCAGCAACCACTCGACCTTGAACCATAATATCATCATTTCTATCAATCTCAGTTTCATTGCCTGGCTCTTGAATAATGACTACCATTTCTTCTTGGTCACCACAATATTCAGTGGGCGGATGATAGCGGGAATCGGTTTGACCTGAAAGCCACTGGTCAATGCCTGCCTGCCAACGGTTCACCCCATCAGTACTAACAGGGTCTTCATCTTTAAAAACAAAATATTCTTTTTCCTCATAATCCCCCCGAGCCACTCGGGCAGTGGTCGCTAATTTATCTTGACCTTGGCAAAGTTTAAGTTTGGCGTGAACCGGATCTTCGCCAGCGGGTTCAGTACCTTTGATAAAATATTCTGTTCTGGAGGGAAAACCGTCATGAGTTCGATATCCAGAAACTAAATCAACTTCAGCAGTGATGATGCCGTCCGGAACAGAAAAACCTAAAGCAGGCTTGCCGCTTAACGCTTCTTGAATAATCCGTCGCCAGATTGGGGCGGCGCCCGAAACACCAGAAGCCACTTGTTTCATTTCTGTGTTATCATTATTGCCCACCCAAACACCGACGACCGCTTGAGGTGTCCAACCAATTGTCCAATTGTCTCGTTTATCATTAGTAGTGCCTGTTTTGACGGCCACGGTTCGACCGGCAATCACCAGAGCGCTTCGCTCGCCAAAAGTAATCAACCGAGCGTTGTTATCAGATAAAATATGAGAAATCAAAAAAGCTTGTTCGGGTGTGATTACTCTTTTGCCAGGTAAGGGTTTATATTCATCCAAAACTTTCCCGTCCTTATCAGTCACTTTCAAGATGGCCACTGGTTGAACTTTCAAGCCAGTATTGGCAAAAGCAGAGTAGGCCGTCGCCATTTCCAATAATCTAATTTCACCACCACCTAAAGTGACGGAAAGCCCCAATCTTTTTAGGTTTTCAGCAGAGGGCTGAAGAGTTGACAAACCCATCTCATAGGCGGTTGCCAACACTTCTTTGAGCCCCACTTTAGCCAGCATCTTCACCGCCGGCACATTGATGGAATTGCCTAAAGAGAAACGTACCTGCAAGGGCCCATGAAATTTGCCATCATAATTAACCGGTTTGTAATCTGGCTGGCCAATAATAGGAAAAGTAGTGGGTGTGTCCATCAGTAGGCTGGCAGGGGTATAGCCTTTTTTAAAAGCGGTCACATAAGTCACTGGTTTAATCGCTGAACCGGGCTGGCGTAAAGATAAAGTAACATTGACTTTGCCATCGTAGTCAGGATCGTGATAGTTTTTCGAACCAACCATAGCCAAAATTTCACCAGTTTGGGGGTCAATGACAATGGCGGCGCCATTGGTAATGTGTAAATATTCAACTTTTTGAATTTCTTCGCTTACCGCTTCCTGAGCTTTTTCCTGAAGTTTTAAATCTAAGGTAGTGTAAACTCTTAAACCACCTTGTTCTACAAGGCGTTGACCATATCGCTCTTCCAGTTGCTTTTTGACATACATCACAAAATGGGGGGCACGGAAATTAATTCCCTCAGTAGCAAACTCGATTTCCTCAAGTTGCTTTTTTGCTTCTTTTTCTTGGTCTTTAGTGATATAGTCATCCTCTCGCATCCGGCGCAAAACAGCTTCCGTCCGGCCAATGTAAGCTTTAGGCTCATCCCCAAAAGGGGAATAAACCGAAGGTCGCTGGGGCAAGCCAGCTAAAATCGCTGACTCTACCAAGTTAAGCTCAGAAACATCTTTGTTAAAATAGGTCTCAGCCGCTACTTGAACTCCCCAGGCAGTACCTCCATAAGGCGACTCATTAAGATACATCTGGAGAATCTCGTCTTTGCTATATTTATTCTCAATTTGAATGGCTAAAATAAACTCTTTAAACTTACGGGCTAAAGTTCGTTGCGGAGTCAGTAAAACATTTTTAACTAACTGTTGAGTTAAAGTCGAGCCTCCCTGAAGCTTGCGATGGGCAATAATATTCCAAACCGCTCGGAAAACGCCGGTCGGGTCAAAACCCTTATGTTTGTAAAAGTTTTTATCTTCAATGGCGACGGTGGCATTTTTCAGATGTTCAGGAACTTGGTCAAAACTGACCGGTGTCCGACGCTGGTCAACAAAAACGTCATACAAAAGTTCTTCGTTGCGGTCATAAATCTTAGTGGCAAAGCCCTCGCGACGAACTACCTTATCAGGCCGAGGCAAATCTTTGGCATACCAAGCAAAAAGGATACCCCCAAAAAGAATCAACGCCACAATGCCAACAAAACCAAAAATAGCTAATCGAGAAGCCAATTTGGCTCGGCTCAGGCGTCTGTTTCCAAACGAACTCCTTCTAACTCTGTTGATTCTTCTTTTCCAAGCTCTTTTCCAGTTCACTAAGATTTATTCTAACAAAAATCCTTGACAAGAGTAAAGGAGTATGTTAAAGTCTTTTCACAATTAAATAAAAGCTGTGAAAGAGTGGAGTAGAAACTACCTGGTGACAAAAGAGAAGAAACGGTAGCTGCAAGTTTCTCGTACAGGCAGAATCGAATTACCCTCTGAAGCTGAGCCGACAAAATCGACTCTGGGTGCGCCCATAATAGCGCTAAGGCATGTCGGGTCGAAATTTCGACCTGGAGTGCCTGAGAGGTCAAGGTTTTAATCGCCTCTTGGCGATTTTTTTATTGAACCTTGGCAAATAGGGTGGTACCGCGGGTATCAAAAAGTTTGAGCTCGTCCCTAAAAAGGACGAGTTTTTTGTTGAAAAGCACGGGTGGCTGAGTAGCAAAGGCACCTAAAAAACAAATAACAAGATGACCAAAAAGAAATTTATTAAAAGACTAACTTTCCAGTTAATCAGACTGAAGACTCTGCCAGACAACAGAGTGGCACTTAGGCTAGCGCTAGAAACAATTGCCACAACTATCCAAAAAGAGCTTGGTTCTAAAGTGGCAATGAAAAAATTCAATCAAAAAGGAGTCTGCTCTTTGTTGGCTAAGAACAAGTCTGATAAAAGCATTAAAATACTCTTGGTCAGCCACATTGATATTGTACCCGGAAAAGATTCACTCTTCCAACCTAGATTAAAAAATGGTCTTATCCTGGGTAGGGGAGCGCTTGACATGAAGGGTCCTCTAGCCGCTATGATTTTTTCATTTATTGAACTTATTAAAAAAAACAGAAATTTGTCTTTGGGATTACTGATTACTTCAGACGAAGAAATCGGGGGTAAAAATGGAGCCCGCTGGTTGGCTCCTAAATTTAAAAAATGTAAAGTCGCTATCATTCCTGATGCCCATGTAAATTTTGATATTGTTCATCTTCAAAAAGCACCTTTTCACTTCAAAATCATATTCCATGGTAAATCAGTCCATGCGTCAAGGCCCTGGCAGGGAGAAAACGCCATTGAAAAACTAACTTCTACCCTTGAACAAATTAAGGCCTTAGCTGATAATAAAAAAGATGGAGATACTATTGCTATAACTCAAATTGACGGCGGTGGGGCATTAAATCAAATCCCTCAAGAAGCATCCGCGACAATAGATGCAAGATTAACAACTCAACCTGAAAAAAGTGACTTAATAAAGAAGGTCAAAAAAATTTGCCAAACAAAAAACTGCGATTTTGAAGCAATAGATAAAGGCCTTTTGTTTTCAGTCGGTAAAGAAAATAAATTTATAAAACTCTGGAAAAGAATTGCCGAAAAGAGACTTAAAAAACAGATAAAATTTGCCAAAGAATACGGTGCCTCAGACGCCCGTTTTTTTACTGCGGCGGGCATTCCGGCAATAATTACTTCACCAAAGGGATCCGGTCAACATAGCAACAAAGAAAGTGTTAACCTTAACAGTCTCTGCCAACTCGCTGATATCATTAAAGAGTTTCTCTTAAAAGCTGAGAAACAATTAGAAAAAAGTTGAAAAAAACAAGTTTGGTGTTAAAATGAAAAGAGCAATGGATAAAATTGATGAGATTCTCAGTAGGGGAGTAGAAAAAATTTATCCCTCAAGAAAGGCCTTAGAGAAAGCCCTGCGTTCAGGCAGAAAAATAAGAGTTTATAACGGCATTGATCCGACAAATCCAAACATTCATTTAGGTAATGCGATTCCTATCCGCAAGTTGCGTCAGTTTCAAGATCTTGGGCATAAGGTGATTCTCTTAATTGGCGATTTCACTGCTCGTATTGGCGACCCTTCGGATAAAACCGCCATGCGCCATCAGTTGACTCATAAAGAAGTTTTAAAGAATACTAAAACCTATAAAGAACAGGTGGCAAAAATTTTAAATTTTGATTCAAAAAACAATCCCCCCGAAATTAGGTTTAACAGCGAATGGCTAGATAAATTGACCAATAAAGACGTTATTGAATTGGCGGCGGGCTTTACGGTTCAGCAAATGATTGAAAGAGACCTCTTTCAAAATAGGCTTAAGGAAGAAAAACCGATTGGCCTTCATGAATTTCTTTACCCCCTCTACCAAGGATATGATTCAGTCGCTCTTGATGTGAATCTTGAAGTGGGGGGAAGAGAACAAACATTCAATATGCTGGCTGGACGTACTTTAATGAAAATTTATAAAAACAAAGAGAAGTTTGTCTTGACTAATCCCTGGTTACCCGGAACTGACGGTCGAAAAATGAGTAAAAGTTGGGGTAATGTGATCAATATTACCGATAAACCAGAGGAGATGTTTGGTAAATTAATGTCAATTACCGACGAAGTTATCGAAACTTACTTCGAACTTTGTACCAATATTCCCATAAAAACAATCAGAAAAATAATAACTCAAATTAATTCTAATAAACTCAACCCCATGGAAGCTAAAAAACAGTTGGCAAGAGAAGTCGTCTCTCTGTATCATTCGCCAAAGCAAGCTCAGAAAGCCCAGGAAGAATTTGAAAAAGTTTTTCAAAAGCAAAAACTACCGACTAAAATACCTGTTTTTAAAACCAAAAAAACAAGTTGGTCGCTGATCAATCTTTTGGTAGAAAGCAAGCTTATTCCTTCCAAATCAGAAGCAAAAAGGCTCGTCAGACAAGGTGCGGTGGAAATTAACAAACAAAAAACTACTGACCCAAAAGCAAAAATCAAAATTAAAGATTGTATGATTATCAGAGTCGGTAAAAGAAAATTCATCAAATTAAAGTCATGAGGCTTTCTAAAAAGCAACAAAAATTTTGGGTGGTTTTGGTCGCGGTGGCAACGGTTGCTTTGATTTTGACCTCCATGATTCCGCTTCTATCGGTTCTTTTAAGATAAACGCTTCAACTTGACTCTTTTCTTAAATTATGCTATAAATTAGCCTAGGTTTTTTTAGGTAAGGAGAAGAGACTCTGACCCAAGCGTTAGTTTTCTCTATCCAGCCCTAGAAACCGTATTCAGTTTTGACTCCGTAAAGAGCGGCTTTACGGAATCCGCACATTGACAAATGAAAGGGGTGCAGCGATGAGCAAGGATTGGCTTGGACGAGAGCGAACTGAACATTTTGACAAGGAAGGTAGGAAAACTGGGGAAAGCCGAGCTAGCAAAGATTGGCTCGGGCAAGATCGGATTGAGCATTTCGATCGTGACGGTCGAAAAACTGGAGAAAGTCGAAATGAAAGCGATTTCTTGGGCCAACCAGTTCAGAGACACTACAACAGAGAAAGCAAACGGACTGGGGAAAACCGAGCTAGCAAAGATTGGCTTGGGCAAGATCGGGTTGAACATTTCGACCGTGATGGTCAAAAGACTGGGGAAAGTAGAGAAGGCAGGAATTTCCTTGGCCAAAAAGAACTTCAGCATTCCGACAGGCAAGGTAGAAGGAGAGGATATAGCACTGGTCCTGGTTATAGCGGAAGCGGAAGTAAGAAAAGAAGCAGCAGCAAAACTCAGCCGTCAAGAAGCAGTAGCGGGGGCTATGGCAGGACAAGCTCAAACTCTAGTAGAGCATCTAGTAGAGCAAGTGAAGGGTGTCTCGTTACTGTGCTTTTCGCTTTACTCGCTGCTAGTTTCATGCTTATTATCGTTGGTCTTCTTGATCTCAATGGTCTTCTTGATCTCGATAATGTTATGAGTTACCTGAAATTTACTGTTCCACAGATTGTGGATGCAGTGTTACAGTGGCTATGGGCACTAATTACCGGTGTCCTTAAAGTTGCCTTCGTGATTCTCTTTTTCTATGGCTTGTTGGCTACGCTATTTGGTTCGTAAATCCCATGCTGGTCAGCAAAGTTTGAGAAAAAAACTAAAACTGAATACAACGACCCGCCTGATGCCTGAGGCATCAAGGTACCGCAAGGTTTAAAGGGTCTTTTTCTATTGGAAAATAAGCTATAATAAGCTCATGAATCTTTCCACGTCTGTTAGCAAGCTTTTTATGGTCGGACCAACTTATGGACGACGTTTAAAGAAACTAGAAATTGAAACAATTGGCGATTTACTCTATCACTTTCCTTTTCGCTACATTGATTATTCCTTAATTTCTCCCATTGCCCGCATCCAACCAGGTGAAACAGTCTCAATTAAAGGTGAAATCATCAGTATTAAAAACGAATACACTAAACGGGGCAAAAAAATTCAAAAGGCGGTTCTCAAAGATGAAACAGGCACAATTAATATCGTCTGGTTTAACCAACCTTTTTTAGTTAGAACTTTAAAAATTGGTCTTAAAGTTAATTTTTCAGGAAAGGTGGGTTGGTTTGACCGAAAAGTGGCTCTTGTCTCGCCTGAATATGAAATAAGAAAAAAAGGTTTAGCTATCCACACCGGTCGGTTGGTACCTGTTTATCATGAAACTTACGGTCTTTCTTCCAAATGGCTTCGCTCCCGGATTGCACCTTTAATTAAATCCCTGGCACCAACTGTCAAAGATTTCTTACCAACGCCAATATTTAAAAAACATGATTTATTAGCATTAAACAAAGCTTTTCAGCAAATTCATTTTCCAAAAACAAAAAAGCAAGCTAATGAAGCCAGAAAAAGGTTTGCTTTTGAAGAACTCTTTCTTATTCAATTAGCCTCGCTTAAACGAAAATTAACTTGGCAAAAACAAAAGTTGGCTTACCAATTTAATATTGACCAAGAAAAAATCTTAAAGTTTAGCCAAAATCTTCCTTTTGAATTAACCTCAGCCCAAAAAC
>DATLBE010000028.1:0-11474 GCA_035527075.1 Nevskiaceae bacterium | reverse complement strand
ATATAGGAGCGGTAAAACCAGAAAACCAAAAAAGCAATGGTAAAGTAGGCTACGATTCTGGGCATAAAAAGAGCGCCCCATAAAGGGAAGAGAATTACCAACCAGGTAGCTGTGCCTGGTAGTATTTCCAAAGCCCGTTGCGTTTTCTCTGGATGTTTTTTAAGTAATTTTCTTAATTTATCGCCCATTTAGAGTATTATACTTCGGCACTACGTTGGCCTCGTATTTCAAGCTTGCGAGAAACAAGCTCTGCTTTTAACGCTTGTTGCGTTCACATTATAACAATAATCAGATTTTTAGTCGAGTGAAAGACTTTCGTGGCCGCTTCCGTTTGCCAATCATCGCACAGATTCTTTTCCATCGCGGTAGCCTTCGAAAAAATCCTGGTCTACCAGCAAGAAAGTGAGAATGAAAAACATTAAACTTTGGGTCTTTAATGATATTATAGCCACGCGTGATCATTTCGCGGCCCCAATCATAATCTTCGCATTCTGGTAGTTTCTCATCGAAAGGATATTTTTTCCAGAGATTTTTTCTAATTAATGCGTTTGTGTTAGTCATCCAGGGGAAGAAGTCCTTTCTTATTTTAAGAAATGGAAGTATAAGCAGTCGGCCTAATTTTGGGAAAAAGTAACCGACGGGAGAGATACTATAATAGCCGCTCACAGCCGCTACTTGAGGATTTTTAAAATTAGCCAAGCCATCAGCTAGCCAAGTTTCCGAAATAGGCAGGGAGTGACCTACCAGAAGACAAGCATATCGCCCTTTAGCTTTTGAAATGCCGAGATTGATGCTGTAGGGATGACTAAATTCTCCTGGTTTCAATTTGACAATTTTGATAGACAGTTTTTTAGAATAACGTCGCACAATGTCTAGAGTTTTATCAATTGAATTATCATCAACCAGAATAATTTCAAAATTTTGAAAAATTTGGTTAACTAAAATTTGAAGTAGTTTGCCAATGGTTCGTCGTTCGTTTTTAGTGCGGATAATGACTGAAACTAATGGTTTTTTAGAAGCTGAAAAGTTTTTTAACATTTTTGGTGGTGATTTGGCAGATTTTTTCAAAAGAAACATTTTTTAATTGTGCCAGGCATTCAGCAATCATTTTAACATTTTTAGGCTCGTTTCGCTGATTGCGGAGAGGCTCAGGTGAAAGGAAGGGTGCATCGGTTTCTAAAAGAATTTTTTCGAGTGGAATCTGGGCGAAGACGTTTTGTAGACCAACATCATAAGTTAAATTACCATCCACTCCAAAGTAAAAGTCTAATTGATTGACTTTTTCAATCCCCTTTTTACCAGCAGAGTAGCAATGAAAAACGCCTTTTAGACTGTGGCCTGCATATTGGTTTAAAATCTCAATTATCTCTGGAAAGGCTTTTCGGCAGTGAATTATCAGAGGCAGGCTTAATTTTTGGGCCAATTCAATTTGTTTTTTAAAAAGAAAAAATTGTTCTTTTTTGTTTCGGTCTTTTTCGCCCGGCGGTGCTGGGGAGTAGTCTAAGCCGCATTCACCAATGGCAATGGCTTGGTTTTTTTCAGCTAATTTGGTCAATTTTTCAATTTGTTTTTCCAACGAATCCATATTTTCCGGATCAGTTTGTTGGGGATGAATACCAATGGCTGGATAAACTATTTCAGGATATTTTTTGGCAATTTCAATCGCTTTTTGGGAATCAGTCACATTGCTGCTGACGCAAATAATTTTATTCACGCTGTTTTCAGCCGCCCGTTTAGCCACTTGGTCTAAATCTTTTTGATAATCAGGAAAATTAAGGTGGGCGTGAGCATCTATCAGCATTATTTTATTCGGGGAAAAAGCGGTTTTTCAGCTTTAATTTTTGGCCCTTGAAATTGTTTTTCAATTTTTTCGGTAGTTTCCGGTAAAAAGGGCCGTAAGTGGTAGGCGATTCGCCGCACTTGATTGGCTAGAGATTGCAGTGATTGCCGAAGTTTTTCGTCCTTTTGTTCCCAGATTTTTTCTTGGTTGATTTTCCGATCAGCCTGAGAAATAAATTGCCAAACTCGGTCCAAGGCTAGCTCAAACTGATATTTCTCCATATATTTTTGGTAGCGTTTGCATAAACTAACTTTTGTTGATTTGAAAGAAAAATCTGAATTTTGGCAGAGTTTAGCTACTCGAGAAACGAGATTGCCTAAACCATTAGCTAAATCAGTGTTGTATTTTTCTGTGAATTTTTGCCAACCGACATCTCTGTCGTTGGTATAAGGAAAACTTGAGGCAATAAGATATCTAGTGCCATCAACTCCGAATTTTTTTAGTAACGCCTCTGGTGTGATTACGTTCCCTAATGATTTACTCATTTTTTGACCGTCAATGGTATAGAAGCTGTGAACAAAAACTTCTCTAGGTAAAGGTAGACCGGCTGATAAAAGCATTGCTTCCCAGATGACTGTATGAAACCAAAAAATGTCTTTAGCGACAAAATGAGTATCAGCTGGCCAGAGTTTTTCTTTATCAGTGATTTTTAAGGCACTATAGTAATTAAGAAGGGCATCAATCCAAACATAAATTGTTTGAGTTTTGTCCCAAGGGATGGTGATTCCCCAAGGTACGTTGGCTCGAGAGATACTTAAATCATTAATTCCTGTTTTAAGTTTACTTAAAATTTCTTTTCTTTTTTCTGGAGGTGATATTTGGTAGTGGTTTTTATCATTTTTATTCTCGATGGATTTAATTAACTGGGGCACATATTTTGAAAGCTTAAAGAAATAATTTTCTTCTGATTGTTTTTGGATTTTTTTGTTAGGATGAAGTGGGCATTTGCCATCCGCTAGTTCACTTTCAGTAATAAATTTTTCGCAACCGACACAGTAAAGGCCTTCATACTTTGCTTTATAAATGTCTCCCTTTTTATAAATTTTTTCGATTACTTCTTGGACGATTTTTTCGTGTTTTGGATTGGTAGTGCGAACAAAATAGTCATATTGAATGTTAAGTCTTGGCCAAATATTTTTAAAAATTAGAGAAATTTTGTCACAGAATCTTTTGGGCGAAAGGTTTGCTTTTTCGGCTGCTTCAGCCACTTTAGCTCCGTGTTCATCGGTACCGGTTAAGAAGAACACTTTTTTACCAAGCAATTTCTGATAGCGGGCCACAATATCCACCGCGACCGTAGTACAGGTATGGCCGATATGGGGTTTATCATTAACATAATAAATCGGCGTGGTGATATAGAATTTTTTAGCCATCTTAATTAATTTTAGCAGAGTTAGCTTTGGATTTAAAGCTGGAGAAACTATTTTTTGATTTTGAAGGTTTTGCTTATCTTTTTTGCCCAGCGGGCGGCCCATTCCTCAGATCGAATCTTTTGAAGAGCAATTTCGATTCCCGCCTTTTTCTTCATTTTTTCAGCAATACCAGAAATGGTGGCGCTGGAAACAGCCAAATTGGTTTTAATGTCTTTATAACTTCGGCCTTTATCAAGCCAGTAAGCGATGGCCAAGCGTTTGGCAGTGACTTTAAGTTCGGTATTTTGAAGAATGTCTTTCAAAACAATTTCTGCCTCTTTGGGATGATGGATATCGGCAATTACCTGATAGAGAAGTTTGAAAAACTGATTTTCTAGATTTTTGTTAATTTTCTTTTTTGAAACCTGCATTGATAAACAAATAGCCCACCTTTAGTGGGCAAATTTCACTTTAATTATTTAAACTAATAACATGGGAGAAAAAATTTGTCAATCATCTGTTAAAGTAAAGCTCGAGAATAACAAATATACTAGCGAGTAAAACAAGGCTTAAAAGATTGCCGATTTGGTAGTAGCGAAGAATTAGGGTCAAAATTACAAAGCAGGCTAAAAACAATCCTCTTCTGGAGTTGGCAAAAATTAGAGCGGCGGTTAGAAAAACAGCTAAAAAAAGAAACAGGTAAAAACTGAAGATTAAAAAATTGTTAATCGGTGGTTTAAAGTAAACTAACCAACCCCAAGCACCCCAAAACAAAATAGCTATTGAAAAAGTGGCCAGAAAATTTTTTCGTCTTTTAAACCGCACGCTTTGATTTTAACCCAACCTTTGTTAAAATTAAATTATCTATGCCTAACGAATTTTACCTTTTAGGAGCTTTCGTTGTTTTTATTTTGGCGATTGCTGCCTATCTTTTAAACAAAAAGCTTTCCCAAATCGCCCAAATAGCCAAGCCTGATGAAACTTTGGTTGAGTGGCTTAAAAGTCAGCAAGTTGCCAGCCAAGCGACTTCAAAAGCGATTAACGAACGATTGGACCGGGCGGCGCAGGTGATTGCAGGAGTCCAAAGAAGTATCGGTGAGATGTCTGAAATTGGTCGGGGAATGAAAGATTTGCAGGAATTTCTCCGCAGCCCAAAACTCCGTGGCAATATTGGTGAACAGGTGTTGAAAGAATTGTTAGGCCAAATGTTGCCAAAGCAGTCATTTAATCTTCAATATTCATTTAAATCAGGCGCTAGAGTTGATGCGGCGATTAAAACAGCGGCCGGCATTATTCCGGTTGACGCTAAATTTCCAATGGAGAACTTTCGGAAAATGATGAATGCCGAAACAGAAGCAGAGAAAAAAGCATTTGAGAAAATATTCGTTAAAGATGTTAAAAAACACATTGATGATATTTCTTCTAAATACATTTTGACCGAAGAGGGCACAATTGATTACGCCTTAATGTATTTACCCACGGAAGCTGTCTATTATGAGGTGGTTAATAACAGTGACTTATTTGACTATTCTGGTAAGAAAAGGGTCTTGCCCGTCTCCGGAACGACATTTTATGCTTATTTGCGGGCTATTTTGATGTCTTTTGAAGGCCAAAAGATTGAAGCCAGGGCCAGACAAATTCTGGCAGCGATTAGAGCGGTTCAAAAAGACTATAACAAAGTTGAAGATAATCTTTCAGTTTTAGGCAAACATATCCAAAACGCTTACAACCAGATGTCTAAAGTTTTTTCTGGTTTTACCTTACTTGGCCAAAAATTATCTTCAACACAGACGCTAGGTGAAGGGACAAAAGAAGAAACTAAACGGTTGGAGATTGAGAAAGATTAAAGATAGTAGTCATCTAGAGGACTGGAATTAATAATTATTTTAGATTTCAGTTTACCAATTTTTATCTTCAGAATTCTCATGGTTGGATTTCTTATAAGAAGGATGTGAACAATATACTCTTGTATCATTTTTAAGATAAAGAAAAATATAAAAAGATTTATAGCATTAAACAAGTATAATTTTGCCAAAAGTAAAGATAAAAAAGCTGGCTCAATTAAATTGGGAAATAGAAAAAGAAAAAGATGGTTATTCTTAAGATAGAAAATAACTGTGCCAGCTAGCCTAAAAATAAGTAAACCCAGAAGGGCAAAGAAAATAGGCGTGGTGAAAAAATAAAAGGTCATAAAAATGTAGGAATAGAAATCAAGAAGTTTATCTATAGCATTGTATTTTTTCTCACTGAAACCTGCCTTTTTATAGGGGTTGTAATCAGCCCAATCAAAAAATGTAAAAGTTAAAAATGACCAAAGAGGGTACTTAAAAATAAAAAAAGGAATGGTTAAACGTAATGAAACTGAGATGACTAAAAATATTTTCCATAATTTGGTAACAATTTTTCCACTTTTTGAAAAATTATTAATTTCTTTTTTGATTTCGTCTTGATTTGCCTTATTAAATTCAATGGCTTTTATTGTTAGTAGATTGCTCACTTTATTTATAGACTATAATATCAAAGAGATTATTCAAGTCGCAAGCGAGTGTTACTGAGAAGTATAATTAAGTTGTGGCTGGTCAGAAAGAAAAAAAATTAAATAAGCAACAGTTAGAGGCAATTAAGCATGGTCAAGGACCGCTTTTGATTATTGCTGGGGCGGGGACTGGTAAAACTACAGTCATCACTGAAAGAATTAAATATCTTATCTCCTCTGAGTTAGCCAAGCCGGCCGAGATTTTAGCCTTAACTTTTACTGATAAAGCGGCTCGAGAGATGGAAGAACGGGTTGACTTGGCTATGCCTTATGGTTATACCGATATGTGGATTTCTACTTTTCATTCTTTTTGTGATCGAGTTTTGCGTCAGGAAGCTTTACAAATTGGCCTTGATCCAGGTTACCACTTAATGGCTCAAGCAGAAACGACCCAGTTTTTAATTACCAATCTTTTTAAATTTGAACTTGATTATTTTCGACCCCGAGGTAATCCGACCAAGTTTATTGGCGGCTTGCTTCAACACTTTAGCCGCTTAAAAGACGAAGATGTTGAATCTCAAGAATATTTGCGTTACACCAGAAGAGAGACTAAAAAAGCCAAGAGCAAAGAGGAAAAAACAGAAGCCAACAAAACAATGGAGTTAGCCAAAGCTTATAGAGCTTATGAGGAGCTAAAAGTTAAAGAAGGGGTGGCTGATTTTGATGATCTGATTTCCAATGTCGTGAAGCTTTTCAGGAACCGGCGTAATATTTTGGGCCAATACCAAAAACAATTTAAATACATTTTAGTTGACGAATTTCAAGACACTAATATTGTTCAAAATGAGCTGGTTATTTTGCTGGCTGGCAAAAAAGCCAACCTAACTGTCGTGGCTGATGATGATCAGTGTCTACCTGCCGATGCAAAAATTGCTACTCCTAATGGTAAAAAAGAGATAAAAAATATTAAAGTCGGTGATGAAGTAGTAACCGCTGTGGGGAAAGGTTATGTTTCAATTTCTCAAGTTAATTTTGTGAACAAAGTTAAAAAGAAAGCCCGCTTTTTAACTTTTATAACTGATAGAAGAACAAAAATTACGGTTACTGATAATCATAAGATGTTTTGTTTTGTACCACCGCGTGTCTATAAAAATAGAAATCTTTATTATGTCTATCTTATGCACCGCCAAAATTTGGGTTGGCGGTTGGGAGTCACTAATGATTTAGCACAAAGATTAAGGCTGGAAAGATCCGCTGACAGAATTACTGGTATTAAAACTTGCAACACAGAGCAAGAAGCAAGATACTTTGAAACTTTTTGTTCCCTGAAATATCACTTGCCAACTGTTGCCTTTAAACCCAGGAAGGGTATGGCAATTACCGGCAAATGGCTTAAAAAACTTTACAAAGAAATTAATACCGAAAAAAACGTTCAAAAACTAGCTAAAGATTTGAGCATCGATCTTCAGGTTCATCATTGTTGTCTAAATGGTGTTGTTAGAGGGAATAGTAGAAGAGTGAAGATAAATTTAAGGCTTTGCAAAAGGAGAAATCGGACTAAATGGGCTCGTAATCGATATCTTTTAAATCCCAAAGTGCTTCACGAGGTGTCCCTTGAAACTTCTGACAAGGAAACAATTAAGAAACTTCATAATGCAGGAGTTAAGCTTCTTGGTCGTAGAAAAGGAAAGGGGTTAAAAAAGCTCTTTTCTGAGCTAACTAAAGCAGGACAATTCGCAAGAAAATTAGTAGAGATTACCGATGGAATACTGGAGGTGAAATTTGACGTAGCTAAAAGGGGTGACTATGCAAGACAATCGCTAGTGATGCCAGCCGGCAATATTCTAGTAGGTCACTTTCTACCAATTTTAAGAAATTACCAAATTGTTTATGAAAAAATTATTGATATAAAAGAAAAAGAAAAAAAAGAAACTGTTTACGATCTAGAGATTGATAGGACTCACAATTTCATTGCCGATGGAGCCGTCATTCACAATTCAATTTATAAGTGGCGCGGAGCCGCCATCTCCAATGTAATTCAATTTAAAAATTGCTTCCCAAAAGCAAAGATTGTCACTTTAATTCAAAACTACCGCTCGACACAGGAGATTTTGGATAATGCCTATAAACTAATCCAGCATAACAATCCTGACCGTCTGGAAGTTAAAGAAAAAATCGTTAAAAAACTTAAGGCGGTTCGTCAAATTAAAGGCAAGCCAATTGAGCTTCTTCATGCTGACCGGGTAGAAAATGAAGCCGAGATGGTGGCTAAGACAGCGGCTAAATTGACCCGAGAAACAGGTTTGTATGATTACAAAGATGTGGCTATTTTGGTCAGGGCCAATAACCACGCTGAGCCTTTTGCCAGGGCTTTATCTCGGGCTGGGCTTCCTTATCAGTTTTTAGGTCCAGGTCAGCTTTTTCGTCAGCCTGAAGTTAAAGATTTAATTGGTTATTTGAATGTTTTGGATAATTTTGAAGATAATGTTTCTTTATATCGAGTTTTATCAATGGAACATTTTGATATTTCGGCTCGGGATTTGGCAGGGATTAATAATTTTGCTCGGAAAACCAACCTTTCTTTCTTTGAAGCTTGCGAAAAGGTAGATAAAATTTTTGTAGCCCAAAAAACTAAAGAAAAAATCACCGATTTTGTTAAAATGGTCCACCGCCATTTGAAATTATTAACCAAAGAAACGGCTGGTCAGATTCTTTATTATTTTCTTCAAGACTCTGGTCTTTTAAAAAAACTGACCGAATACAAAACAATTACTGAAGAAAAGCACTCTCAAAATATTGCCAAATTTTTTGACCGATTAAAAACTTATGAAGTTAACCATGAAGATGCCACTGTTTCAGCTGTTGTTAACTGGCTTAAACTTTCTATGGAAATGGGTGAATCACCTTTGGCTAGCAATGTTGATTGGGTTGAGGAAAACCGAGTTAATCTTTTGACTGTCCATTCTTCAAAAGGTTTGGAATTCCCGGTTGTCTTTTTGGTCAATCTGGTTTCTGCTCGTTTTCCGACTCGTCAACGACAGGAACAAATTCCCATTCCTGAAGCTTTGATTAAAGAAATTTTACCAGCCGGCGATTACCATCAGCAAGAAGAGCGAAGATTGTTTTATGTTGGCATGACTCGGGCCAGAAACCGTCTTTTTTTAACTGCCGCTGATTACTATGGTGAAGCCAAAAGAGAGAAAAAGATTTCACCCTTTGTTGCAGAAACTTTAGGTCAGGGAAAAATTAAACCAGCTGTTTCTCGGGCAATAAAACAATTAGGACTTTTAGATTGGGCGCCAGTGAAAAAGCTTGAAAAAGAACCAGTTCGTCAGCCCATTAATTATCTTTCTTATTCTCAAATTGATACTTTTAATACTTGCCCTCTTCAATATCGCTACCGTTACATTCAGCGGATTCCTGTCCCGCCTTCGGCTCCTTTAAGCTTTGGCAGTTCGATACATAAAACTTTGCGGGATTTTTACCAGCAAGTTAAGGATGGGAAAAAGCCGACGGAAAAAGACTTGCTTGGACTTTTGTCTGGAAACTGGGTAGTTGAAGGTTATGCGAATAAAGTTCATGAAAGGCGAAGGAAAAAACAAGGCAAGCAGATGCTTAAAGATTTTTACCAAAAAGGTTATGATTCTAAGAATATTCCTTTATCTTTAGAGCAAGTTTTTGTGATTAAAATTTCTCCCAGCTTAAAAGTTGGCGGCAAAATTGATCGGGTTGATAGAGTTAAAAAAGGCTTGGAGATTATTGATTATAAAACTGGCAAGGTTTGGGATCAAAAAGAGGTTGACAAAAGTTTACAAATGACTGTTTATGCTTTAGCCGCTACTGGCAGGGGGATTTATGCCAAAAAGCCAGAAGAAGTCGTTTTAAGCTTTTACTTTTTAGGAAGTGGTGAGAAAAAAACTACCCGAAGGACCCCCAATCAACTAAAAGAAGCCAGACAAGAATTGCAAGAAAAAGCCAAGGAAATTAATCAAAGTGATTTTCAACCCAAACCTAGCAAGCTTTGCGACTTTTGCGACTATAAGCTCATCTGCGAAGCCTGGAGTTGACGAAACAGCCCGGATATTCAACTTCTTTTCCTCCAAAACTTTTTTTGAAGTGGGAAAAACCAAGCCAGGATTTATTAGAAAAACGTTTATCATAGATGCCTTCAAAGTCAAAAATTTGACAGCCCGCTTTTTTAGCTTCTTTGATAGCTTGCCAGACTAAAAGATATTGAGCCAAAACTTTACGGCCGGTTTTAGAGGAGAAGGCGTAGTAATAGTAAGCGGTTTTTTTGGCGATGAGAATGACGGTACCGGCGATTGATCCGCCAGCTGGCGGATTGGCTTGCAGAAAAAGAGCATTTTTACCAAAAGCTTTTTTTAGTCTTTGAAGGTTTTTAAATGACGGCACATATCGTTGCCAGTTGACAGATTTTTTCCATACCCGGTGAAGTTTTTCTAGGTCCGCCACTTCAATTATTTGAAGTGATGAATTTTGTGCTTTTTTAATTGCATAACGGCAATCTTTTTTCATTTGAGCCAAAATTTTTTCTTCACTTTGTTTTAAATCAAGGGTTAAAGTTTTGGTGGGCAGGTAAGGTGATTTACTTAGCCGAAAACCATGTTGGCTAGCCAAGATGGTTTGTTTGGTTGTGAGTGGTTCAAAATAAACAGCCAAAGTGTGGTGTTTTTTGGCAAGTTGACTAATGGTGGCAAAAGGAATTTTTTCAGGCCTTTGGACTTTGATAATTGAAAAAGGAGTTAGAGGAATTTTGCGGATGAAAATGTAGGTATTGTCTGTTTTTTCAACTAGCCAGCCTGAAGATTGAAGATATTGGGCATAGTTGGCTGTTTGGCGCAAGTCGGTCATTGGAGCCAAGACTTAAGTCTTAGAAATCCCCAGCGGAATTTATTAGCCCAATTATAAAGAGGGTAAAGTTGGGGGTTGATGACCAAATCATAAGTGCCAAGAAATTCAATCAGTTCGCCACCAAAACCTTGTTTAAAACGATGGAAGCCTAACCAAGGGTCTTTGGGGTTGGGCTCAGGGTCAAGGCTTCCCCACATATCAAAAGTATGGCAACCTTGTTTTTTGCCAAATTTAATCGCTTCCCAAAACAGAGCGTAAGGCGACATCACCTCCCGGTGTTGGCGCGTTGAAGCGCCGTAAGGGTAATATAAAACTTGATTAAAAGTAAAAAAGACATAAGCGGCCAAAACTTGACCTTGGTATTTAGCCAAAAAAAGATGATAAATACCAGTTGATTTGAAGGTTTGCCACATCTTGCGGTGGTAATTTTTGGTGTGAGCATAAAAGCCCTGTCTTTCTGTTGTTTCCCATAAAAGTTTCAGATAGGTTTCAAAAGCTTGTTTAGAGTTATCTTCGGCTATTTTAACCCCGTGGCGTTGAGAAAGTCTGATATTGTAGCGGGTTTTTGATTTCATCGCAGATAGCAGCTGGTTTTCGGTTTTTGTCAAGTCCAATTGGAAGGTATAGCGGGTAAAAAGCGGTTGGCCTTCCTGACAATTGTTTTTTAAAAGAAAATCTTTGACTTTAGCTTGGGTGTCAACATTGGGCTCTAGTTTGACCAAAATGGCGTTTTCTTGCTGAGCTATTTTTATTAAGGATTTAAGCATCATTTTGTCAGGCATTGGACCTTTGGGTAAATAAACGATACTGTAGGGTAGTTTCGGTATTGGGTGAACTGTTACTTGATAGCAAGCTTTGATTTTTTTGCCATCAAAGACGCCCAACCGGGTGACTTTATGGCCAGTTTTTTTTCGAAACTCACCCCATTCCCAAG
>DATLBE010000027.1:0-2485 GCA_035527075.1 Nevskiaceae bacterium | reverse complement strand
GACCAAAGAAACTGTCTTCGCTGCCAGAAATGTCTGGTTGATTGTCCTCAAAAGGCACTTTCATATCAATCTTAAAATATTGCGGACAGCAAAAAACAAGAAGTAAAACCCAGCCAAGAAGCCACTGATTAAAGCCACTTTTCTAAAAACTTTATTGGTCGTTAAAACATACAAAAATCCTAAAGGAACAATATAAACACTCGTCCCTAAAAAGAAGGCCAAAAAATAACCAACACCAGCTAATATATTGCCCAAACTAAAAAGATAACCTACTGAGGCCAAAAAAGGCGGACAAACATTAATACCAGTCAGAAAACCTAAAAGAAAGGGGATTTTAACCTTTTTAAATCTGGCTACGCAAACTCTCGCTCCCCAAACCCAAAAACCAAGCGTATAACCAATCATTAAAAAGGCAATTAAAACTGTCCCTATACTGACAAACCAATGAATCAAAGAAGTTGATATCGTCGCTCCCAACCAGCTGATAACCAGACCAAAAAGGATGTAACCTAAAAGTCGGCCCAAAGAAAATTCCAAAATCACCCAAAAAGCAGATTTTAAACGCCGGCGCTGAGATAAAAGGATGGGAATGACTACCGGCAAACAAACACCGATACAATAAACCCCAACTGAAAGACCAGTCAAAAAACCTTGAAGCAAAAACATAAATTAGTTTCAAACTTTCTTTTGGAGCTTGCCAAATAGTTTTGATTTTTTGGTTTTCCAAATGAAGGTGGTGTACATGAAATAATTGTAAGGCACCACTAGGAAAACGATTATAAAGGGCAGCAAAATCTGCCGGTATTGAGGTCCGAAGATTTTCACCCCAAGCGTACCGGCCGTAGTCATAATCAGCAACGCTCCTCCCGAAGTAAAATTAAAATGTAAAAACTTTTTCAAAATCTCTCGACCTCGAACTTGTTTGTGACGAAAAGTCCAAAGATTATTGAAAGTAAAGTTAGAAATAATGGAAAGTTCGGTAGATACTGCCCAACTGAGCCATTCCGGCCAAAGCAAGATACTGGCAAAAAGATGGAGAGTAGTGGCATTGACAATATAGCCAATAAAACCAACCACAGCAAATTTAAAAAATTGTTGGGAGCGCTCCAAACGAATCCTGGTAGCATTTTTTACTGTTTCAAAAATATCTTTGATAAACTGAACATTAAAGCCAACCTTAGTTTCTCCGGCCCTTCTTTCACCAAAAACAGCCGGAATTTCAGCAAACTTGGCACCAACTTTAGAAAGTTCGTAAATCATCGTTGATTGAATAACAAACCCCTTGACGTCCAACCGGTTCAAATCAACTTTGTCTAAAATACCCTTAACCCTAATCGCCTTAAAATTACCTGCCAAATCCTTCACTTCTCTAATACCAGCCCAGTAATAGTTAAAAACGTCATTGGAAACAAAATGAGTCAACTTACGAAACCAGTTAAAATTATCTTTGCCGCCCTCAACACGCCGAGAGGCAACCACCACATCATAACCTTCTTCAATCTTTTCCAACATCGTTGGAATTAGCTGGGGGTCCCATTGGAAATCACAGTCATTAGGAATGACCACATCTGCTTTCAACTCTTTAACCGCATACTGATAACCTTTAATCAGAGAAACGCCCAAGCCTCGCGGCGTTTCCAACAAAAATAAATTCTTTCTTGCCCCGGCCATTTTTTTAACAATTCCACCGGTTCCGTCTGGAGAATGGCTATCAACCACCAAGGTCATAAACTCATATTGGGGCAATTTTTGGCCAATTTTCTCCAAAGTCTCAATCATTGGCCCAATATTTTCCTTTTCATTGTAAGTGGAAAGCATATTGACGACTCTCATTTTTTTCATATTCTCTCCCGCCAATAGTTTAACAAATCTCTAAGAGTTTTTTCAAATGGAATTTTCCTTTTAATACTTTCAATATTTTCGGTCCTTGACCGCCAGCGGCAAAGACCATGAACCTCATAACCTTTTTTCAAGAGTAGCTCGGCTAAATGAGACCCGGCAAAACCGGTAATGCCGGTAATAAAAGCAATTTTATCCGCTTTCATTTTTTAATCTTACCACAACTCGTATCCACAATCTTAACATAAGATAAAATTAAAGAGCAATGAAAACTGTTCTAAAAACTTTTACTCATCCCATTCAATTAAGTACATCCCATGTTTTTCCATTTGTTTTGGGATCCCACTCCCTGAATACTATTTCATCACCAGCCTCTAATTCAAAGTCCGCCAGGCGGAAATCAACAGAGAGATGTAAGTTTTAGATTTCAATTATTTTTTCTTCTTTAACAGTTGCAAAAATTCTTCGGTAGTTATTTCAACCTGCCTCAAAATCGCCCTTAGCGTGCCAACTCTAACCGGCCGCCTGTGGCCTGGTACTACGTACGCCTTCCGTCAGGGTGTTTGTAAACTACATTACTTCCTTTTCCGAGTCTAGAAACAAAACCTAACTTAACGAGCACCTTTTCGATATCGCGAGGTTTAAT
>DATLBE010000026.1:0-6150 GCA_035527075.1 Nevskiaceae bacterium | reverse complement strand
GGAATCCAGCAAGACAATATCTGCCGTTTCTTTGGCCACATCAGCAGCCTCGCCAACAACAATACCAATGTCGGCTATTTTTAAAGCTGGCGCATCATTAACACCATCTCCAGTCATCGCCACCACCTCGCCTTGGTCTTTTAAAGCCTGGACAATTTTTAACTTCTGCTCGGGTGTCGTTCGAGCAAAAAGGACGACACGGTCAACTTTTCTTTTTAATTCATTCTCAGAAACCGTTTCAAGTTCCTCACCGGTCATCACCTGAGTCTGGGAGTCAAACTTCATGTCAAGCTGTCTTAACACCGCCACGGCGGTGGGAGCATAATCACCGGTAATCACCTTCACCCTAATACCTGCCCGCTGGCACTCATTTAAAGCGGCTTTGACCCCTTCTCTGACTGGGTCCTCGTAGATTAATAAACCCAGCCACTCCAAGCCTTCCAGGCTTGAATTGCTCAATTTTCTAATTTTAGAATTTTCAAATTTTTTGTAGCCAAACCCTACTAAGCGATAACCCTTCTTCCCATATTCCTCAAATTTCTTTTTCCAGGTTTCTTTTTCTTTTTGTTTTAAACTGGATCTGGCTAATAACACTTCCGGTGCTCCCGAAACCAAAAGTAGTCCTGGATGCAAAGTGGCAATCATCTTCGTCTGGGGCGAAAAAGGAATCTCATCTAAACGAGGATTTTGTTCTTGTATTGCTTTGGGGGCAACAGTTTTTTTTGCCCACTCCCACATTGCCACTTCCAAAGGGTCTCTCATATCATTGCACAAAATCGCCGCTTTTTGGCCCAACTTCTGGTCGACAAAATCGGCCTTGACTACCTGCATTTTTCCCTCAGTCAAAGTTCCCGTTTTATCAGCACAAATCATGCTGACTGACCCGAGCGTCTCCGCAGCCAAAAGCTTGCGGACAATCGCCTTTCTTTTCAAAATCCGCTGCATGCCCAAAGCTAAGATGACAGTCAAAGTCACTACCAAACCTTCAGGGATAGCGGCCACTGCCACGGCTACACTGGTGGTAAACATTTCCAAGGGGTCATAACCCAAAAGCTTACCAAAAACAAAAATCACCACCGTAACGGCGCCAACAACCATAGCTAAAATTTTGGCTAATTTCCCTAGCTGGATTTGCAGGGGTGTTTTTTCTTCTTCAATCTCCTCAACTGCTTTGCCTATCTTGCCCATTTCTGTTTCCATACCGGTTTTTGTTACCAACATCTTGGCGATGCCTGTTACCATTGCTGTCCCCATAAAAACGATGTTTTCCTTTTTCGGCTTGTCGGGACTAGCCGCCACATTTTTACTGACTGGCATTGACTCACCGGTCAAAATGGCTTCGTTGACACTTAAATCAGTGCTCTCAACCAAAACTCCATCAGCCGGCGCTAGGCTGCCAATTGTCAAAACCACCATATCACCAGGGACTACTTGACTAGCCTCAATCTCCTGCTGTTTGCCACCTCGAATGACTTTAGCCTTAAGAGATAAAAGTTTTCGCAAAGCCGAAAGTGCTTTTTGGGCTTTTTGCTCTTGATAAAAGCCCAAAATTGTATTAAGAAAAACCGCCACAAAAATAACAATTGTATCTATAAAATCTTGAAGGAAAAGCGTCACCAAACCCGCCAAAACCAAAATGTAAACCAAAGGCGATTTAAATTGAGAGAAAAAAAGTTTCAAAGAAGAAAATTCTTTTTTCTTTTTAAGCTCGTTTGGCCCAAATTTCTCCAAACGCTTTTGCGCCTCAACTGAAGTTAAACCAGTTTTTAAAAAATCTTTATCCATCACCTTCATTGTAGCACAGAAAAAGGCACCAAATGTCTTGACACTTAGAAGATAGGAATTTCGCTCCTCGGTCACGTAGACGTGGCTTTCTCAACAGCCGCGGAATTGAATAGCCAGTCACTTGTCTCCCGGATTCCTGCATAGGCTCCCCACAGAATCACAAAGCCTATGAACACAGCAACTGTCGTCAGGATCCCAACTGCGACGGCATTCGCAATATCACTAGGCTCCCCCCACCCCAGGATGCTGTTCCAGAAAGACAGGGTCAGCCTACCTATTTTGTAAAACACCTTCACAACTGCTGATCCAACCACGCCTATACCTGCGATGAATGCTAGGATAGCCCCTAGCCCAGCGAATCACCTCGCCACCGGATTCTCGATTTTGACGACGCCTTTCATCTTCATCTTTCCCCTCCATCTTTCTCCTGTTTCCTCTTCTTAAATGCCAATTCTTAAGGTGCCATGAAGGAATACTAACAAAAAAGGCTTAGAAAATCAAAATATAGGTTACTTTTGAAGTTTAAAAAGTTTTTCAGTTTCCTTAAGAGTGGTGGCTTGGGAAACAGATTTGTCGTCGCGGAAACGGATGTTCAAAGTAATTTTTTGGTGATAAATTCAAATATTTCTTTCGCTCTTTTAAAAGCTTGAACAGCCTCTTTCTTTTTTGGTAGTCCCTCAGGTAAACTTCCAGGAAAGGCGTCAGGATACCTAGTGGGAATATAAAATTTATTCAAAAAAGCGGCTGTTTTCTTAAACTTTTTCAATTCTTTTTCGTATTTAACTGCCCTGCTTAGAAGAAGCAAAAGATCATGGGTCTTAACGATCTCTGCCTCAAAATGTAAAAGCAAGGCTTTAAGTGATTTTTCAACTGTTTGTTGGGAGTGAAAGCAAGCTGAGGAATAGATTTCGTCTTTGAAAGAAGCCTGGGCAGATTTTAAATCAATTCCGCCATCAAAAGCCAATCTCTAACAGGGCGCTCTTTAGGATTCATATAATATTTTCCCTTTTTTTAAAATTTCCTTCTGGACAAAATAGTTCCAGCCCGCCATCTCCCGAAATTCTTTTGGAGTATAGACCAAAAAATCAAGAGGGATGTTATGCTCGACAAGTAAAGAAACCTCCTCTATCCGGTCATAAAATCTTTTTTTTGTCTTTTTAATAACAACTAAATCGGCGTCACTCCATTTTCTTGTTTTCCCCCTGGCGGCAGAACCAAAAAGGATAATTTTCTCCGGTTTGTATTTCTTCCGGATTTCCTCAACAACCTGCTGAAGATGAAAATTAAAATCTTTTGGCATAGTCTTTCTTAACGTTGTTCTGCCATTAAGTTTACTAAATCCTCGATAATTCTTCAACAGAGGCGCTGGGGGAGATTTCATTTCTGCAACTTATAGAGTTTTTCGGTTTCCTTAAGAGTGGTGGCTTGGAAAGCAGATTTGTCGTCGCGGAAGCGAAGCCATCGCGGAAAACGTAAGGCGTATTTGGCGGTGTGGATAGGTGACTTGGTGATATTATCGGCCTGAATTTCCACTACCAGTTTTGGCAAACACCAGACATCAGGTATCAGATTTTTATCTACACTGTATTGTTTAGGCTGTTTGCCTGTTTTGATTTTCTCGCAGCGGCGGTGTATTTCTCGCCACTGGTCGTCAGATGGCCCGGTACCAACTTTTGTGATTGTTAAAAATTCGCCCTCGCCCCGCGAAGCCTTGGCAAAGTGGGGCTTTCGTACCCCCACTAAAATCATGCCAATGCCAAATCCAGCTCGCCTGCCTCGACCTCGATAAAAGCCTAAAACCACACAATCTAAGGTGTCCACCAGCCCGCCTCCTTTTTTACTTTTTTCCTGTTTAAATTTCACCCAAGTAAATCCCCTCCTACCAGAATCATAGCCAGCCTGCCATTTCTTGACCACCACCCCTTCTAAACCTTTTTTAATTTGTTCGTGGTGATACTCTCGGAGCTTAGCGGGACTGTCAGTGACAATCTGGGGAGACAAAACAATTGTTTTGTTAGCGGTGGACAAAATTTTTTCCAAAATTTTTCGCCTTTGGGCAAATGGAAGTTTGATTAAATTTTTGCCATCTTTATACAAAATATCAAAGCAGAAAAATTTTAAAGGAATTTCTTTCGCTTTTTCTCCTATCTGATACTTTCTTTTTCTTTTGATTGTTTCCTGAAAAGGCAAAAACTTACCTGTCTTAGGATCAAAACCAATGGCTTCACCATCCAAAATCACCCGCTTGGCCTTAACTTCTTTTTCTAAAGCAGCCGCGATATCCGGAAACATCTGGCTGACATTTTCAAGATTGCGGGTAAAAATCCGGACTGGTTTTTTATCCTTAACGCCAAAGTGAATTTGGAGTCTTTGACCATCATATTTTGGCTCAACCGCCACTTGGCCCATCTTTTTAATCATTTCCTCAGCATTGGCTAGCCTTTGGCATAAAGCAGGTAGAACCGGCGTGTCTAAAGAAACGCCGATTTTTTTCAAATTACTAATCCCTTTGGTTTTAATGATTTTGGCAATCAACCCAATATTAGTCTGAACATTATAAGCCGCCTCTATTTCTTTTCTTTTACTTTTATCACCAGCAATCAACCAAGATAAGGCATCAAGAATGGTCAAATCAGAAAAGCCCAAACGCAACCTGCCCAAAGGAATCCTAACTGCATATTTAGCGCTTTGACCATCCAAGTCATCTAAAAGTTTGGCCATTTTACTGATTTTTCTTTCCACCGAGCCTTCACCTGAATTAATAGCAATATTATAAAGCACTTCATAAGCCTGCGAGACCGACATTGGTTTGGCTTTTTCTTTTTTATCAAAAAAAGCAGCCACATCGCCTAAATCACCTAATTGTTTAAACTTTTTCTTAACCTCTACTTCAGGTTGCCCATAAGCTCGGGTTAAAGCCTTAATCATCATTTTTTCGGCCAAATTAAACTCAACACCTTCATACAAAGGTGCCAGTCGGCCCAGAGAAAGATAACAGATTTGGTCAATTTCCGAAGCTTCTGACTTGGCAAAAAGCTCAGCTAAAATCTCGGTAATTTTATTACGAGAGGCGGTTTTTTCCAGTTCGGCAAAATAATTAGTCAGTTCTTTAAATTTCATAACAAATTTTGCACCAAAAAAAGATAACCAAAAATGACAATGCCAATAAAAATAAAACCCAAAACAAGGGAAACCCAACCCTGTTTTTCTTCTTTTAAAACTTTATTTAACCCTTCCGCCACTAAAATAAGCCCAAACAAGGTGGGCAAAACTAGGGCAATGTAGATAAACTGTGGATCGCTGGTTTTCATCTTTATATTACCTTATTAAATAACGGGCGGCTTTTGTTTTTCCCTTTTTCCTAACAATTCCTTTCTTAACAAAATAGTTAAAGTCCCTAACAATGGTATCGTCAGAATATTTAGGGGTAACTTTCCGCGCCTCGGTTGTGGTCATCGATCCGTTCTCTTCTAAATATTCAATCAGCTTAATTTGTCGTTCATTTAAAGGCACCTGGGAACCTACTCGGCTTTTGACCTTAATATCTAAAGACAATCTTTTTATCTGCTCTTTTATTCTCGTCAGCTCGACCGCCATTGCCTGAGTAAAATACTCCAACCAAGATGTCAAATCCCTTTTACCCAAACTGCTATGCTTTTGATCAGAGGTAGTCAGCGCCTGATAATAACGCTCAGCATCCTTATCAAAATATTCCTCAAGTGAAAAGAACTTTTTAACATCAGCGCCTTCAACAAAAAGAATTAGAGTGGCAAAAGCCCTGGCCGCCCGACCATTACCCTCAACAAAAGGGTGAACTGCCACTAAATAATAATGACTAATACCAGCCCGCAAGGCAGGATGAAGCTTTTTGGCTTCATAAGAATTAAGCCAGTCAAAATAATCTTCCAGTAAATAAGGCACTTCCACTGCCACTGGTGGTCGAAAAACCACCTTATCAGTTTTTTCATCTTTTAAAACCACCTGGCTTTGACGATACTTGCCTGCCTGGTTGGTGACAATTCTCTCACAAATAATAGCATTAATTTTTCTCAGCAAAAACTCAGTATAATGAAAATCCTCTCTTAATTGTCTTTCCAGGCTGTCAATGTATTTTAAGACATTGCGGTAATTGATTACTTCTTGAACATCACGTTTGCCGGCCAAAATTTTTTTTCCCTCAAGCACTTTTTTGGCTTCTATCAAAGAAAGAACATTGCCCTCAAGATGGGTGCCATGGTGAACTGTCCGTACCAAAGCATCTTTGACAAACCGGGCTTCATAAACCGGAATTAAAGGTGCGTTTCTTACCACTTCTCGGGCAGCTTCAATCAAACCAATATTTGCCAAAATATCGTTAGTGATGGT
>DATLBE010000025.1:0-2894 GCA_035527075.1 Nevskiaceae bacterium | reverse complement strand
TTTTCAGATGCTTTAGGCATTCATGTTTCTGAAGAATCAGAAAGCAAACATAGTCAAAAAGAAATCTGGCAATCAACAATCTCGACCTTTTTGTCTAAGTTTGTTTTTGCCTTAAGTTTTATTATTCCACTCTTAATTTTTGAGCTTTCAACTGCGGTGGTGGTTGGTGTAATTTGGGGATTATCTGTATTAGGGATTTTTAGCTTTAAACTTGCCGAGAGGCGAAAAGAAAAGCCTTACAAAGCGGTTGCGGAACATCTAATTGTTGCCTCAGTAGTAATTGTTATTGCTCATTACCTTGCTAGTTGGATATCGTTAATATTTGGATAAAATTAAAGAACGACTTCTTTTTTCTCCCAGGTAAAAAGAGCGCCTAAAGACCTGCCTTGATGGATTCTTTTAATGACTTTGGCTAGGAGAGAAGCCAAAGAAATGATTTTAATTTTGGCAATTTTCTTTTCTTTGGGCAGATGAACCGTGTCCAAAAGCAATACTTGAGAAGCAGGACATTTTTCGAGTATTTGGCAGGCATCACCAGTTAGTAAGCCGTGGGTGGCGCAAACAATAATTTCTTTTGCTCCTTTTTGCTTTAAGGCATAAGCAGCTTGGGTGATGGTTCCGGCTGTATCAATAATGTCATCGATGACAACGGCTGTTTTTCCTTTTACCTCACCGATTACTCTTACAACTTCTGATTGATTGTAAGTTTTTCTTCTTTTATCAACCACAGCCAAAGGCGCTTTTAACAAAACGGCCATTTTTCTGCTCCGTTTAACCCCGCCAATATCTGGAGAAACAACTACCATATTTTTGAACTTTTTCTTAAGCAGATAATCAACAAACTGGGGATAGCCAACAAGAAGGTCAAAGGGAATATCATAAAACCCTTGGATTTGTTCAACATGGAGATCAACAGTCAATACTCGGCTCGCCCCAGCTTTAGTAATCAAATTGGCAATCAGTTTGGCCGAAATCGGCTCCCGGGAAACTATTTTTCGGTCTTGGCGGCTATAAGCAAGATAAGGGCAGACAACATTGATTCTAGCGGCTGAAGCCCGACGTAAGGCATCAATAGTAATTAAAAGCTCGACTAAATGTTCATTAACAGGCGATGACAGACTCTGGATCAAAAAAACATCATCGCCTCTTACTTTTTCCTTAATTCTGACATAAATTTCACCATCAGCAAATGTTTTAATCTCGATTGGTGTAAGGGGTGTTTTGAGTAATTTAGCAATTTTTCGTGCCAAAACAAGATGAGACCGGCCGCTAATTAAATGAATTCTGCCCACGTTTACTAGTTTATTTTAAAAAAGGCTTTTTTTCAATCCTTAATCTGGTAGAATAATAATATGGATGAAATAATAGACTATTCAAAAATTTATTCTGTGAGCAAATTGGGCATGTTTGAGAAATGCCCGAAGTCATACCATTTTTCTTATCTTGATCCGATCTACTCCAAGATGAAAAATGATTTGAAAAAACTGCCTCACAATATTTTCAGTTTCCAAACTTTAGGCAAAGCGATTCACAATGCCATTACTCTTTTTTATCATGCGCCAGTTGAGCAAAGAACTTATGAACAGCTAAAAGAATTTCTTAAACAGACTTGGCAAAGTGAGGTCATGTGGAATAAAAAGCCACCTCTAGGTGAATGGGGTGGGTTTAAAAGTTTAGATGAGGAAAGGGAAGTTTATAGTCAGGCTTTGGTTATGCTAGCAAACTTTTTACAAATGGCAAAAATTGAACCTGAGTTTGAATATTTACCCACCCAAGATTTGCGGCGATCAATTGAAGATTATCAAAATTTAATTACTCCCCTATCAGAGGTGTTTGATATTAGTGGTAAATTTGACTTGGTGATGAAAGATGATGATTCTTTAAATATTGTTGATTTTAAAACCGGCAAGGAAGAAAACGGCGACCAATTTCAGCTAAGATTTTACAAAGTTTTGGCTGAAGAAAATTTTAAAAAGACAGTTGCTAAAGCCAGTTTTTATTTTCTTAAAACCGGTCATAAAAAGGAGTTTGACTTAGAAAAGCAAGAAACGGAAAAGATTAAAAAGGAAATATTGGCAAAAATAAACCAGATTAAAACCTGCCAAAATTTTGAGACCAAACCGAGCAAACTCTGTAAGTTCTGTTTATTTAAAACCTTTTGTCCAGAGAAAGAAAAAGTCAGAGAAATAATCGGAGATATTAAGGAAGAAGAATACTCAGAAGAATTGCCTTTTTGACTAATGGTTAAATTTTTGTAGAATAGATGTAAGAAAGGGGGTGAGACAAATGAAAAAAGCTTTACCAATAATTATTGTAGCTATTGTGGTAATTGGAGTAGGTTTGGGGATTGGTGGTAGAAAATTTTTCCAGAAGGGGGAGTTAGTTCCTGGTGGTGAGACTGGAATTCAAAAAGCGGAGATTGAAGAAAAAAGTTTTACCGGTAAACTTAAAGATGCTTTGTTAAAAGGCCAATCAATGAAGTGCACTTGGAAAAAAGACGACAACAATTTTGCTACCTCTTATATCAAGAATCAAAAAATTTATACCGAAATGACTCAAGCTGGTAAAAAAATGTATTCGATTATGGTTGATGATTGCACCTATTCTTGGGAGCAAGGCAAGACTGAAGGTTTTAAGTTTTGTTTTGAGCCGGAAGAAGGAGGCGAAGAAGGGGTGGAGGAGGGTGCGATACCAGAGGGATATAGTGCTCAGGCCCCCGATTATGATTATCAATGCGTACCGACCATTGTTTCTGATTCTAAGTTTGAACCTCCGACTAATATTAACTTTATCAACCCTCAAGAGATGATGGGACAATAAACAACAAAGCAAAGAAAGGGGGTGATGAGAATGGCAGATATAAAGGTTCAGAAGAAAGATGGGACGCTTCAGGA
>DATLBE010000024.1:0-33678 GCA_035527075.1 Nevskiaceae bacterium | reverse complement strand
TTTTTTGTTACAGAGCGCTATAACAGTTTTAAGGCAATATATTTCCTGATTGAGTTTCAGTAATCAGTTTGGGTTGTAATTTTTTGCCTATCTTCTTGCTTGCTGTTGGCAAATCGCTAAAAAAAGAAGTATTTAGAGATTTTAGGGCTACTCAGTTCTCACACCTTCTGAAAAAGGTTGAAGTTCTGCCGCCCGATAATAGTCAAGTTTTCTCAAAGCTTCTTGCTTTATCTGGCGAATCCGTTCTCTAGTCTTACCCCATCTTTCGCCAATTTCTTCTAAGGTAAGGGCGTGGCCACCATCTAAACCGAAATGTAACCTTAAAACTTGTACTTCTCTGAGAGTCAGAACCGTGAAAGCCTCTTCCAATTTTGCGATTAACAAACTTCGCTGGATACGTTGCGAGGCATGTTCTTGGAGCGGAGGAAGACTCTTGTCCTCTATAAAGTCACCCAACTCTGCATCACCATCATCACCAACAATTTCTTGCAATGAAAGTGGCCTTCTGCCTCTTTTTAAAAGAAAATTAACTCTTTCTAAAGTAAGTCCAGTTGAATTAGCGATTTCTTCTTCTGTTGGTTCACGTCCTTTTTCTGGTTTAAGCTCCTCTATGACTTGATAGATTTTTCTTAAAGCCCTACTGGCATGAACCGGCAAGCGGATGGTTCTCCCTTGATCAGAAATGGCTCGAGTAACTCTCTGGCGAATCCACCAGCTGGCATAAGTCGAAAATTGATAACCTCGTGTGTAATCAAATTTCTCCACCGCCTTAATTAAACCAAGATTGCCCTCTTGAATTAAGTCAAGAAGCGGTACTCCCAGACCTTGATATCCTCTAGCGATATAGACAACCAATTTAAGGTTATAAAGAATAAGCTTATCTCTTGCTTCTTCACTTTCAGTTTCTTCCCCCAAAGCCATGATTTGACAAAGTTCTTTTACTTGTTGAGGGCTCAAAATGGGGTGATTGGCCGCTTCCCTTAAGTATCTACCAACAACATTGTAAGGGGATAACAAATCGTCTTCCTCAGGCTTCCCAAACCTTTCAAAAGAAGGGGCTTCTAAAGCTTTTTCCGTTTTTCTTTTAATTTCTTCAGCCAACTTTATAAGTTTTCCTCTTTCCCACTTTGACGCGCGAAACCTACCTTTAGAGCTAATTTCACCGACTTCTCTAGCCTTCTTAGCACCCCTAAAAAGAGTCGATCGGCTAACTCCCACCTCTTCAACAACTTCACTTAAAGCAACCCATTCAACTTCTTCTGTTTTCGGTTTTTGGAGAGGGATTAAGGGCTGAATTGGATTGGTTTCTTTTTCAGACGCTGATATTTGGCGTTCTTTTAGAGAGACAGATCCGCGTTCTATGCTCATAATTAAAAATCCTGCCTTTATTGGGCAGGAAGCTGCTTAGCTACTATCGCAGAGAATAATTTTTTTGTCAATAAACAGTTTTTCATACACATTTGAACCCATTTGGATGGTTTTTATGCCATTGCCAAGCGGGAGAACCAATTGGTAAAGAAAAATTTATTGGCAAACTAAAAATACTTGTCAAGAGTCAGTTTTCACAAGTCTGTCTAACATCTCTCGAGGATTCAATACCAATAAATGATGTTGTTTTTTAATTTTGGCAATTTTAAAATCCTTTTTATTGCCGGTAACAAAAAAAACACATTTATAATTTAAAGCTGAGGCCAAAATGGGAAGATCCTTTTGTTGAGCCAACCCAGTAAATTTCTGCAGTTGCTTAATTTTAGGATTTTTAATTACTGTCACCGGACACTCTTGAAAAAACTGGTATACTAAAGAAAGAGCCGCTGGAAGTTTTTTTTCAATATTTCTTATTATTTCTTCCAAAACCAATTCAGAAACAGCTATTTCAAATTTTCTCTGAAGCAACTTACTAACTAAATCTGAAGCGACACCTTTTTTGTAAAATGCTGAAAACCAAACATTGCTGTCTATAAAAACTTTTCTCATCCCTCATATATTTTTTCTGACAGTTTCTTTCTCAATTTTCGCCCAGATTTTTGAAGTTCATCTTCACTTACTTTAGAATTTTGAAAAATTTTTTGGATTGCCTTTAAAGTATCTACCGCTTGCTTTTGAACTGGCTTAGCAACAAGCTTTTGCTCTTTGACTTGAATAGCAAGATTATCACCAACAGAAAGACTAAGCTGATTTAAAACATCAGCAGGTAGTGTAATTTGCCTTCTGTCTCTGATATTAACTATAAAAACCATAGTTCTCTTCCTTCAATATCAGATATATGATATCAGACACCAGAAATTTGTCAAGAGACAATTTTCATGCACCCTTATACCCGTTAGGGTGGTTTTTGTACCATTGCCAAGCACTTTCAATAATTGTTTTCAAATCCGAATATTTTGGCTGCCAACCCAAAACTTTTTTAGCTTTTTGATTATCAGCATAAACGACAGCTGGGTCACCTGGCCGACGAAGCCCAATTTTGACTGGAAAATCAACACCACTGACCTTTTTAATCATCCGAAGAATTTCTTTGTTTGAATAACCTCGACCTGTGCCGATATTAAAAACATCACTTTCGTTTTTCTTTTGCAAATACTTTAAAGCTTTAATATGAGCTGCAGCTAAATCTAAAACATGAATGTAATCACGAATGCAACTGCCATCAGGTGTGGAGTAATCATCTCCAAAAAGTTGAAATTCTTTTCTTTTACCCAAAGCCACTTCCATCGCAATCGGAATAATGTGAGTCTCGGGACGATGATCTTCACCGATTTTGCCATTTAAACTGGCACCGGCCGCATTAAAGTAACGCAAAGAAATATTTTTAATATCAAACAATTCGTCATACCAATTAAGAATTCTTTCAAACATCAATTTTGTCTCCCCATAAACAGAGACTGGATTTTTCTCAGCTGTTTCCTTAACCGGCAATTTTTTAGGATAGCCATAAACCGCGCAAGAGGAAGAATAAACTAAATATTTGGTTCCAGCTTTTATCATTGCTTCCAACAAATTCAAGCCACCCATAATATTATTTTCAAAATATTTGGCCGGCTCCTTCATGGAAACGCCAGACGAAGCATAATTGGCAAAATGAATCACTGCCTGGGGCTTTTCCTTTTTAAAAACACTTTTGATTTTGTTTTTATCCAGTAAATCACCTTTAATTAAAGGGCAATTGACTGCTTGTTTGTGGCCATAAACCAAGTTATCAAAAACAACAACCTGATGTTTCTCCTTTTGTAATTCTAAGACAGTGTGGGAGCCAATATAACCAGCTCCACCAGTGACTAAAATTTTCATTTTTATTTTTTCAAAACTTTACTGCCAACTTTTTTACTTAAATTCAAGAAAAAATTATTAATTTCATTTAAATCATATACTTTATCAACAACAATGGGGTCATCTTTTAATTCTTTTGATTTGAGTAGCTGAGTACCAAATTGAAGCCAATCAAGATGCCAATCAAACTTAATTCTTGCTTTTTTTAAAAGATCAAAAATGTTCCATTCCCTTCTTTTTTTTAAAATTACAAAAAGGTCAAAAAAATCTCGTCCACGAGGATTTTGAGCAATAGTAAAAACCTTATTAACGGCAATATCAAGTAAACTATCAACAAAAATATCTTCTCTTTTTTTCGGCCTTTCAATCTGAAGAAAAGGAAAATAGGTAAACTCAATCTTAAGAAATTTTTTGGGAGAAAAAATTAAATGAAAGAGATGGCGATTAAAGGATTGCTGATAGTCAAATTTGCTAAAACCTAAGCTTTTTTTAGCTTGATAAACAAAAGGAGTTATTTCTTTTGGATCAAATTCGTTTTGGGAAAAAAAATTCAAATCTTCAGAAAATCGATGTTGAAGATAAAATTTACTTAATGCCGTTCCGCCGGTAAAGTAAAAATTTTTTACTAAAACAGGCTGAGTGGCAAAAAAAGACAAAAATTTTCCCTGTTGAGGCGTAATTATTTTCTTCCCCATAGTAAAAATTCTAGAAATTTCTTTTTTGGAGGGTCAATTTTGAGCCGGCGCCAATATTTTAAAAGAAGATTCCTAGAAATTTTTCTTCCACCCAAACCAAAATTAATCATTTGCTCTAACTGCCACTTTTCCCAATCTTTTTTATTTGTTCTCAATCGCTTTGTATCGATGCTCCAGTTGTACACACACCTATTTTACCATGAATGGCAGTTTTTAACCATCCATTTTTAACTTTCTAAGTATTTTCTTTGAAAGTTTGGGCAAAAATTCTTCGACAATTATTTTGCCAATAAAGACCCCGCCAAAATCAACAGCCAAATCCATTAATTGAAAAGTCCGTGTGGGAACAAAACTTTGGTGAAGCTCATCGAAAAATCCATACAACCATACCAACCCCAAAGGCAGTAAAAAATTCTTTTTTGATTTTTGATAATTTAAGGCCCGAAAAAACAAAAAATAGCCAAAAGCATAAAAAACAAAATGAGATAAAGTTCTGAGAATTTCGTCCAAAACAGGATTTTGGGAAGCTTTAAGGTTGGGAATTGAAGAAAGGTAAAAAAGCAAACCGCACCAAAAAACAACGGGTAACCAAAGACTTAGCAACCAACTCACTTTTTTCATTTTAGTGCGGTAATGTTAATTTTTCTCTAAAGTCAAATACTATTTCCCCATCCGTATCCAATTTGACGTCAGGCCTAATTTGTTTTTTTGGGTCAGCCAGTACTTCTAGATTTTCCCAAATCACCCTAATATTTCTTAATACTTTCTCCATCGCTTCTCTATCTTCACTACTAAATTCTTTGAAAGAATAAAATTTTTTAGCTTGTTTAAGCCAAAATTGAACTGGTTTCTTCTCGTCAAGGGGAGGCTCCAACTTCCTCCTAGTTTTCTCTTCAATTTCCTTTTTCAGCCACTGGGCTGTCAACCTCACTGCCTCTTCAGCCGATTTTTGGTCAAGTTCAAGAGATGCCTCTTGTAAACTAAGGTCATTTGGGCAAAGGCTTGTTATTAGCTTGTCATGATTTTCCGTTTGCACGTCACTCAAATCATAAAAACACGCTGCCTCAAGAGGCGCTAGATTATTGTTGACAAAGTGGGAATAACCAACAAAAACTGCTTGTGATGCCTCTTCAGGCGTTAACTCTTGCCATAAAAGAGGAGACTCAATTGTTTCTCCCTGCTCCGTCATTTCTAAGAAAATTATACCATAAAGAAAGAACTGTTCCGAAAAGAATGGCTAATCCCAAAACAAGAAAAACTTTAGGTAACCAAGATTTTTGCTAGAAGGCGTTGTTTCTTCTGACTCTTCCTCAGCTCCTTCTAGCGGATAAAAAGCAGTTGTTGCTTCTTCTCCTTCGCCCAAAACTTCCCCACCACTGAAACTCAATCGGGAAATATATTGCCTTAAAATTGTCCCAGCGCTCTGGGACAAAAAAACATTAAATTTAGCCTTAAATTTCCGATAATTACTACCCCTTTCCCTTATAGATAAGGGAGAAGAAACGTAAACAAGTCAAAGGTTTGGAAAAAACTGCCTCAAACAACTTTATGACTCAAACAAAAAAACTGACTTCAAAACAAACAGAAATCCTTATCCTCTTGTACCGATTCCGCTTCCTTAACAGACGCCACCTCCAGAAATTCCTTAACCACAAAGATCCCCGACGAATCAACACCTGGCTGAAAGAATTGACCGAAAACAAATATCTCGGCCGAATATATTCCCGGAAATTAGGGGAAAACACCCAGCCATGGGCAGACATTTTTTTTACTGGACGTGCCAGTACCAAGAAATCAAACCGCCACCGTGATCAATGGCCACATAGTTCATCGGACAACCCGAACCGCAACTTGTCGACCCTTTATAAAGTGTCCCTTCACGAGAAGCCCGAATCATTACTGGTGAGCCAACAATATCAATTCCAGTGTGGGGCTGACCACCATAATAGCCAATCCGGGCATAATGAGTCATCCCAAACCCTTGAGTTATCCGAGGGCCATTCATAGGCCAATCCCAATCACCAATAAAAGCAAAAGATTCATCAGGAGCATTATCCCAAACAACATCTCTGGATTTGAGATACGAAGCTGGATTTTGAGCGCCACCGTCCTTTCTAATTTCAAAATGAAGATGAGTGCCAGTCGAGCAACAAGGATAGCCCGTATTCCCCATCAAGGCAATTTCTGCACCTTTACTTATCGGCGTACCATCTTTAAGCAAAGCTAAGGCTTGCCTCATTACTGCCAGCATCGCCTCCTGTTCAGCCCTGGCAGCAGCTAATAAGGCCTGGTAACGCTTCTCATCGTTTTGGGTGATTTTCAGAAGGTTCTCCCTATCTGCTTTTTGCTGGCTCAAAAGAACCTTTTGTGACTCTAATTTTTTCTTGGCTGCCTCAAGTTGCACCTGTTTTTCCTCTTTAAGAGTTTTTTGGTCATCGTAATTGGTCCGGACCGTTTCCATCTGAAACATTAAACTCCGGTCATGAAGTTGAATCACCCGTAAATATTTATAGCGACTGACAAACTCGGAAAAATCTTTTGAAGAAAAAAACAAAGCCAGCGGTTCAATTTTTCCCTTCTTATAAGTAGCGGCAATTCTTTTTATCAAAACACCGGAAAGTTCATCTAAAGATTTATCAAGACTGGAGATCTTAACTACCAAGCCGCTAATTTCTTCTTCCAATTCCCGTATTCCTTTTATCGTTTGTACAATCTGGGCTGTGGTTAAAGCAATTCTGGTGTTAAATTTAGCAATTTCCGATTTAAGGCTTTGTTTTCTTTGTCCAACATCACCTAACAATTCTTCCCAGCAAGCAACTCCAGCATCAATATCATCTTTTTGTTTTTGTTTACATTCCTCTTCAGTAACCGCCAAAGCCGAGTGGACTGAAAAAACAAGAAGCAAAAGAAAAGCAAGGAAAAGTCGAGCTTTTTTAGAGAGTATTTTCATTTAAAGTCTAACGCAGATATCTTTTGACTGCCAACAAGCTTCCCAAGCTGCCAATCAAAATCCCGGCCAAAAGCTCCCCACCTAAAAGGCAAAGCATAAACACGACCGGAATTGGTAAAATGGGAATTCCGGCCAAAAATTCAGCCAAAAACGGGGTGGCATAAAGCAGTAAAAGATAAACCATTCCCCAGGCCAAAAAAGCGCCTACCACCCCATAAAAAATGCCTTCTAAAACAAAAGGGATTCTGACATACCCAGTCGTGGCACCAATTAAGCGCAAAATTTCAATTTCATCCTTTCTCACCGCCACCTTCATGCTAACAATGATTAAAATAATCAAAACAGAAACCAAGCCCAAAAAGCTGATTAAAATTGTGCCGAATTTTCTTAAAGTGCTTGTCCAGGTTTTAAGGGCAGTGACAATATCTTCTTGGAAAATCACCTCTTCAACTCCTGGTTCATTACGAAGAATTTGAGCCACTTCACCAAGATATGAGATATCTGTAGTGGAAACTTCCAAAGAAGCCGGTAGAATATTGGCCGTCACCATTTCCAACAAAAGGGGGTCATCTTTATTCTGCTCTCGGTAAATCGCTAAAGCTTCTTCCTTGGAAATATATTTTGTCTGGCTAATCTTGCCGGTTTGGACCAATTTTGCCTTTAAAATGTCAACTTGGTCTAATTCAACTTCGTCTTTAAAAAAGGCCGTCACCTGAGGTCTGGTTTCAAAATAGGTCAAAATTGCTTGAGAACTAGAGGCCACCAACACCGTGACCGAGGCGACAAAAAAGGTCAAAAACATAATGGCCACCGCTGCCAAAGATTGATATGGTGAGCGGCGGATATGGGTCCAGGCAGTTTTTAAGTGTTGTTTCATTACCGCACCCGATATTTACCTTTCTTTTTATCACTAACTAATTTGCCTTTATCCAACTCGATGACTCTTTCTTTAAGAGAGTTTACAATCTCAAAGTTATGAGTAGTCATAATCACGGTTTTGCCTAACTCGTTAATTTTTTTTAACAATTTAACAATTTGCCAAGCAGTGGTGGGATCAACATTGCCGGTCGGCTCATCAGCAATAACAACTTTGGGTTTAGCCGCCACGGCCCGGGCTAAACAAACCCGCTGCAGTTCACCACCAGCCAGTTGGGAAGGAAAAAACTCAGCCCGATCAGCCAACCCTACTAATGCTAACACTTTGTCTACCTCTGTTTTTATCTTTTCTTCTTTTTCACCCAAAACCTTCAAAGATAAAGAAACGTTTTCATAAACCGTCCGATCAAATAATAATCGATAATCTTGAAAAACAACACCAATATTTCTTCTTAAATTAGTCAGCTCTTTTTTGGCTATCTCGTCGAGGTGGTATTCATTGACTTTGACTTTGCCTGAAGTGGGCAGATAATCGCGGAGAATTAGTTTGACAATGGTTGTCTTGCCAGCTCCAGAAGGACCAGTAATAAAAACAAACTCTTTATCAGGAATTTCAAAATTTACCTTATCCAAGGCAGTAATCGTACCGAACCTTTTGGTTACGTTTTTGAATTTAATCATACTTCGACTCACTCCGCGGTTCGACTGAGCTCACCGCTGAGGTCTCGCTCAGTACAAGTTCCTCAAAGCCCTTCAGGACATCTATCCAAGGTTTTCACCCGACCTACGTCCATTAGCCAACCTGCTTTTTGGGCGGCAAAAGTTTCTCCCCAAACTTCGACACATTTTCCAAGAAATTGACTAAGATCAACCACCGAAGAAGTCAAATAAGCAGTTTGGCTTTCACCTCCTGCTCGTATCAATCTATGGGAACCTTCTTCAACCAGACTTCTATCATTAACCTCTATTTTCCCTTCAGCCGAATCACGAAAAATCTTTTCATCTTTGATACCCACTTCTTTTGGCCCTTGAACAACTTCGGCACCATCCATGGTTTTGACCACCTGACCCTCTGTTCCTCCTCGCCTGGACAATAAATAACCAGTGCCGGTTCCAGCCAAAATAATGGCCAGAATAACGCCGGCTGGTAACAAAATCCCCTTCAAAGAATTTCTCGAAGAAGAATTGGGAAATTCTTTAACTATTTTTTCTTCGCTCTCTTCCATATCACCTCCTTTATTTACATTAGTCTAACACATTTTTAATTTCTGCTTCAACAAAACCGTCAAGTTCTCCATCCAAAACTGCCTCAGCATCATCAGTTTCGTAACCAGTCCGCAAATCTTTAACCATTTTATAAGGGTGTAAAACATAGGAACGGATCTGAGTTCCCCAAGCAGCCTTAGTCCGACCACCTTTTAATCTTTGTTCTTTTTCTTTAGCCCGAGCTTCAGCAAGAACCCATAATTTGGCTTTTAAAAGTTGAAGGGCAATTTTTCGGTTCTGCTCCTGGGTTCTCTCTCGTTCACAAGTAACCGTCAACCCAGTAGGCTTGTAAATTAACCTGACTGCGGTGGAAACTTTCTGGACATTCTGCCCGCCTTGAGTGGAAGAACGGAAAAACTGCCATTCCAAGTCGTCATCCTTTATTTCAATTTCATCCTTTTCATCAAGCTGAGGTAAAACTTCTACTAAAGCAAAAGAAGTCTGCCGCAATTGATCGGCATTAAAAGGTGATTGACGAACTAAACGATGAGTACCAGCCTCATACTTTAAAAACCCATAGACATAAGGGCCGGAAACAGTCAAAGTGGCGCTTTTGATACCTGCCTCTTCTCCGGGCGTCTCATCAATTAATTCATGATGCCAACCTTTTTTTTCAAAAAAACGGATGTACATTCGCTCAAGCATCTGGGCCCAATCCATCGCCTCTACCCCTCCTTGACCGGAATGAATGGATAGAATAGCGTCAAAAGAGTCATATTTCCCGGAAAGAAAAGTTTTTAATTCAAATTTTTTTAAACTCTTTTCCAATTCTTTTTCTTTACCTTCCTGCCATAAAGTTTCTAAGCTCTCCAATTGAGCCAACTCATCCTCCAAATCAGCCAGTCTTTTCATTTTTTTTGAGGCTGTCTGGTGATCCTGCCAAAAATTAGGTTTGCTTGATTCCGCCTGAATCTGGCGAATTTCTTTTTGCAACTTATCAGGATCAAGCTTTTTTTTTAAATCCTCAATGCGTTTTTTCAATTCTTCATTCATTTTTTTTAGTTTTTGGTATGTTTTTTTAGCCAATTAGCGATTTTTTCCAAAGGCACCTTTTTTTTCGCCACCCTCAAAGTAAAAGCGATTGTTTCTGCCTGACTGGCTTCAAACTTTAAGCCATTTAATTCTAACATTGCCATGGCGGCAAGAATAGCTGTTCTTTTATTCCCATCAACAAAAGGATGGTTTTTGATTAGTGAATGCATCATTGAAGCGGTTTTTAAAAAAATATTTGAATAAAGTTCTTTTCCGGCAAAAAAACTTTTAGGCCGTTGAGTAGCTGCCTCAAGAGCTTCATAACTGCGTAAACCATGGTTGCCGCCCGTTGCTTCAACCACCAAATCATGAAGAAGAATGAAATCTTGAGCTCGGAGATATCTCATTTCTTCGCTAAAATTTCAAATACCGGTCGATAGCGCTTAAGCAGTCTTTTGGCTACTCGGTAAACTTCCTCATCAATTATTCTCTCTTTTTTTTTAGGTTTTGGCCAAGAAAGAACAAGTTGTCGTTTAGCAATGTCTGCTTGAACATTAACTCGACTACCAATTCGACCATTAATTTCTCTTAAAAAACCTCTGGGAATAGTCACTGCCGCGGAATTACCGACTTGAATTATTTTCTGTAACATAGTTTCACCTCCATTCGAACTTAGTTATAACACAATTCGATTAGACTGTCAACCGACCAACAACAAGGTATAATGCTCTAAGAGAATTATACGAGTGTCACTGCGAAGTATAATAATATAATCCTGTGAAAATCATTAATCTAAAAAAAGAAAAACCAGAACAAGCAATTCAAAAAGCAATTGCTGTCTTAAAAAAAGGCGGTTTAATTATTTACCCCACGGAAACCTGTTATGGTTTGGGGACTGATACCACCAACCCACAGGCAGTCAAAAAACTTCTTCAATACAAAGGTGGCCGAGGAAAAAAACCAATTTCAGTGGCTGTGGCTAACCAAACTATGGCTAAAAAATATGTCAAAATTAACGAAACAGCCGAAAATCTTTATCAAAATTTCTTGCCTGGTCCTTTGACCGTCGTCTCCCAAGGCAAAGGTAAAGTGACTTTTGGCTTGGAATCAGCTAGCCAAACTCTGGGAATCAGAATTCCTGACTATCCCTTAATTCTCAAACTCATTGCCCAATTTGGCAAACCCATCACGGCTACCTCTGCCAATACTTCGGGCAAAAAACAGCCTCACTCTCTTGCCGACTGGCAGCGTTATACCTCAGGCAAAAAGCAAACCATGATTGACCTTTTCCTGGACGCTGGACGCTTGCCTAAAAGGGAACCGTCGACAGTAGTCGACACCACTCTTAATGAACCAACAGTTCTTCGCCAGGGCAAAATTAAAATTCCTCAAATCGCTGGCCAAATTTTTGTCTCTAATTCTGAAAAAGAAACTAAGACAATTGCTAAAGAAATTTTTAAGCGTTACCAAAATCTTTTAAATTCAAGCCCTCTAATTTTTGCCCTTCAAGGAGAATTAGGTTCTGGCAAAACCCAATTTGTCAAAGGTTTAGCCACCACTTTAAATATTAAAACCAACGTGCCCTCACCGACTTACATTTTTGTTCGCGAATATCTTTACCAACTTGATGCTCTTACCGGCGTTCTTTATCACATTGATACTTGGCGGATGGAAAAAGGTGAAGAGCTATTGGAACTTGGCCTTAAAAAAATGCTCAAACCCGGCAATGTTATTGCCATCGAATGGCTTCAAAAAGTCAAAAAAATCTTGGAAAAAATCGCTGCTGGGAAAAAAGCAAAAGTCATCTGGCTGGAAATCGAAACCCTCTCACCTACCAAAAGAAGAATTAAATATCAAATCTAAATCATCTCTTTCCTAATTTTTTCTGCAATTTCTTTCATCTCGCTCTCACTTATTTTCTTAAAAAGCTTAAAATTAAGCTCCCCTTCGTGACCATCATTTTCAAACCGAGGCATAATTCGAATGTGGGCATGGTGAACTTGAAAGCCTAAAGTCACATAGCATACAGCCATAGGTTTTAAAGCTTTCTTGATGGCCAAGCCTATTTTTTTGGCTGCCTCAAAATAAGCGCCAAAATTGGGGATGTCATCTGCCCAGCGATAATGTTTTTTGGGAATTAAAAGGGACTGGCCAGAATTAGTGGGATTAATATCCAAAAACCCCAAAAAATCTTTATCTTCGTAAATCTTATAGCAAGGTAATTCACCCTTAGCTATTTTGCAAAAAATACAATCACGCATAGTTTTACTCTATAATATCAGAAGATGAAAAAGGATTACACCATTTTAGCCATTGATACTTCTTGTGATGAAACTTCAGCCGCCGTCACGATTGATGACCGGGTGATGAGTAACGTTGTTTCTTCTCAAGTGGAATTTCATCAAGAATATGGCGGCGTAGTCCCTCATATTGCCAGACGGATGCACCAAAAATTAATTGACCCGGTAATTAATCAAGCCTTAAAAAGAGCCAGAAAAAAATGGTTACAAATCGATGCCATCGCTATTACCTTTGGTCCTGGTTTAGCACCTGCTTTGGAGGTAGGCATCGCCAAAGCCAAAAAATTAGCCCAAAAACACCATAAACCTCTTATCACTGTCAACCATATGGAGGCCCATTTGCTTTCGTCTTTTGCCAAAAATTCAAAAGGCAATGGGCCTTTCACTAAGATTAAGCCTCAATTTCCCATTTTAGGATTGCTTGTCTCTGGCGGCCACACCCAACTAGTTTTGGTGAAAGATTTTGGGAAATATCAACTTTTGGGCGAAACTTTAGATGATGCGGCTGGTGAGGCTTTTGACAAAGTGGCCAAAATGCTTGATTTGGGTTATCCTGGTGGACCGATTATTTCTGAGTTGGCCAAAAAAGGTCAGCCAAAATATGAGTTACCTATTCCCATGAAAGGCTCAAAAGATTTAAACTTTAGCTTTTCGGGTTTAAAAACCGCCTGTCTTTATAAAATCCAAAAAATTCGCGCTGGTCGTAGGCTAAATAAGCAATTTTATTATGACTTTGCTGCCTCCTTTGAAAAAACCGTGGCCCAAGCCCTAACGATCAAGCTGAAAAAAGCAATCAGCCAATATCATCCCAGCCAAATCGTCTTGGGCGGCGGGGTAATCAACAATTTACAAATCAGAATGATGACTCGTAAAACTGCCAGAAAATTCGGCCTGAAGGTTTTTATTCCTTATCATCAAAAATTATTTACAGACAATGCCGCCATGATTGGGGTTTGTGCTTGGTATCAAGTTAAACGAAGTGATTTTGTCAAAAACATTAATTCACTTGATCGTCAGCCGAATCTTAGTTTTTGAAATCACTCACTCAAAAGCTTCTCGCAAAACTCTTTGTAAATTTGCTTTTTAATCGCCTCGATTTGATCCTGAGGTAATTCCTTAATGGTTTCGATCAAAACCTGCGTTTGGGTTTGAATATTTTGGACCGGCTCTTCAATTGGCTCGGTTTCCTGCGTCTCTTGATTCTCTGGAGCAGATTCGCCCTCGGGTTCAACCTCTTCTAAATTCGGCGCCTTAGGCAACTTTTCAACCACTGTTCCTAAAACTTTTTCTCCCCAATCTTCTACCTTTTTTTTAATTGGTACCTGAAAACTTTTTGCTTCTGGATCTTGTTGACGTTTAACCAATGTCCTGGCCAATCCTAAAACCAAACCAGCCACTAAAACAATAATTAAAAATCTAATCAATCGGTCGCGCCACATGAATCCAGATTAGCAGTTTTAAGTTTGCTTTTCAATGAAGACCGATTCACCTGAAGATACTTGGCCAAATTTTTTGGGGTTACCTAAAACTTTGCCAATTACTTCCACTTCACTGGCTGGCCGGATATGACCAGGAGAACTGGCAGGGGTTAAACCAAAAAAGATACAAAAAGCTCTGCCTGGTGGCCAGTAACCTAAATCGCCTTCTTTAACTTCTTCTTGAGGATTTTCTAACTCAGTTTTTAAAGGAATCTCAAAATAAATCTCCTCACCCCAGGTATTAGTCTGGGCTTTAATGGGCAAAATTTTCCAAACCTTTTGAGCTACAGAAGACTCATTAAGTTCAGCTTCCATCTCTAATTGACCGGCTCTAATTTTGATTTTTTTCATCTTTTTTCAGTTTAAGGATACCATCAAGGGGTAAAAAAACCTAAAACTTGCTACAATTAAGCCAGGTCAAGATTGATGGAGAAAAACAGATTTTTATTTTTACTTTTAATCTCTTTAAGTTTAATTGGCCTTTGGTTTTGTCTATTCCTGAATCCTGGGTCAAAAATAAGTAATCAATTACCAAAAACAACATCTTCTTTCCCGTCTTTCCAATTTAAACCACCGCCACTCACACTTGAACGAATATTCCAAGAGAATCACAGCTGGATGACTGGCTGGTTGGGGCGAAAAGTGATAGTTCTGATCACCACTGGCGATGTCATGCTCGGAAGAGCAGTCAACTTCAAAAGTTATTATTCTCAAAACTTCATTTGGCCGTTTGAAAAGACAGCTGAAACATTCAAAAAGGCTAACCTTACCTTTATCAATCTTGAATCACCGTTGGTGGAAAATTGTCCTCTAACCACTGAAGGGATGAAGTTTTGCGCTGATCCCAAAAATATTGCCGGCTTGAAGTTTGCTGGTATCGATGTAGCCAATTTGGCCAACAATCATGCCAACAATTATGGTTCAGAAGGGATTAAAACTACCCTTTCTTTATTAAAAAACGCCAATATTCTTACTACGGGAGTTTCGGGCCCTGTTTTTAAAGAATCAAAAGGCAACCACTTTGCTTTTTTGGGTTACAACGATACCGGTGCTGGTAACCTCATGATTACTCCTGCAAATAAAAACAAAATTAGCCAAGAGCTAAATGATACCAAAACAAAAGCAGATGTGGTGGTGGTTGCTTTCCATTGGGGTATTGAGTACACCAGCCAACCTACCAAAAGACAACAAGAACTAGCCCACTGGGCTATTGATTCCGGAGCAAATTTAGTCATTGGCCACCATCCTCATTGGATCCAACCAGTAGAAATCTATAAAGGAGGAATAATCCTTTACAGTCTTGGCAATTTCATCTTTGACCAGGCCTGGTCAGAAAAAACCAAACAAGGAATAGTTGGCCGTTTTACTTTTTTTGAAAACCAACTTGTTGATGTTGAACTTCTTCCAGTAGAAATAGACAATTTCGGCCAACCAAGTTTTATGACAGCTGATCAAAAAACCAGAATTTTAGAGGAAATAGAACAATTAAGTAAAGTCTTAATAAAACGCAATTGAGAAATAACTAGTGGTCTGAACGAAAGGGTCATGGAGCAACTCCCCTGAGTTGGTGTGATGAAGCACTTCTAACTGAGTCTTGCCTATTTTTTGCATAAGCACAAGCAGCGTAGCCACCGAAGCCGGAGAATCGAGGTAGTCGTTCCCTAAAGAAAATAATTTCGGATATTCAAAATTCTTAATAATCTCCAGGGTTTTCAAATCGTTTTTCTGGGCTTCTTCCATCTTAAGATAATGAGAAAAATCCACCGAAGCCAAAACAACTCTTTTCTCATTAACAATCTCAGCCAGATTATTGGCCAAAATTTCAACTTCTTTTTGAGTGGTGGTCGCCGAAACAATAATTGGCACAACATCAGTCTCTGGCAGAAAGTATTTAATAAAAGGCATCAGACCGACCACTGAATGTTCATTTGACAAAATCTCTTCATCGGTACTGGCTAAGCGGTGATTAACCAATTTTTTGACAATCTCTTGGTTGGATTTAACCACTCCAAAAGGAGTATCCCAACCATACCAACTACTCAACACCTTAAAATCACCTTTTTCATAATGATTTGGGCCAATAAGAATGATTGTTTGAGGTTTCTGATAAGCAAGACGGTTAAAAAAATCAGCCATCATGGAACTTGATAAAAAATCGTGAGGAATAATACCACCAGCAAGAAGATAGCTAAAGCTTTCGCGTCTTTCTTCTGCCTTTAAGATACCGGCAAAAAAAAGCTTTTCATCAAAAAATTTTACTGGGTGATAGTCTCCTTCCACGGAAATACCAAGATATTGGTTTTGTCTTTGGTAAACCTGGGGAGATTTTTGGTTCAAAGAGAAAAAAACAACGCCTCCAATTAAAATAGTGGCAATAACCACGAAGAGAACATTTTTCCTATTCATTGTCTGCTGTCGATCGGGCCAGGTGGAGATTGAGTTAAAGAACCCGATTGAGCCATAGGCTCTTTAGGTGGTTGCTTTGGCAATTTTCGCCGGCGTTTAACAATAAACACCATGCCGGCCACCAAAATTAGAAGTGCGCTCGTCCCGAGTATCAAAATCTTTTTGTTTTCGATTAACGATTTTGCTTTTTTGACTATCTTTCTGGGGATAAGAACAGACTTTCTGGCTATCTTAACCGTTTGGGCAGCCGAGTGACCGTGAATCTCTGGAGAATACATCAAAAAGGCTGTCGCCGGAGGCGCACTAAATTCTCCTTCGCTCACCACCCGAGCTTGATAGGTATAAACATGGGTTCCTGAACCCATCTTGTACAAAGAAAGAATCATGCCATTCTTAGTCACTTCTCGACCACTCACCCCGTATTGGTATTGACGCGGTAGTTGGCCATATTGTTCACTTTCAAAGGCGGGGTTAATCGGAATCATGCCCGAAGGCAACTCATCAACGATGACGCCGTAATTTTCAGGAGCTTGAAGACCACCAGCAGTAATTTTAACGGTCACTGTATCCCCTACCCCTAATAAAGAATATTCTTCGTTCTTTTCATCAACATACTCTCTTTTGATCTCAAGCCCGTGGTTGACGGCGTTAGCCTTTTTATCTGTATGAAACTCTTCAATAATTAAGGTGGAATAAAGTTGACCTTGCTCACCGAATTTTTCAATGACGATGTCTGAACCTTTCTTTTTAATATCAGTTCCTTTAATCACAATCTCGTCCAAGGCTTTTTTAGGATCAGTAACCACGCCACTACCAATTTCCTTGCCGTCCAAAGTGACCTTATAAGTATAATTGGGGGCAAACTCCTCACCCGCCCTCACAAAATCCACGGCAGCTTGAATCACTTGAGCGGTGCCAAAAGTGTTGGACCAGTAATCTAATCGACGATTTCTAAGAAGATAACGGCTTGCCTTGACAGCCAACTCACGTTCACCACTGACAGCCAGGATAGCCCGAAGAGCCAGCCCCGTTGAGGCGTTTCGCGAGCCAAAATACTTAGATTGACCCGCTTCCCAATATAACCCGTCTCCTTGAGTCTTGGCCATTAAGATTAATTTATTTAATCCATTTGTTTCCGAGTTGTTATCACCATTCCTGATATTCGCCATTACGGCCAGGGCCAAGATATCTGGAGTCATATCATTAAAATCGGTCAGAAGTTTACGGCCACTTTCCGCTCCCAGTAAAGATAATCCATAAATTCTCGCCGCTGTTTCATCCCGAGTAGATGATTCCTTTTCTTGCTCAAGAAAACTTTTGGCTTTTGCCAAAATGTTCTCATCCACCTTAATACCTGCGTCTGCAGCCTTCACCAAATACTCAACCACATAGGCAGTAAGAAAGGCATCAGAATCGCCAGAAAACCACCAAGTCCAACCACCGTCTGATCTTTGAAAATTAGCTAATCGGCTAATACTTTTTTGGATAATATCATCCACATCTTTATCGGCAATAGAATCTTTGAATAAATCCGGATTTATTTTAGCGATGACAGCCGGCACAAAACGACTGGTCGTTTGCTCTACACAACCATAAGGATAACCCACAAGATACTTCATGGCTGTGGGCAACGAACTTAAAAGAGTGGGAGCCAAAGAAAGAGTCAGCTTAGATTTTTCTTCATCACTATCCGAAGCAAATTTAACAGCAAACTCCGTTGGTCCATCGCCATTCTCGCCTCGCTTTTCCCAAAAACCAAATTTATAAACAGGAACTGCCACCTCGATAATATCTGAAAGTTTACTACCGTCAGCAGCCTTAGCCGAAAAAATAAGTTTTGCCTCTTCATTTTCTTTGTCTGGCCGAACTTTCCAATCGACCTGTTCGAAGCCTTTTGACTTCACCACGAGATTGGAGTAATCAACCAAGTCAACCTTACCCGAATCAAACTTAAGGCCAATATCAAAAGTATGGTCATGGTCGGTGAAATTCTGAACTAAAGCAGATAAAACAATTTCATCCTCAGTTCTTAAGATATTCGGTAAAATGGGCCTGATGACCACGTCTTTGGTAACGACTATTTCGCTTGTCATTTGGCCAACCTTAGTATCAAAAGTGGAGCCGATAGAGGCAATAACCCAGGTAGTGAGGTTATCTGGCAACTTAAAACGCACCTGCGCTTGGCCTGCCGCGTCGGTCTGGACCGAGGGATTCCAATAAGCAGTATCCTTAAAAATACTTCGAACTGCGTCACCCTTTTGATTGTGGGCCCAAATTCCGCCAGCAAAGTAAGTTTGATATTGGTCAACTTGAAGATTGTAGACAGTCAATTTACCTTCCTGCCACTCAAGTGAAAAGACAACCACCTCGCGGCCATTGAAATCTGTTAAGGCATCACCTAACTGGATATTAAACACTTCTTGCCAATTACCATTTATCCATAAACGGTGGTTGGGAGTCACCTTTAGATTTTGATTAATAATAAAATAGCCTCCGACTTGCTGAGAATGAGTTTTGGTGACTTTAGCTTTTACCAATTTTGTATTTTTGGGGCTTTTACGGGTGAGAATGATGTCGCCAACTTGAATATCTTTAATCGGCCTAGTTTTACCATCCCCCATCAGAACCGTTGTCTCGGCGGCAAAACAACCACCACCCTTCTCAGCCGTCTGAACAATGATACCTTGAAGAGAATGGGTTTCTGTGGTCTGGTCATAGCGCTCCCACCAGAAAGCATCAAAAATTTTCTGCGACATCTTACCCACTAATTCAAATAACGCTTTATCAACTGCCCAGACAGCGGTATTGGCTGAAATTGGATTTCCGCCAACGTCTGTGGTTTGGACATTGACGGTTACAGTCTCACTTGGTCCATAAGTTTTCTTGTCAGGAGTTACTGTCACAAGAAGCTTTTTAGGATCAGTTGAGACAATAATATTCTTCCTACCAGTATCCAAGGCGTCGTTGGAAAAACTGGCCACTTTAACAAAAATATTGGGCATGTCAGTCTCTTTTAAAGGCACTTCGACAGTAGAACTGGTACCATTCAAATGGACAACTTGGAAACGATTGACTCGAGCCCGGTCAAAAGAAAGAAAAATATCCCTATCAGCAATATTTGAAGAAATGTTTAAGCGAGCCACGTCAGTGTGAAGATATTTTTCTTTATCCGGTTGGATGGTTAATTCATTGTCTGTTTCACCCGTATACAATGGCTGATCAGGTGAAACAACCCAAAAGTAAAAATCCTTCAAAATGAGGTTACCTCTAGCATCTTTACCTTCAACAGTAATTTTATAGGAAGCTATTTTTGGGGGTCTAAAACTTAAAATCGCGTTGCCATAATTATCAGTTGTCGTTTGCAAATCTGGTAAATTTTCTTCTTCTTTTCTGAAACTGGGATATTTTTTATTCGGGTCCTGGTAGCGTTCCCAGTTCGTTCTCAAAACCTTTGCTTTTAAAGGAATTTGATTAACATTAGCGTCTCGGTAAGGAACCAAAGTGAGGTCAAGCTTAGCTTCGTCTCCGACTCTGACACTATAAAGAGTGTCTTTGCGGTAAATACCATATTCACCTGAGTAAACTAAAATGTTTTTGCGGGCAAAGACTGGGTTGCCTGTGCCGTCATCAAACTCCGCCTCGATTGAAAAAACTTGACTCCGGTGTTCTCCTTCAGGAAGTTTTGTTTCTAAGTTAATCTCCGCTTCGCCTTTTTCATTAAATCTGGCCGAGTCTTGAATAATCATTTTTCCTCCCTGCCAACCGTAGCGATAGTCACTAGTTACTTGAGGGCGATTCTCACTCCAATAAGTGTATTCATAGAAACTTGAAGAATAGATTTTATACTTGACGGTTTGATTATTAAGTGGTTGGCCAAAAAAGTAGCGACCACTGATTTTAAATGATGACTTATCACCAGCAATAAACTCTGTCTGGGGGGCGATGATATCAATGGAGTATTCGGGTTTTCTGAAATGCTCAACACGAAAATAAGTGCTACTGCGTAACGAGTAGTTTTCAGAACCTGGCGCTAAATCAACACTTAAAGAGTAAGAGCCAGTTTTAACATCTGCCGGGAAATCAAATTCTCCGTAAATTGTCCCTTGAGCGGTAATTGGATAGTTTTTTTCAAAAACAGGTTCATCTTGGCTTTGATAAATCTTGACTTGGGCCATTCCTGTGGAAATGGTGTAACGAGCGTCATCATCATCTCTGATAATTGACTTAAAATAAATCTTGTCACCCGGACGATAAACAGGTCTGTCCGTGAAGATAAAAAATTTAGCTTCTCTTTTTTTTGGCTGAAAATACTTATAATCATAACCATAGTTAAGATAACGAAGATTGATGGGAATAAGAGCTAAATCCTGCCCTTTCTTAACTAAACCAATATCGGCATCAATTCTTAAATTGGTTTTGGCGATTCCTTCTTGATTAAAAGAGGTACTGTCAATTTCGGTAATACCGTCTTGGAGGTTGTAAATCTTTAAATCACCACCGGTGATGCTTCGTCGAGTCTTAAAACTTTGCCCCCAAAAAATAAACTCATTATCTCCCTCCTTCATGATGACGCCGATGTTTGAACGAATAATAAAGGCATTTTCTTTTGCCTCACCTAACTGGATAGCCAAATACCAAATGCCTGTCTCACCAAGAGGCAGTGTTATTTTATAGGTGTTGTCGTAACCAGAATTAATCTGGTGAGTGGTAGTGGTAATGTGCTGAAAATTGGTGGTGTCAACACTTTTGTTTAGCTGGTTGCCTTTTTCATCATGAGCTAAATAATCAAAAAGAGCTTTTTCGTCTGCTTCGTAAACTGTAATTTCAGCTTGTCCGGAAACATTATAGCTTCCTACCTCGACAGCTGGCTCCTCGGTCGAGGCCAAGGCCAAAACACCGCCATATCCCCATCCTTGCTCTTTTCCAGAAATATATATTCGGCGGAATCCAGTTGAACGACCCAATGTTTGGGGCTGCTGCTCAGGAAGAGTCGTAAAAACTTCTGGCTGTAAGTAAGGCCGGCTAAAAATAATATTTATCGCTGACAAAAAGAAAGTTAAAAAAAGAAGCCGGAGAAAGAAATTCTTACTAGAAAATATCACAAGAACATTTTAACACAAATAAATTCATTACTTTAACAAGTCTGGATCAACTTCGCCTTGTTGCCCCTTGGATTGAAGCAACCAAAGATAACGATAAAGCCCTTTTTTATTCTCAATAAGGTCTTGGTGAGAGCCTGTTTCCACAATCTGCCCTTTTTCCATCACCACAATTTTATCGGCTCTTCTGACTGTCGAAAACCGATGGGCGATAATTAAAACCGTCCTTTGCTTGGCAACTTTCCACAAAGCATCTTGAATCAAACGCTCAGACTCAGAATCCAAATTACTGGTGGCTTCATCAAAAATAATCACCTTCGGATTTACCAAAAGCATCCGGGCAATCGCCAAGCGTTGTTTTTGGCCGCTTGAAAGTTTAATACCCCGTTCCCCAACTTCGGTATCATATTTTTTGGGAAGAGCGTCGATAAAATCATGAAGGTTAGCCATTCTGGCGGCTTTTACCATTTCAGAAAAAGAGGTCTTGTTTTTGCCGTAAATAATGTTGTATCCAATCGTGTTGTTAAAAAGAATTGGCTCCTGCGGCACAACGCCAAAAAAGGATCGCAAATGACTTTTAGAAAGTTTTCTAATGTCAGTTCCATCAATCATAATCTTTCCTTTTTTGACATCATAAAATCTTAACAAAAGTCTGACCAGAGTTGTTTTTCCCACCCCGGAACGACCAACAAAAGCTACCGTTTCTTTAGGCTTGATTAACAGATTAATATTTTTAAGGATTCCTTTTGAATCAGGATAAGAAAAACCGACTTTTTCAAATTTTATTTTTCCTTGAATATTTTTTATTTTCAGCGGCTTAGCCGGATCTTTGACTTCTATCTTGTCATCAAGAATTGAAAAATATCTTTGGATGTCAGCAAAATTCCTAGCAATGTTCCTTAGATGATAAAGCAAACGGAAAAATTGCCAGTAAAAGCCGGTCATAAAAGAAGCTACCATCACAAAATCACCCACGCCACTTTCTCCGGCAATCAATTTTTTGACCACCAACCAAAAAATCAGTAAAGAGCCCAAATTGGAAATTGTGCCGATGCTAATATCCATTAAACGAAAGGTGTTAACATACTGCCAGAGCTTAACCACCCAATCCTTAAATTCATTTCTCAGGCGTCTTGTTTCTTGCTGTTCTTGGGCGAAAAACTTAACTGTTTCATAATTAATCAAGTTATCGGTGATAACACCAGAAATTCTGTCTTCGGCTTGATTAAAAGCACGTCTTTTTCGGATATTAAGTTTAATCAAACGCCAACTCAAAAAAAGGTTTCCCGTAAAAATCAGCAATATCAAAAAAACAAGCGAAGTGGAAATCTGACTAAAGAAAAATAAAAGCACCAGTAGGCTAATAAAAACCCCGCCGACGTCATAATGTAAATCATGGAAAAGGCCAAAAAAGGCTCCGTCACCTCTCTTAAAAGCACTAATTAATGAACCGGTATTTTTATTGACATGAAAGGCAAAATCTAAATCTTGAATATAACGAAAAACGGTTATTCTGGCATCTCGAGCAGCAGGAATCATAACTTTGTCACCCAGATAATGACTTAAAGTATCTAAAAGATTGGCCACAATCCGGGCGCCAACAAATAAAAGTAAAATCTTTATAATTTTTGAATAATCACGAGAAGGAAGATTATCAATTAAAAGTTTATAAAAATAAGGGCCCAAATTCCCTAACACGGCGGCGGCTACCAAAACAATTACAAAGAAAACAAAAGCCTTTTTATAACGAAACAAAAAATGATAAAAACGTTTAAAAATCTTAAACATAAAAACTCCATTTCGCAAAAAATATGGAGAATTACATTATATCGGAAAACCCAAGCGTAGCCAAGTAGATTATTTAATCAACTTTTCAATCAAATTCTAAATTTTGCCAATACTCCAGCGTGGTCAGAAAGATAGCCAATGTTTTTAAAAGGTTTGTTCCACAAAACTTTAAAATCCGAAACCGAATCTTCAGATAAGTTTTTGCTAAAAACCAAGTCTATTTCTTCACCCAGTCTTGGCACATAAAATTTATTATAAAGATTGGGTAAAGCTGTCTTTATGTGGCTGTTCTTGCCAAGAGAAATATTTTTAACTCCTGACTTTAGTAATCTTTTGCAAAAAAATGTTCCTGGATCAAAATTGAAATCGCCAACGACAATTATTTTTTGTTCCCCCAAAGTATTGATTGCCTCTGAGAGGAGGTCAATTTCTTTTAATTTTGCTAAAGCAAATTTTGAATCCCTTCCCAAACCATAATTCCAGTCAACACTGAGATGGACATTGAAAACAAAAATCTCTTCCTCGGCAAGTTTAATCTTTGCTAAAGAATAACCCTTAGCCCCAAAGAGCTCGAAAAAAGAAAAATCGAAACCTTTAACTAAAGGCTTAAAAACAAAAGACTTGGGGCTTGAAATTTCTTTTTTAGAAAGAGTTAAAAGACCGTTTAAGCGAAATTTGGAAGTCGGGTGAAAAGAATATTCAAAACCAAAAGGTTTCAAATTTTTAGTAAGATAGCTTCTCGCCTGTCGAAGCCACACCTCCTGAAAACACAAAACATCCGGGTTTATTTTGGCGACCTCTTCAATCAAAAGCTGCAAGCGCTTTTGATAATTTCTAGAAAAAAAAGGGATACCAAGAAAATTAAAAGTTAAAATGGAAATCGATTCACTAGCCATAATCATTCTTCTAGTAATTTGGGGAGATAATCTATCAAAAGATGTCCAGCCTCGTGTGCCTCAATAAAAAGTACGTCATCAACTAAGCCTGAATATGCTCTCCCGACTTCAATTTCCCAAGAATTCTCCTCTTTTTCCCATACTGCTCCTTCCCAACCCCACCGATCGTTCAAATTAAAACTTATCTTAACATTTGGATTTACTAATTCTCTAATGCAAGTTTGGGCAGCTTGAGTAATATCTCCAGGTTGTAAACTACCATCTTTGCCACTAGGCTGTAAATAATGACCCAATAAAACTGAAAATAAACATACTAACTCTCTGGTTTTTTCATACGGATAAAACATATTAACAGGAAAATTTTCTGACCAACAATTCACTGAACCATAGTCCTCAACATTTCCACCTTCTAAAATATCCTTGATAATACGCTCAGCCGCCTGATCTACATCTTCCGGTGTAACTTCGGCTGAAAAAAGCTCGGGATACTCCCTTCCAGATAAAGGACCAACCATACCTGTAATGCCTTCCCTGCCAAGATTAACCGTAATTTCCTCCTCATCATCCCAAAGATGAATCTCGTGTTTGTTACCAGTAAAAGTTTTTATGGGCTCTATTTCTTTCATACCAATCCTCTTTAGCCACTTGAACCAGGGTCAGGATAGTGGCATTTTTTCCACTTAACTGGTTTGCCACTTGCATCTGTTTTGCCGCACCAGCAGGGGTCGTTGCGGCCGATTTTTTTCTTTTTCCTGGCCCCCACTGGTCTTGCCTGGGTTGGTTGAGAAGTTAGACCAATGCCGTCCTGGGCATCAATATTGGTTTGAATTTGCTGGGGTCTTAATGGTTGTTGAACAAACTGCATCCTAAAAATGCGACGGGCTACTTCATAGTCAATCTTACCCATCAGTCCTTCAAAAGAAGCAAAAGCCTCTTTTTTGTATTCCACTAAAGGATCTTGCTGAGCATAACCTCTTAAACTGACGCCTTCTCTTAAATCATCCATGGCATCCAAATGGTCAACCCAGAGTCGGTCAATGGTTTGTAAGAAAACAATTCTTTCCAGCTGCCGCATCGCCTCAACACCAAATTGTTTTTCTCTTTCATCATAAGCTTTAAACAAAAGTCCTGTTAAAAAACTAGTTAATTTCTCCGGTTCCTTAAATTTCTGCAATTGTTTTTTCAATCTGCCTTGAGAATTACCATCCAAAGGCAAAATTTCGCAAAAGCCATTGGTGATTTGACTGTACTCTATCTTAGTAAAGCCTTCAGGTGCATGCATTGTTACTAAATTAGTCGTTGCCATGACCAATTTTTCTTTGATTTCTTCTTTTAATTTGCCGTCTTTTTGCACCTCTTGAAGAATTTGGCCTCTTTTTTGGTAAATAATCTCTCTTTGCTTATTCATCACGTCATCATACTCAACCACCCTTTTACGCATATCAAAGTTAAACCCTTCAACTTTTACCTGGGCTTGCTCAATGGCCTTAGAAACCATTTTGTGTTCAATCGGCTGGTCTTCAGGAATCTTTAACATCTCCATCAAACGCGAAATCTGCTCGCCGCCAAAAAGCCGCATAATGTCGTCTTCAAGCGCAACAAAAAATCGCGAAGAGCCAGGATCACCTTGCCGGCCAGACCGACCCCGAAGTTGGTTGTCAATTCTCCTTGATTCGTGCCTTTCAGTACCAATAACATGAAGGCCGCCCAGCTTGACCACTTCCTCATGCTCTTTTTCCCATTCTTTTTTATCTCGACCTTCCTTAGAACCTCCCAAAACAATGTCCACTCCTCGACCAGCCATGTTGGTAGCCACTGTCACTGCTTTTAACTTACCTGTTTCGGCAATAATTCCGGCTTCTTTTTCATGATGCTTGGCGTTTAAAACATTATGGGGTATACCCTTCCTCTTTAAAAATTTGTCAATAATCTCGTTTTTTTCAATTGAAGTAGTGCCAACCAATACCGGCTGGCCTTTTTGATAACAATCTTCTATTTCTTTAACGACCGCCGCGTATTTGGCTCTCATATTTTTATAAACCACATCCGATTTGTCCACTCGAATCATCGGTTCATTGGTGGGAATAACGACCGTATCAAGACCATAGATTTTTTCAAATTCCTCGGCCTCAGTAGCGGCGGTACCGGTCATACCTGCCAGTTTTTGGTACATCCGGAAATAATTTTGAAAAGAAATTGTCGCCATAGTGATTGATTCTTGCTGAATTTTAACCCCTTCTTTGGCTTCCACTGCCTGATGAACTCCATCACTCCAGCGCCGACCAAACATCAACCTGCCTGTAAATTCATCAACAATCACCACCTGGTCATCTTTCCGCCCTTGGTGAGACTCGCCCTTTGGGGCGGTAACCACATAATCGCGGTCACGCAAAAAAAGAGTCTTTGCTTTCAAAGCATTTTCAATGTGATGGATAGTGTCAAAATCTTTCTCATAAAGATTATCGACTCCCAGTTTTCTTTCCACTTTTCTAATACCATAATCAGTCAGGTTTGCAATTTTTAATTTTTCATCAATAACATAATCACTGTCTTTGGCTAAATCGTCAATTAACCGGGCAAATTCATAATATTTCTGGGTTGGCTCAGCGTCAGGTGCAGAAATAATCAGCGGAGTTCGAGCTTCATCAATTAAGATTGAATCAACTTCATCAACAATGGCAAAATGATGACCTCGCTGGGCTTGCTGTTCCAAAGATATAGCCATGTTGTCGCGCAAATAATCAAAACCAAATTCATTGTTAGTACCATAGGTAACATCAGCCAAATAAGCTTCCTGACGCCCGACTGGTCGAAGATGACGCAGTCTTTCATCATCTTGGTTTTTATCTTCAAAACTGGCATCAAGCAAAAAAGCCTGGTCATGAACAATGCAGCCCAAAGAAAGTCCAGCAAAATTTAAAGCCTGACCATACCAACCCGTATCTCGGCGAGCCAAATAATCATTGACAGTAATAATATGAACCCCTTGACCACCAAGGCCATTTAAATAGGCGGTAATCGCCGCCGAAAGAGTTTTTCCTTCACCAGTCCTTTGCTCAACAATTCTGCCCTGATGAAGACAAATGGCTGCCATTAACTGAACATCAAAAGCACGTTCGCCCACCACCCGACGGATAACCTCTCGAGCTAAAGCAAAAGCTTCAGGTAACAAATCATCCAAAGTTTCACCCCCGGCAAACCTTTTCCTAAAAGAAGCAGTTTTGGCCGGAAATTCATCATCTTTAAGTTTCTTAACCTTTTTCTCCAACGAATTAATTTTCTTAACCATTGGCTCCAGTTTTTTTAACTCTTTTTCGTTGGAAGCAAGAAGTTTACTCAGCAATTTGAACATGACTCAATTTTATCACAAGCTAAACCTAGACTCTAACCAGAAAAAATAAATTAGTTGAGGTTTTGACTAAATTAACTCGGGAGAAATGATTCTTTAGTTTTTTTTCAAAGCTGCCCAACTCCTTTCCAGTTCGCAAACGGTTAAAAATCGCTGTTCCTTCTGGTAGAAGAAGGTTTTTAATTTTTTTTAAAAACTCATCACTGGCTGCTTTGACAGGAAACTTTTTCCCTAAATATAAATCAACCACTATCAAGTCATACTGGCTACGATAATATATATTATTGAAGTTAAAAGCATCGGCTTGGATGATTTTTAAACCATCAACTTCCCCAAGACCAAAATATTTTTTACCAATCTTAATAATCTCCGGATCAATCTCAACGCCAGTGATTTCGGCATTTGAACTGTGCGATTTGACCAATTGAACTACTGTCCCACCCCCTAAGCCGAGAACCAAACATCCTGATACGAAAGGTTTACCCTGAACGTAGTGAAGGGCTTTCTTCCAAATCCCTTTGACTATTCCTCCCGATTGAATCAGGTTTTGAACATGAAGAGTGTACAAACCTAATTGTTCTTGAACAACAATTTCACCACTAATTTTGGATTTTACTTCAAAGACTTTCCGAGGAAAAATAGAAAAGCTCATCTTTTGGGAGCGATTTTCTTAAAACCAGTGTACTTCTGAAGTACTTCAGGCACTAAAACCGAACCATCCTTTTGTTGGTAGTTCTCCAAAATCGCCAAAATCGGCCTTTCTGAAAACACCGTGCCATTCAAAGTGTGAATAAATCCCAAGTTACCTTCTTTCTTTTTAAACTTAATGTTCAGGCCTCTTGCCTGGAAATCAGTGCAGGTGCTGGTGGAATGAGTTTCGCGATAGCTTTTTTCTGAAGGAAACCAAGCCTCAATGTCATATTTTCTGGCGACCGGAGCTCCCAAATCACCGGTACACATTTTGACCACCCGATAGGGAAGTTTTAAAGTTTTCATTAATTTTTCTTCCAAAGACAAAAGATATTCATGTTCTTTGTCAGAGTCTTTAGGTTTGACAAAAGAAAACATTTCGACTTTATTAAATTGGTGAACTCGTAAAATTCCTTTGGTATCTTTACCATAGCTGCCGGCTTCGCGGCGAAAACAAGTGGAAAAGGCAATATAGCGTCGAGGTAGCTCATCTTTTTGAAAAACCTCATCTTTGTGCATTGGGCCAATCGCTTGTTCGGAAGTGCCAACTAAAACTAAATTATCTTTATCTAAAACATACATATCTTCTTGACCACCGTGTTCCAAGTACCCCATGCCTTTCATTGAATTAAGGGAAATCATCACTGGTGGAATAACTGGCTTAAAACCTTCTTTGGTTAAAGTTTCAAAAGCCAACCTGACTAATGCCAATTCCAACCAAACCGCTTCATTTTTCAAATAGCCAAATCTGGTGCCGGAAACCTTAGCAGCTCGCTTGGTATCAATCAAGTCCAATGATTCACCCAGTTCAAAATGAGATTTTGGCTTAAAAGTAAATTTTTTTGGTTTGCCCCATTTTTTGATTTCGACATTCCCTGATTCATCTTTGCCAACCGGTACATCATCAGCCGGAAGATTGGGGATTTTGGCTAAAAGATTTTGCAATTGCTCCTCCACAGCTCTCAGGTCCGGCTCCAAGCGTCGAAGCATCTCTTTGATTTTTTTACCTTTTTCAACATCCTTTTTACTGAGCTTGTTTCTCTGTTGTCGCCACCTTTCAACTTCAGCAATCAATTGCCGCCGAGTTTCATCCACTTTCAAAACCCGATTAACAATTTTAGAGTCACAGCCTTTATTTTTCGTCCCTTCTGTTACTTTTTTTGGATTTTCGCGAATCAAATTTATATCTAACATAACTTTAAAGAATATAGCAAATCTTTCGGTTTAAGCGATTAAAATCTTTATCAAAAGAGCCAATTTGGAAATCTAATTTTTTAGCCACGGAGAAAAGCCAAGCATCGACATAATCAATATTCTTTTCAGCAAAATTTTTTAGAGCCTCCAACGCCAACTTTTTCCGACGGCAAAAAAGCCAATTTTGAGACAAAAGAACCCTTAAATTGTCATTTATTTTTTCTTTGGAAATTTTATGAAAAGAACTTAATGTCCAGACTATCTCAGCAAGAACTACTTCATCAAGAAAAAGCTTTAACTTCCCCTGCTCAGCCGCTTTAAATAACTTTTTAGCTTTTTTAGAAAAAACAGGATGATCAGCTAAAAGATAACGGAGAATAATATTGGCATCAATGGCAATTGTTTTCATTTACCGGCGACCGATTGGGAAAGGAGCTTTCTGGCCATCTCTCTCTCATAATCACGGCTTTTAAATTTAACCTTGGTTTTTAAGGAACCATAAAATTTTTCCACAATCTCGCCAGGGATAATCCGTATTGTCGCTTGTTTCCGTTCGGGAACAATGCTCTCAAAAGAAACACGGTCACCCGCCTTTGCTCGCAAAAGTAAGCGGACATCTTCTGGAATAGTTACCTGCCCCTTATTGGTAATTGTCGTCAAAATACTCACAGTAAGAATGATAACAGACAGTACTACCAGTGTCAATAAGTAATAACCTCTACAAATTAAGGTCGCCGTTGATATTCTGCATCGCCTCAAGGCAGATTTCTACAAATTCTTTTAAAGAAATCCCCAATTTTTCTTCACATAAAGCAATATCTTCTCTTCTTGTACCTCGGGCAAAAGCTTTTTCTTTAAACCGGCGCAAAACCATATCAGCATCCACATCTGCCAACTTTTTGCTGGGCAAAACCAAAGTGGCTGCCACAATCAAACCCGTTAAACTGTCACCGCAAAAAAGTGCCCAGTCCATCAAGGTCTCAGGTTCAACCCCAGTATTTTGCCAATTGTGAGCGGCCATCGTCTGGGCAACATCCTCAGGAATTTCATGCCTCGCTGCCCGTAACCACTCAGCCACTTGAATGCCCTGTTTTTCCACTGGCACAGTCTCGGAATAATCACCATCATGGAGTAAACCAGCCATCATCCATTTCTCTTTGCTACCGCCTAAGTCCGTCTTGCCGGCTGCCGCCAAGGCTTCATAAACCCCATCCATCAAAGCCTCAGTCGCCAACATATGCTTAACAATGTTTTTATTGGCAACTTTTTCGTCTAAAAACTTTAAAGCTTCTTCTCGAGAAATCATCGCAAAATTTTTATTAATTTTAACTTTACTTTTCCCCTTAATTTCTCATCCGCTGTTATTAAGTTTATCTCAAACACTTTCGCTAAAGCAAGATAACTAGCATCATAAATTGTTAAATCATATTTTTGAGCGTAAAAATTAGCTTTGGCTAAAAGTTTTCTATTGACTTTTTCACTATTCAATTTTAAAGAAAAAATTTTATTGATTACTTCTAGAACATCTTTATGAGTGCTTTTGGCTTTTGTCTTAACAGCATTGACCAGCTCGAAAAAGAAAATTTGAGGAACAAAGACTTTTATCTCATCTTTTTTAATTTGTTTTAAAAGAATTTCTGCCAGGTCGCTATTTTTCTCTTGAAAAAACCATTTGAGGGCGACTGAAGCATCCAGAACTAATTTTCTCATGTTTAACTTTCTCTTCGCATCTCTCGCAGGGATTTAAGAGAATCAAAATTAGGGTTTTGTCGAGAAAGTTTCTCTCTCAGCTGTTTTACTTCAGCCATAAACTGACCAACATCGCTGGTCTTCTTTTTAACCATGACAGGGCTCATCTTAGCCACCAATTCTCCTCTGTCAGAAACTATCAACTCTTTTCCTCCTCTAACCAACATTAGTATATCAGTTAAATCCTTCCTCAACTGAGTTTTGGTAATGATTTGACTAGTATCAATTAACATATAACTTAATCTTAAACTTAATTTACAACTCTGTCAAGTTCCTACTTGTCTCCCTATCTCCCCGAACACCATCGTCCTTATAACCTCCCTCAGGTTTTAAGGTTGGAAACAAAATCACGTCGCGAATGGATGGCGAATCAGTTAAAATCATCACCAACCTGTCCATGCAAGGACCAATCCCTGAAGTAGGTGGCATACCATACTCCATGGCTTCAATAAAGTCTTCATCCGTTTGATGGGCCTCTTCATCACCCAGCCTTTCTTTTTTCCTTTCATCTTTAAACCGCTCTGTTAATTCAAGGGGATTGTTAAGCTCACTATAATTATTAGAAGACTCCATGCCGGCCACAAAATGTTCAAACCTTTCCACAAAACGCGGGTCTTGCTCACATTTTTTCGCCAACGGCGAAGTTTCAACCGGAAAATCATAAAGAAAAGTCGGTTGAATAAGAGCTTCTTCAGCTTTTTCTTCAAAAACAACCGCTAAAATCAAACCAATCGCACTAGCAGTATGCTTATCCAACTCCACTTTCAATTTTTTAGCTTCCTTTTGCGCTTTTTTTAAAGAATCAATTTTGGAAAAATCAACTCCAGTGGCTTTTTCAACGGCCTCAACCATGGTCAGTCTTTTCCAGGGTGTTTTAAAATCTATTTCTTTGCCCTGAAACTTTACTTTTGTATCCCCAGTAGCCTCTTTAACGGCAAACTCAGTCATCTGCTCAACTAAGTTCATATTTTCTTTGTAATCAATGTAAGCCTCCATTGTTTCCAGAAGAGTAAATTCCGTATTATGCTGGCGGTCAATACCTTCATTCCGAAAAACCTTGGCAATTTCAAACACTTTTTCAAAACCGCCGACAATTAATCTCTTCAAATAAAGCTCAGTGGAAATTCTCATATATAGAGGAACACCTAAGGTATTATGATAAGTTTTGAAAGGTCGAGCCAAGCCCCCACCATAAAGAGGCTGTAAAACAGGTGTTTCCGCTTCAATGTAGCCGCGGTCAAAAAGAAAGCGACGGTGAGCGTCAATTATTTTGGAACGCATTTCAAAAACTTTCTTCACCTGAGGATTCATAATCAAATCAAGGTATCTTTTCCGATAACGCTCTTCAACGTCTTTTAAACCATGCCATTTTGAAGGCAAAGGTCGAAGCGATTTGGTCAAAAGCTGGCAATCAGCCACTAAGACAGATGCCTCGCCTGCTTCAGTTTTAAAAACTTTCCCTTGGACCGCCAGAAAATCACCGATGTCCAAAAGCGGCAATAGTTCCCTCACTTTAGGCTCAATCGTCTCCTGCTTAAAAACCAATTGAATTTTGCCCGACTCGTCTTGAAGATCAAAAAATTGAATACCCCCATGACCTCGCATAGCTCTAATTCGACCCACTACCGCCACCTTTTTACCCATCATTTTTAAAGCTTGGGCCACAGTTTGTTTGCGTTCACACCGAGCCGGGTAAGGGTCAACTCCTAATTTCTTGATATTTCCAAGCTTTTGAAGCCGGATTTTTCTTAATTCTTCCAACGGTTTAGCCATAAAAAAATCTTTGTGAATCCAAGTTTAGCAGAAAAGAGGAATTTAGTCTATTTTGGTAATTTTGTAAACAATTTTGCCAGCTGGGGCCTTAACTTCCACCTCATCGCCTGTTTTCCTCCCTAAAAGAGACTTACCCAAAGGCGACTCGAAAGAAATTTTTCTCACCAATGGATCAGCCTCCCACTCGCCCACAAGATGGAAAACTTGTTGTTGACCATCACCATTTTTGACTGTCACCCGGCAACCTAAACTTACCTTCTGGCACTTATTGTGATTGCTACTGACCACTACCGCCTTACTAATAACCCTTTCAAGCTCAGCAATCCGACCATCAATGAAAGTCAATTCCTGCCTTGCTTGCGTATATTCATTGTTTTCAGACAAATCGCCCTCTTGCCTGGCTTCAGCCAAACGAGCCACAATCTTTGGCCGCTTCACCTCAACCAATTCCTGATATTCTTCTTTAATTTCCTTTAACCCTTCTCGGGTCATTTGAATTTTGTTTTGATTTGTTACCATAAAATTAACCAAAAAAAGCTGTCTAAAAGGCAGTGACAGCCGATTTAGAAATAATGGATGAAGTATCATACTCTAAACTAAATAACTTGTCAACAAGCCCCCAGGCAAGCTATAATATAACCTAAGGCCCCATCGTCTAGTGGCCTAGGACATCAGGTTCTCATCCTGAAAACCCCGGTTCAAATCCGGGTGGGGTCACAAGTTTGGCAGCGGTGCAATAAAATCAAACTGGCTGTTAAAGCTCTCTCAGAAGCTCTAACTGCGCCTTCTTTCAAATCAGCAATCTTCTTAAGTTCAGCCCAAATATTGTGATAGCAGCTAATCTGCGGATTAATTTTCTGATAAATCTGGGGGCAACGCTTCAAAAATGATTGGGCTAAATCGATCCTGCCTTGATAAAGCCAATAA
>DATLBE010000023.1:0-39834 GCA_035527075.1 Nevskiaceae bacterium | reverse complement strand
CTGTTGGTTGGACGCGGGATGTTGCTCTCGAGACCATCATTGATGGTAACAAAGAGGGGTCGGTAGTGAAGCTTATCGAGGGTAGCGACGGCGCAGTTCTCGACGGCTTCACACTGCGGAATGGAGAGGCAAATTCCGGAGGAGGAGTTTACGTTCTTGGTACCTCAGTGGCCATTCGTCAGTGCCAAGTGATCAGCAACACGGCTCGGGACGGCGGCGGGGGTATTAACCTGCTGTACGCCACCGCCACAATCGATGCCAACTTTATCTTCTCTAACTCAGTTGAAGCTCGTGGTGGAGGAGGCATGGTCATTGACAGGAGTCTAGTTACGGCTACCAACAATGTGATTGCCTTCAACAAAGGAGAGTTGCCCTACCGTGGGGATGGAATCTATGTCTGGGGAAACACTGCTAGAGCCCAAATCGTCAATAACACGATTCTTTCAAACTCAGGTGAAGCGATTGAGGCTATGGCAGGAGCGGAGGTGTGGCTGAGGAATAACATCATCACGGGTAACCAGGGAGGACTCTTCAACTTTCTAGAAGAAGCTACTTTTTTTTCTGATTACAACCTCTTCTGGAATAACGGGTGGATGGACTATTCCGGAGTAACTCCTGGGCCGAGAGACATCTCTGCCGATCCTTTGCTGGTTGACCCCGAAAATGGTGACTATCACCTCCAAGTTAGTTCCCCCTGTATCGATGCGGGCACTAACGACGGTGCACTTAGCACAGACTTCGATGGCGACCCACGGCCTGATGGTTGCTGGGTGGACATTGGAGCAGATGAGTTGGCTCTAGGGAGAGGATGCGATCGCATTTACTTACCCCTGGTCCTGGTCCAACGGTGAGAAACACAAAGCTGCCAGAACTGATTAAGAGACCATTGACACCTATTGGGTGGTTCTGCATTAATTGCAGATGCCTCTCCTTAGACTAAATGGTCTCTTTCTCTTTATACGAGCGTCACTGCGAAGTATAATTAACTTTAATGAAAAAGATAATCAAGAAATTCTGGTCGTTGGAGGAGAAATACTTTGTTCTTTGGACTTCTCTGTTTTTCTATTTTTCCCTTTATTTTTCTCCTAGAAACAGAGTCTTTTTCCTCGTTCTCCTCACGTTTCTTTTTGTTCTCTGGAAAAGATTAGGGTTAAAAAGAGCCCTTTTCGTTGCTTATCTTTTGTGTCTTCCTTTTGAAAAAGGCAAAGGGTTTCCCTTTGCCTTGGTTCCAGATTATCTCACTGTTTGGAACAAGCCTTACGAGTTTTGGTTGACGATTACTTTTGCTGATTGTTTTTATTTTGGTCTTTTATTTCTGATTTTACGCGAGGAGATAGTCAAAAAATGGAGGGTTGAGAGAGTTAAGGTCAGAAAAGGTGATTTTTTTCTTTTTGGCCTTCTTTTTTTTAGTTTTTTTTCTGTTTTTTTCTCCCGCTTTCGAACCGTTTCCTTCTTAGGTTTTTTGAGGCTTTTAAGAATGGTTTCAGTTTATTTTTTTATCCAAAAAATCTATTTTGGTTCTTTTCCTTTAATCATGGCTGCTTCTTTGTTTTTTCAGGGAGTATGGGCGACTTTGCAAGTTCTTCATCGGGGGCCATTGGGAAGAGATATTGAGCAGTTAGGGGCCCTTTTTTCTCCTTATGGCCATGTGGCTGCCGAAGATATCACTCTTCTTAGAGCTCAGGGTACTTTTGACCACCCAAATACCCTAGCTTCTTTTATCAGCACTCTTTTACCCTTTGTTGTTTTGAAAATTTTTGATCCCCAAATCAGCAAAAATGAAAAGAGAATTTTTTGGATCAGTTTTTTTGTTGGACTTTTAGGTTTGCTTTTTTCTGCCAGTCGGGCAGCTTGGGTAGTTGCTTTTTTGGCGATGTTATTTTTAGGCTTTTTCTTGCATCGCAGAAAAAAACTGAAAATTTCCAAGAATTGGATTTTAGCCACCTTAATTTTATTTCTTGTCTTCTTCCCCCTTTTAATCTTGCCGCGAATAATTAGTCTTTACCAAGGTTTTGAACAATATGGTAGTGGTTATTACCGGTTGGATTTAATTAAAAAAGCCATCGTTTTAGCCAAAAGACATCCTTTAGGTATTGGCCTTGGTGTTTTTCCGGCGGCCCTAATTTATGAATTTGGTGAATTTTTTACCTATCCGGCGCCAGTTCATAATATTTTAGTCCAAGTCTGGGCTGCCACGGGCATTTTGGGTTTAATATCTTTTCTTTTGTTTTTGATTTTTACTTATAAAAGATTTTCTCTAACTTTCCCAAAATCTGGAGCTTTCTTTGCCACCCTCTCTTTTTTAGGTGTTGCCAGTTTTTATCCTTTCCTTTTAGCCCCCAATATCTTTGAGTATTTTTGGCTCTTTTTGGGAATTATGGTAAGATAAGCATAGCTTGTTTCGCTATGGTAGAAATTATTGTATCTTGAAATAAATTGATGTCCTCAATTGCCAAGTTTTTAAAGAAATTGACGATTTTTGATTGGTTAGTTATTTTGGTTGTTTTTGCCGGTCTTTTTTTCCTTTCTTCATTTATTTTTAAAAAAGAAAAGTGGGTCAAAGTGGAAGTTAAGGTTTCTCCTGGAGAGTGGTGGTGGGAGATAAAAAGTCCCCCTTACTGGTTGGCGGACAGGATAAAAAAGGGAGATAGACAATATGATGGTTTGGGAAGAACTGTGGCTGAGGTTTTGGAAACAAGGGTTTATGAAGCAGGGGGAGAAAGAAAGAGGATTTATTTAACTCTCAATCTTAAGGTAGAGATTAACAAAAGAAAGAAAAAGTTTGTTTTTAATCATCGGCCTTTGGAAATCGGCAAAGATATTAATCTGGAGCTGGGAGCGACTGGTTTTAAGGGGTTAGTGACTTATATTGAAGGAGTGCCCGACCATCGAGTTTGGGAGGAAAAAGTAGTCAAGGTAAGATGGATGATTTTGTCTGATGTTTTTCCAGAAACCTTAGGAGTGATGCCTTGGAAAGCAGAAGCGGTTAAGGCTGGCGACCAGATGAAGGATACCCAAGGAAGGGTAGTGGCTGAAGTTTTAAATAAAGAAGTAAGACCAGCAGAAAAAATTGTGGTTACTTCAGACGGCCGAGTTTTTGTCCGCCAGGATCCGATAAAAAAGGATGTTTTTCTAACTTTAAAATTAAAAACCTTCAAGCAGAACGGCATCAATTATTTTCTTGATGATATCAAAGTAAAGGTTGACCAAGAGGTTCCTTTATATCTACCCAATATCGACCTTTGGCCAACGATTACCAGGATTATAGAGTGAAAGATGGCCCCCCTCCTCATTCTTTTTATCAACTTAGGCGTTGGCGGAGTCCAGAGAAAGATTGTTGATATTGTCAATTTTTTAGGCTCTTACCAGCCAGATTTACCGATTTTTATCCTTTTAAGAAATAGAGAACAATTTGATTTGACTCCGGATATTAGGAATAAGAAGGTTAAGACTATCAACTATAAAGACTATAAAGATTGGATGAGGGTTAAAATTCCTCTTTTTTTTCCATTTTTTGTTCTTTGGCACATTTGGCGGCTAAAGCCAAAATCTATTTTGGCCTTTCTAGACTTTGTTTCTCTTCCAGCTATTTGGGCAAAGCTGATTTTGTTTTGGCGAAAAACAAAGCTGGTTTTAAGTGAAGACCATTATACGTCAAGGATTATACCCATCTTTACTTATGGTCGACTTCGCAATTTTTTGGTTAAGATGTTTTACCCGTTTGCTGATGTGGTTTTTACCTGCAGCCAGGCGACCAAAAATGATTTAATCCGAAACTATGGCTTACCTGAGAATAAAATAAAAATAATTCGTAATTGGACCACTTTCACCACCAGGAGGCCTAAGATAAGAAGAAAAAAATATGATTTTATTTATCTTGGTCGCTTGGAGAAGACGAAAAATTTGGGATTTTTGATAAAGGCTTTAAAGAAGTTAAAAGAAACAAGGAAAGGAGTAAGTTTGTGCCTTCTTGGGAGTGGAAAGGAGAAAGAAAGCTTGGAAAGAATGACCAAAGAGTCTCATCTTGAAAAAAATGTCGATTTCATCGAACCAAGACGTGATGTGGAAGATTTTCTGGCTCAATCGAGAATTTTTGTTTATTCCCCCCAAATTAAGGCGGAAGGTTTCCCTTTAGCAATCTTGGAAGCTATGGCCGTCGGCACACCGGTTTTAACCAGAGACTTTGCCGGCGCGAAAGAGTTTCTTGCTGATGGGAAGAATTGTTATTTCTTCCAGACACAGAAAGAGTTTATTCAAAAAGCCCTTTGGTTGTTGAATAATCCTAGTGAGAGGAGAAGAATAGCCTCTCGAGCTCGTTGGTATGTTGAAAAATATCATTCTCCTCAGAATATCCTTGAATATCTTAAGGAATTGGAGTTATTAAAAGAAGAAGACAAATGAAAATCGGATTAGTTACCTCAAGAGGAGGACATTTGTTCCAGCTTTACCAATTAAAAGATTGGTGGAGAAATTACGACCGGTTTTGGCTAACTGGCAGGGGAGGGGATGTTGATTATTTGCTGAGAAAAGAGAAAGTTTATTATGGTTATTTCCCCGAGTCTAGGGGCATTATTAACGCGGTCAGGAATTTTTTCCTCGGCTTGAAACTCTTAAAAAAAGAAAAGCCCGACTGGTTAATTAGTTGTGGAGCTGGTATTGCGCCGCCGCTTTTTCTTGCCGGTAAGCTATTAGGGATAAAACTTATTTTTATCGAGCCTTATGACTTTGTCCAACATCCGAGTTTGTCTGCTCGATTAGTCGCCCCGATTGTTGACAAGCTTTTAGTCCAACATAGGACCCAAAAAAAATTTTTTAAACAGGCTGAGTATTGGGGTTCAGTTTTCTAAAAATGGGAATAAAGACCAATAGTTATACCAAATTCATTATTATTTTGTTTTTCTTAAATTTTTTATTGAGAATTCCTTTTTTTAATTTACCTGCCCATCATGATGAATTACCTTATTTTGATAGCGCCTTAAAGGTATTTAACAACAATCTTAATCCTTTTATAGAATTTCAAGGTTATAAACCGCCTGTTTTTTACGAACTAGCGGCAATATTTTTTAAAATCCTTAGTCCAGCAAGGTTTTGGGGAAGATTGATAAGTAGTCTTTTTTCTTCTTTTTGTTTACTTTTTACCTATCTATTAGGGAAGAAACTCTTTAGTGAGAGAACTGGATTCTGGGCCGTCTTAATTCTTTGTGTTTTCCCTTTATTTTTAGCCCAAAGCTTTCTTTATCAGCCGCCAGCCTTATTGACATTTCTAGCTCTGGCAACATTATACTATTATTTCTTAAAGAAAAAGTTTTTTTATCTTGTTTTTGCTACTCTTTTAGTCTTAACCCACGAAACAACAATTTTTTTTGTTATTTTGCTTTTTTTCTTCAATCTTTGGGAAGAAAGGAAAAACCACGGCTTTCAGATAAAAAAAAGTCTCTCTTTACTTTTTCCTTTGATTTTTTTTGCCATCTGGACCTTTTTAAATAAGAAATATTTGGGGTGGTTTTTTTGGCCAGTTCATTTTTCCTTAGTGGGGAAAAATCGTGTCTATCCTCGTAATCCTTTGTTGGATATTTTAAACCTGGCTTTTAAAGAAAACTTTCTCTGGTTTGTCTTTAGCTTTATTTTCTTCAGTTTGATTTTTAGTATTGGCTATCCAAAATTAAAAAAGAAATTCATTAGAAAAGAAATTTTATTCTTTGTCTTTTTATTTTTCTTTTACGTAGTAATTTTTTATTGGTTGGATTTTTTACCCCGTTATTTACTTTTTCTTTATCCTTTAATATTGCTTACTTTTGTTTGGTTTCTAGAGAAGTTCTTCAATCAAGCAAAAAGATTATCTCTTTTTTTTATGGTGGGAGTCCTCTTGATATATCTTTATATAAATTTGTATAATTTGTTTTTTCTTCCCTGGATTCCTTGGGCAGGAGAACAAGATTTGAGATTCCTCCGAATAGTTTTTTTGCAAAAAGAAGCGGCCAGGTATATCAATTCTAATTTTTCTGATCCGATAATAGTTTCAGTATGGCCTATTACCCAAGCTTTTGAAAAACCATTTTATGGCTATGTTGAAAAAAGTCTGGTTGGTCTCTATTGTGGGACAGAGGAGGCAAAAATTAAAATTCAAGAACTAGGGAGCAAAGAGAAATATGACAATATTATTTTAATTTCCTCTTCGATTTACGATTCTAGAAACTGCTTCATTTATCACAATTATAATTATAAACTTATTAAAGAGATTAGTTTAAGCTCTTTTCCTAAAAATGATATCAAGATATATAAACTTGTCAAGAAAACATTATGATTTTTATAACTGTCGGGACGACAAAATTTCCTTTCACTCGGCTTTTGAAGGCGGTTGATAAAGTGATGATGAATTTTAAAAAAAAAGAAAAGTTGGTGGTTCAGGCAGGCACAAGTGATTATCAATTTCAACATCAAAATGCTCAAGTTTTTAGAGAAGTTCCCTTTGATAAAATGGTGGCTTTTTTGAAAAAATCAAGGCAGATAATTTGTCACGGCGGTCCAGCGACAATTTTTTTGGCTTTAAAATATGGTAAAAATAAGCCTTTGGTTGTTCCCAGAACCAAAAAATTTGGCGAGCACGTGGATAACCACGAAGTATTCTTTGCTCGGTTTCTTAAAAAAAAGAAAAAAGTGGCGGTTGTTTTACCCCAAGAAGATCTAGCCTTAAAATTAAAAGAGTCTTTTGGTCACCCAATAAGATCTCAAGGGAAAAAGGAAATCAAGCCTGCGAAAAAGCTAATAAAGAAATTAATAAAACTTACCCAATGAAAAATAAATTAAGAAAAGGCTTGGGCCTTCTTAAAGGAATTTTCAACTACAATATTTTGAGGCATTTTAAGCCTCTTGCTCCAACTGGGCTGCAGATTAATGTCACCTATCGGTGTAACTCCAAGTGTCAGATGTGCCATATTTGGAAAGTGAAACCTAAAAATGAATTAAGTTTTAGAGAGTGGCAACGGATAATGAGAGATCAAATTTTTTCTTCAACTGAGAGGTTAACAATTACTGGGGGAGAGCCGACTTTACATCCGGAATTGGTAAAATTGGCTAGGCTTTTTATCAGCTCTATGCCCCAACTCCAATTTCTTGTTTTGGTGACTAACGGCTTCCTGACTGACCGAACGATTTCTCTAGTCAAAACCCTAGCTAAATTATCGCAAGGACGAGGGATTAATTTTACGGTTAGTGTTTCTCTTGATGGGATTGGTAAAATGCACGATGAAATTCGGGGAGTGCCCAAGGCCTTTGAAAAAACATCCTCAACCATATTGGGTTTAAAAGAATTACAAGCGAAATATCATTTTTGGCTAAATGTAGCTGGGGTGGCTCATCGAAAGAATCTTTATCATATTAAGGATATTCAGCAATGGTGCCAAAGAAGGGGTATTGATTTTAATCTCCAGCTAGTTGGCTTTCACAAGAGTTATGTTCAAAATATAGAGAAAAAACAAGAGCTGGATTTTAGAGAAAATGACAAGGAATACTTACACTCTATTTTAAAAAAATTGTCCAGACCTTCTTTCCGAAGGGACCTTCGGTATTGGTTGAAATGCTACTATTGGAATGATATGCTAGCTCTTTATCGGGGTGGCCGGCGAACGACTCCTTGTCCTTTTGTTTTGGATGCTTTTGTCTTGGATAGCCTAGGTGATGTTTACTATTGTCTTTCGGAAAGAAAAATTGGCAATTGCCGACAAGGAAAGTCGGTGAGCGAGATTTATTATCACCCCAAAAATCTTAAGTTTCGTCGCCGATTGGCAAAAAGCGCCTGTCTTAAATGTAATAGCGCCTGTTTTGTTACTTCGGCGATCGCCAAGGATTTTAAAAAATTTATTTGGTATTATTTTACTCGCCGGCGCGGACCGGTAGGAGTTTACTAAAAATGAAACTTTTAAAAATTTTGCTTTTTGGTTTGATTTTTATCCTGCTTTTTTTGGATGGAGGGACGAGTTTTTTGGGAGAGTGGCTTATTTTAATTTTGCCTTTGCCCCTTTTTTTACTTGCTTTTTCTAAAAACAAGATCCGTTTGTATTCCAGTTGTTCAGTTTTCTTCCTGGCCTTCCTTGGTTTTTGTTTTCTTTCTCTTCTTAATTCGGCCAGTTTGGCTCTTTCTGTTCCTAAGTTTTTTCAACTGCTCAGTTTTTTTCTTTTCTTCAGTCTTTTTCTCCAGGTCGCCAGTGAAGAAAACCTTAAATTTCTCAACTACACCATTTTAGCGGCCAGTTTTTTCCTTTGCCTTCTTTCTTTTTATTATCTTTTACCCAATACCTCGCCGCCAAAATCAACCATGAATCTGGTTTATTCCACTCATGGCCACAACCATTTGGCCGAGTATCTTTGCTTTGCCCTGCCAATTAGCTTGGCTCTTTTTATCAAGAGTAAAAGGGCACGCCCTCTTTTTGGAATTTTGACTATTTTTTATTTTCTCAGCCTTCTTTTTACCTTTTCCCGGACCAGTCTTTTGCTTTTGCCCTTGATTTCTTTTTTGATGATTAGAAAATTAAAACCAAAAAAAGTATCTGGGAAAATTATTAGCTGGCTTTTGGCTGTTTTACCTATCGCTCTTCTTTTCTTTATTTTTCTTTTACCCTTGACCAATTTAGGCATCCAAGCAAGGAAAATTAAGCCTTACGACTGGCTGGTTCGCCAAACAATCAAACCTTTAAAGGTAGAAAAAAGACTTAGCTATTGGCCTCAGGCAATAGAAGCTTTTCTTAAGCGGCCGTTTTCAGGTTGGGGGATTGGTACCTTTAGATTACTCTCCCAAAGATTTCAAAAAAGGCCGGTTTCTTGGTCCTGGTTTGCCCACAATTTTTATTTACAGATTCTTTGTGAGGCAGGAATTTTTGCCTTTTTATCTTTTTTGACTTTTTTAGTTGTATCTCTCCGCCAGGCTTGGGAAAATATAAAGGCTACTCCTTTCCAAATTGGCTCTTTTTTTGCTCTTCTTTTTTCCAGTTTTCATTCTCTTTTTGATTTTGACTGGGAATTTCCCGCCGTTTTCTTAACTTTTTTTGCTCTTTTAGCTTTTTTGGTTGAGAAAAAAAATTACTCGAATAAGATAAAAAACATCTCATATTTCAGTCTTTTCTTGTTCCTGTTTTTGACTTTTCTTTTTGGCTCAAGCAGATTATTAGCTGAGTTTTATTTTCAAAAAAAAGACTATCAAAAGAGCACCCTGATTTATTCTTTTGATAAAGAAAAGTGGTTATCGTCTGCGAAATTTGCTTTTGAAAAAAACCGAGGATTGGGAGAAAAAATTGTTAGCCGAGCAATCTTTTTTAATCAGGAGGATAAAGATTTTTATTTTCTTTTAGCTGAGGAATTTTATAAGCGAGAAGAAAACGAAAAGGCAGCCAAGATGTTTCAAAAAGTTGTTTCTCTTGACCCCTTAAGCCCAACCGCTTGGCAAAAATTAGAGAGAATTTATGAAAGATTGGGCAAGGAAGAGAAAAAAATTGCTCTTTATGAGGAATTAGCCGAAAAAATTAAATTTGTTGAGCCAGAAAGCAGGTTTCAAATTTTTTATGCCCGGTCTTTATATAAATTAGGCCTCTATTTTTATGAAAAAGGTAGCCTCCAAAAAACTGAAGCTTGTTGGCAAGAGGCGGCTCGGCTGGCACCTCAATGGTCCTATTTTCATCTTGAGCTGGCCGATCTTTACAACTATCAAGGCGATTTTGAGAAAGCAAGAAAAACTTTAGAAAATTGCCTTCAGTTTTATTGGCCGAAGGAACACTGTCAAGGGGTTCTTGAAAGGGAAGATTGGCAAGAACCAGGCAGTTGGCAAGAAAAGATTTTAAGCATTTCTAATTAGAGTAAGAGCCCAAGAAGCATTTTGGTCGTTCGCAAAATAACGGAAAAATCCCAGAAAAGACTAGAATTTTTAATGTCCAGCATATCTTGCTCTAGCCATCTTTCAAAAGACGAGTGATTAGCGCCTGAAGCAACCCAACTGGAAACCAGACCAGGTTTAACCCTTTCTCTTTTCTTTTTGTATTTTTTAGGAATTCTTTTTTCTTCCTCGATCGGCAAAGGTCTGGGTCCGACCAAGCTCATTTCTCCCCTGATGATGTTGACTAGTTGAGGGAGTTCGTCTAGCCCAGTGCACGCCAGTTTCTTGCCAAAATCTGTTAATCTAGGGTCATCTTTAATCTTAAAAACAGGTCCGTTGGCTTCATTTAATTTTTGATACTTTTTTTTCAGTTTTTCCGCATCTTTGACCATGGTTCTAAATTTATAAAGATTAAAAATTTTGCCATCTTTACCGACCCTTCTTTGCTTGAAAATCGCTGGTCCTTCAGAATCAATTTTAATTAAAAGAGCAATCAGCAGAAAAATCGGCCAAATAAAAAGAAAACCTAAAAGAGAAAAAAGGAAATCGATGATTCTTTTGCCAAATCTTTGATAAAGCATGGAAAGATTATACCACGTCATTTCTTGACTATATTAATTTCTTATGATACGTTTTGACTAGACACAAAAATTAAGAGTTTTTGAGGAAGGGGAGGCTTGGATAAGAAAAGTTGACTTATAGTAAAATTTATAGTATGATCATTTCCAATGTTTAGAAAACCACCGGTATTAAAAGGACAGTTTAAAGTTTTAAAAGCTCACTAAGGTGAGCTTTTTTCGTTAAAAAAGCAAAAATGAGCGCTGAAAGACGAAAACCGATAGGAATAACTCGGAGAAAACTTTTTCTTGGTTTTTTTGGCAGTGCGGCTCTGGCTGCCTGTAGGCGGGTTGGAGAGAAAGTAGAAAAGGTAATCGAAACCGTTGTTCCTACTGAAACTCCTAAACTGCCAACTTTAATCCCCAAAGAAGTTGTCGAACCCACCGAAAAGCCTCATCCCACAGAGGTCAAGCCCGAGGCGATAGCGACACCAACAGCGGTTGCTTTTGATGTTACCCCTGAAGTTGAAGCTGAATTCAAAAAGAGAAATGGTGAGCCGGAAGTCGCTTTTTCTATTCGAGTGGGATTGCTCGATATTTGGCCAAAAGAAATGGCAGAAAAAGTAGGTGGTTTTGAAGGTTTTGAAGTCAATCCCCAGACCACTCCTCTTAAAGTAGGAGAGAATATCAGGGTTTTGGTTGACTCCGAAGGTGGAAAGGCTCGGTTTAGTTTGATTTCTTGGTATCCAGAAGAGGAAAAAGAAGCAATTTTGGCAGGTTTTGCCTCTCTTTTACCTCAAAAATTAAACGGTAGGGAAATAGATTACTTAACTAGCCAAAAAAGAGGAGAACAGGAAGAACTCCTTCACTTGGCCGCTTATCAAAATACTCTGGTCATTCCCTTTATTACTCCCGGCACTATTGACCAAGAGAATTGGGACAAAGCAATGACTCTTCATGCGGCTGGAGCAGTAAAAGATATCATTACCGCCATTGAAGGAGAGGGAGAGAAGGAGAAAGCAGTGGTCGTTTTCCTTAATCATCAAGGAGAAGAGCTTTTAAGAGTCGATCTGAAGGCAGTCAACCTCGGTGAAAAAGAAACAATAAGACTGGACATTGACCGTGGCCAATATATTTTCTTTGATGAAACCGGCCAAGAGATTCCCGAAAAAACTATCAAACTTTGGGAAATTCCTGAGAAACCAGAACCATTAGTAGAATTCTATCGTGGGCATATAGATAAATTTACCGGGCCTTACGATGTTGCCGGTGTGCCTTTTCAAGGACCAATCAGAATTAAACTTAATATTGAAAAAATCCCAGAAGGAGGAGGGGTAGCCATAACCTTGGGTAAAAATTGTATCACCCAAAAGGAAATCCATATAATTCAAACTGGTTTTGATCAAGGTGGACCGATGGTGGCCACGATGAGCATGGAAAACCCAGAATCTGGCTGGACTAATTCGAGGCGTTATGGAGAAGCTCAAATTTCCGTAGGCCCAACTACACTTGAAGTAGTCATTGAGGGAGGAACAGTTAACTCTTTTCTTAATGGTAGTCTGGTTGATTCATTTAGAGAAAGGTTTGATTTAAGTACCGGCGGCGTCCGTTTTTGGACTTGGGGAGAAAAACCAATGGAAGGTGTAGATTTAAGTATCTTGGTTTCCCAGGAGGTTTTAGAGAGTATTCCCACACCTCTTCCTGCCCCTACAAAAGAGCCTATTCCAGAAAATAGAGAGGATTTGATTAATTGGTGGGCAGACAGTGTGCCTCTAGAAAATTTTACGGCCGAGGAGAAAGAAAGATTTAGAAGAGTGATGAGAGAATGGCTGCCAAGAATACCGGTTCAAATGGAGATTCCACCAGAAGCGGTTGGCTTTAAGCCTATTTGCGAATACGGCGATGTCGCTAGGAATGTTCGATATATATTGAAGGTTAAAAAAGATCCAGAATTGGAAGCTAAATATGGGTTTGGAGCAGCGTTAGGCGACGATAGAATTATGCTCATTTCGTCAGGGCGACTCAGTAAATCAGATTGCAGTTTAGTGGGGGTAGCTGTTAACGAAGCTCGGGCGGCTGAGTTGATCGCAAAAGGCATGGGTCCATTTAAACGAGGCAGCATAGAGGCCGAGGGCTACTTGGCAGGATACTTTGTTTTTGAGAGCCTCCGCAATAATCCTGAATGCGATCAAAGTGATGTTGATTGGTGGGCAGGTTACTATCTAGAGAGATTTAAATATTGGTTTTCTCAGTTATAAATTGCTAGAGGTTGACACGTTCTAAAAGACCTTCTATACTGAAAAGCAGTCTGTAATTTTAAACAAACTGCCTAATGGAACAAACGCAAGTCCAAGCTCAACCCCAGCCTCAGTTTCAAACGCAGAAACCTCTTGCCAAAATTCCTCGCTGGCTTTTGGTTCTTTTAGGTTTGGCTGTTCTTGTTTTGGTGGCTGAAGGCGCTTATTATTTTTGGATAAAGCGAAAGCCCAAGGTTGAAGTGAAAAAAGAACCTGTTTTTTGTGCAGAGTTGGACTCTTTGGTTAGTCAATTTGCTGATGCTCAAAGAGAAATCACCGACAATAAAGTTATTTATACTTTTGAGGGAAAGCTCCTCGGCGTCGGGTTGGAAGATAAATTTGCTACTTATCAGGTTGATTTGGGTAAAGGCATTCTTCTCGGTAAATCTCAGTCAATCAAAATTTCCCTTGATGTCTTACCCAAGAAGTATTTTGGCAGAGAAGTTTCTAGTAAAGAAGACCTTAATTTAGAAAGCGGCGAATTAAATTCTTTTGCTAAAATGACGCTGTCATACAAAAAGCCTTGTCGTTTGCTTGAATGGGAGATTACCGCCCCTGCTTTGCCGCCAAAGCCAAAGGAGCCAACCGCCAAAGGAGAATATCTCAGAATTGCCCGACAAGTTCTTGACTGGCTTGATAATCAAAGAGATGCAAGGGAGGTTTATATCTTCGGCAACCTCTGTCAGATTAGTGGTCAATGTGAAACAACAGGAGAAGACAATCGGGCCGGCCTGGCGGCTCTTTGGGGTCGATTCAGATATTACCAAGTTACCCAAGAAAAAAAAGACAGAGGAATTCTTACCGATGATTTGGACATTTATACTAACCCAGCCAAAATTCCGGTTATTCAGAATGATTTTTGGAACTGCAAGTTGATGTACCAGATGTGGCAAAGCGACCTGCTTTCTGATTGGCAAAAAGAAAAGGTAGAAAAGATTTGTTGGTATGGAGTTTATCCGCCTGGAGAACCTAAGGAAGTGGCGACACCAGATTTGAAAATAGTTATTGATGATAGACCGAAGCTCTTAAAAAACCCACCGCGGCTTTCGGCTTTTGGTGGGGGAATAGTCGAAAAGGCAGCTTTTAGTGCTGATTTTTCCGCTCGCTATTTATGGAGAAAGGACGAGAAGGAATTGGAAAAAGCAATTGGCTTTTTTAATCAAGCGGTTAGTCTTTATGCTCAAGAGACGAGTAGTGATTACTTAAGCGGCAAGTGGGTTTTGGGCATTGCGGCTTTGGATTTATATCGGGTTACCGAAGAAACCAAATATCTTGATTTTGCCATCGCCCTTTTGGAAAAAGAAGCCTTAGAAGAGATTTGTATCATTGGCGACCCTTCGCCGACCTATTGTCAAGAGTCTCTTTCAGAAAGAGCGACCGCTAATCTTTTTCTTAGACAGCTTTTTGAAACCACTGGTAAGGCAAGATATAAAAACTTGGCTTCTGAATTGACCAAAAAAACGATTGAAACGGCTTTTGATGCTCAAGGTTACGAAGGCTTTTTTGTTGGTGATGGGAGCTTTAATTCTTTTGGCCGTGGAGCCAGCATTGAAAAAGTCAATGTTTACAAACCAATTAGAGATAATGGCTTAATCGTCGGGATTTTATCGGAAAATTATTAAAATGAAAAAACTTTTTTGGCTGGCTTTCATAGGTTTATTTTTTCTAAATTTGGTTTTGTTTCTTCAACGCAGCCCTTGGCTGAGAACAGCCAAAGCTCAAGTCTATCCGTCGCCCGGGGTTGAGTGTGGCAACTGGGATGATTGTGGCAGTTGTGCAACATCCAGTACCTGTCCTGGCGGTGGCGGTTCATGTACCAAGACCGGATGTGTCCGGTATAGCGGTGGGTCTTGTAATACCTACTGCGTTCCCAGTTGTCCATCTGGCTATGTTGAGGGGACGGGTGCAGGTCAGTGTACTGTTGGATGTACTCCTTGTAGTAATAATAAGACTTGTGTGCCTAAAGGGGAGGAGCTTCCTACTCTCACCCCCACCCCCACCCCCACTCCCACTTTCACTCCACCTGATGGTGAGGATGAAGACTGTTCAGGGATTTCTTACAACACTGTTCCTGATGTTGTTTGCGCTGGGGAGGCTTTTTCGGTTGAGATGAACCGGGCGAGGGCGACAAGCTGTTATGGCAACTGGGATAATGTGGGTCGGAGGGTTGATTATGGGGTCTGTGAGGTTGGTGTGGTTTTGAGCAAGGTAGATGGTACTAATCCAGGTGGGACCTGGTCTTATGTGCCTTATCCTTGGGGTATGAGTGCGGGTACTCACACTTTTCAAAAGCTTGTTAATTGGAGTTCTGGGGACCAGTGTAATTGCCTTTGTAACTCTTGGCAATTTGAGGTTTTTGATTGCAATAAAACCTGTTCAATAACTTCGCCTGCTGATGGAAGTACTTTTGTGGAAGGCGATGACATTCCTTTCAGTTATTCTGGCAACAATCCTCGGCCAGGCAGTGAATGGGTGCGGTTGAATATGAAACGACAAGACACTCTTGAGATCCCTGGTTTTACTGATTATTTCAGTGTTTATTATGCAGATTTTTGTCCGGGAGTTCCGGTCAATGAATACTTTGATTACACTCTAGCCCGGTGTCTTACCACTGATGGTGTTGAATGTTTTGGCTCTAAAACGATTATTGGTGGTTTTCCTGCCGGTGAATACACGTCTCATTGCGACCTTGCTGCAATTCCTGACAAATGTTCTGGTTCTTTTACCTGTGACTATAAAGGTTGTGACCCTGCCGTTGACTGTAAATGCTATGACTGTACTGGGGCTGGTTGGGTTGAGTGTTCTCCCACCGACATGGTGACTTTTACGGTGGAACCGCTTCTTGAATGTACGGCTTATCTTAATGAAACAGAAATTAATCTTGAACAGGGGATGGCTCGGGCATTGATAGCTTATGTGCGAGATAAAGCCAACCCCGAGACGCCTATTCTTGATGCTGAGATTGACAAGATTGAGTTTTCGGCTACCACGATTGAAGGTACGGATCCAGTGGTAAAATTGTGGGATAATCTTCTGAATGGTGGCGCTGGTGGTTTTACTAGCAGTTATCCTGTTCGTAATGATTTTCCCCCAGTTGATTATTCAACTGAGGTGAAAGGCGAAAATGTCGGGGTAGCCAATATTTATGTTGAAGCTTTCTTAAATAACGGCCGAAAATGTGATAATTTTATAGACCCAACAGCTGCGACTGTGGCTGCGCCTGGCCCTTGGTTTCAAACCCAAGCTGGTGATGTTCATGCTGAAGGAAGTATGGCTAGTCATACTGGCGGAGAAATTTATTCTGAGATTCCTTCAACTTGTGAGCCAGACCCGGATTGTGACCCCAATTTTTCCCTGGCTGATGAAGACACAGGCTTACCTGGGGTTGTTTCTTTCAGCCCAGAGGGCAGTGCTGATTTTGGTAAAGGTTATTGTTCTGCTGATTCAACCACTCATTGGTTAGTGCAGCAGTCTGCTTACAAAGGTAAAGAGTATGGCTATGATTATTTTGACAAAAAGATTGATTCTCCCCAGCCTTTGGGCGGGAATCCTTCAATTAGTGATTTAAATGTTTTAAATGGCTTTTACAAAGTCGAGGGCAATCTTACTTTGCCTGAGAGTACTTGGAATATTAACAACCCAGACCAAAAAGTCATCGTTTTAGTTTCGGGCGACTTAACGATTAGCAGAAGGATTGGCGTCGGTACTAATAATAATTTCTTAGGTTTTATTGCCAGTGGTGATATTATCATTCAACCTGAGGTGAAAGATTCTGGAGTCAATCTGGCTTTGGAAGGGCTTTTCATTGCTGATGGAATAATCAGAACCGTTGCTTTAGGTTCTAAAGATGACAAGTTTACTGGTCGGGGAATCTTTGTTGGTTGGGCAGGAGTGAGTTTCAATCGAGATAGAGAAGATGATAATAGTACTGAACCGGCTGAACTTTTTGTTTTCCGTCCTGATCTCTGGTTTAACAGTCCCCAAGAGCTTTGGCAAGCTGACTTCACCTGGCAAGAGATAGCGCCATAAAAGGTGAAAGAAACTTTTGCTTGACAAGAAGTAAACAATTTTGTATATTATTTGTTAATGAAGTATTTAGAACTTAGAAAAAGAGTAAAGGGGAATGTTTTTACCTTTTTTGATGTAGCTAAATTTTTTTCAGCGGAAAATCAGCAAACAATAAAAGTTCAACTAGCTCGCTTTGTTAAAAAGGGCTTGATTAAAAAAATAAAAAGAGGCTTATATTGTTTCGATCCGAAACTTCTCGACGAGCTTGAACTGGCTAGTTGCTTGTATCAACCTTCATATATCAGCCTAGAGACATCCTTAAATTATTACGGAATCATTCCTGATATTCCTCAAGGAGTTACCTCAGTCACTGTAACCACTACCAAAAAAATCAGCAATGAATTTGGCAATTTTTATTATGCGAAAATTAAACCCCTTCTTTTTTTTGGTTATCTTAAGGTAAAATCACCAACTTCAGAGGCATTTTTTAATTTGGCCAGAAAAGAAAAAGCGCTTCTTGACTATTTTTATGTAAGAAAAATTAAAAAAATCGATGATTTGAGATTAAATTTAAAAGATTTAAATTTTACTCGTTATCAAGAATATGTCAAATTTTTTCCCAAGTGGGTGCAGAAAATTAAGTTATGAATAATATTGTTGATAATTTTGAACAAATTCTTAATTTTGCCAGAAGTTATAGTATTCCCTTAAGCAAAAAGAAAGGGATACTAAGAGAGTATTTACAAACTAAGATTTTAGAGTTTATTTATCAAAATCCAGTTTCGATCAATTTATTCTTTATTGGTGGGACCTCTTTGAGATTGCTTCATGGTATGGATCGTTTTTCAGAAGACCTGGATTTTGATATTAGAAAAATTTCTTCTCTTCAGCTTGATAAGTTGATAAATAATGTTTATCAAAGATTGATTAAAGAGAACATTGAGATTGACCTTTATAAAAATGTCACTTCAAAAAGAACATATTATGAATTTCGTTTTAAAAACTTACTATTTCCTTTGAAAATCAGTAACAACAAGGCGGAGAAACTAATGGTTAAATTTGATTTTGAAAGATTTTGGCAGGGGCAAAAAAGAGAAATAATTCTCCTTAAGAAGTATGGATTTTTGATAAATGTCGTGACAGTCCCTTTGGAGCAAATTTTGGTCCAGAAACTCTTCGCTTATCTTCACCGCAAACAGACCCTACCGCGAGATATTTATGATGTTGTTTGGTTATTTTCAAGAGAGGTTAAGTTTGATTCTACTTTTTTAAGAAAAAACAAACTGTCGTTAGACTTAATAACTCAGGCAAAAGAAAAATTCGAGAAAGAAAAAAAACAACTTAAATATTTTAAGCTCAAATTAAAACCATTTTTGATTAACGAAAGTGATGTTAATAAGCTGGATTTTTTCTCTCAAGCTATTTAAGTTTTGCTGTTGCCCCTGCCTTTTCAAGGCTGAGTTGGTCAAGAACTTTGGTAAGCTGACTTCACCTGGCAAGAGATAGCGCCGCAGGCCAATTGAAAATCTGACTCTGACTTGTTAATATTCACTTAATCATGGTTAAAATCATTGACGGGCGAAAATTGGCTTTGATTAAAGAGAAAAAACTTGCCCGTGAGGTTGCCAATTTTAAAAAAACTTCAGGCATTTCACCAAAATTGGTGAGTATTTTTATTGGTGACCCTCCGATTCGGAGGGCCTCTCAACTTTATGTGAATCTAAAAGAAAAAACAGCTAAAAGAGTGGGGATTTTGTTCGAGAAAAAAGCGTTTTCAGCAAATAAAGACCCAAAAGTCATTTATGAATACATTAAAAAGAAAAACATTGACCGTGGGGTTTCGGGAATAATGATTCAACTGCCATTACCACCAAAAATTGACCCTTTTTGGCTTGTTTCTAAAATTGACCCGGAAAAAGATGTTGATTGTTTGACTCCTGAGAATTTGGGTTTGGTGGCTATGGGGAAGCCGATTTTTTTGCCGGCGACGGTCAAGGGGATTTTGGCTATCATTAAGAATATTCAACACCCGATTGAGGGTGCCAATGTCGTGGTTGTTGGCGCTTCCAATATTGTTGGTAAACCTTTGGCAATTCATCTTTCTAATTTAGGGGCGACGGTGGCCGTTTGTCGTTCCCGAACAAAAAATTTGTCCAATTTTACCAGAAAGGCGGATATTTTAGTCTCAGCCACTGGCGTGCCAAAATTGATCAAAAAAGAGATGGTCAAAAAAGGTGCGGTGGTGATTGATGCTGGTTCGCCTCGAGGTGATGTTTTTTTTGAGGAAGTCAAAAAAGTGGCTTCTTTTATCACCCCTGTGCCAGGTGGTGTCGGTCCCTTGACGGTGATTTGTTTGTTAGAGAATGTTTTGGTAGCAGCCAGGAATTTAGTTTGAAAAATTGAGAGTTTTGTGCTATGCTTTAATTATTACACACATCCGCTTTGTCTCCTTGGAGCTTCCTGAGCGGGTGGCGGTATAAAGGAGAAATGAAGAAAGCAACAGTTTCACTCAAAGACTTGCTTGAAGCCGGGGCCCATTTTGGGCACCAATCGGCGCGTTGGAATCCTAAGATGAAACCCTATCTTTACACGATTAAGGATGGGGTTCACGTTTTTGATTTAGCCAAGACCAAAGAAGGTCTTGAAAAAGCGACAGAGTTTGTTCGTCAGTTTGTAACGGAAGGAAAAACCATTGTCTTTGTAGGCACCAAAAGACAAGCTCAAGCCATCATTACTGAAGAAGCTAAAAAAATCGGTGTTCCTTATGTTAGCCAACGTTGGTTAGGGGGCACTCTGACCAACTGGGAGCAGATTAAAAAAAGTATTGACCAATTGGCCGAAATGAAAGAAAAGCGGGAACAGGGAGAGTATAAAAAATATACTAAAAAAGAACAACTTTTACTTGACCGGAAGATTAATAAGTTAGAAAAGTTTTTTGGGGGATTGGCTTCATTGGCAAAGTTACCCGAGGCTCTTTTTGTGGTTGATGTTCGTAAAGAAGAATTGGCAGTTAAAGAAGCCAAGAAAAAGGGCTTGATAGTCGTTGGTTTGGTTGATTCCAACGTGGATCCAGATTTGGTGGATTATATTATTCCGGGTAATGACGATGCCGTCGGGAATATCAAATTGGTGGTTTCAGCTATGGCTGAGGCGGTCAAAGAAGGTCAAGGGATCCGCCGGCTGGCGGAGAAAAAAGATGAAAAAAAATCTTAATCAAATTAAAAAACTCCGAGACCAAACTAAAGCCGGAGTGATAGATTGCCGCCAAGCTTTGCGAGCTTCGGGCGGTGATTTGAAAAAAGCAAAAGAGTGGTTAAAGAAAAAAGGTATTGCTTCGGCTGGCAAAAGGTCAGGTCGAGAAGCAAAATGTGGCGTCATTGAAACTTATTCTCACAATGATGGTCAAATAGTTTCGGTCGTTGAGTTGAATTGTGAGACTGACTTTGTCGCCCGCACCAATGAGTTTAAAAAATTGGCTCATGAACTAGCCATGCAGATGGCAGCCATGAATCCCAAAAACGTCAAAGAGTTACTAGTCCAACCTTTTATTCGAGATGAAAAGGTGACGATTGAAGAATTAATTAAAGAAACCATTGGAAAAGTTGGCGAAAATATTGTGGTCAGTAGGGTTGCTAGATTTGAATTAGGTAAGCAAAGTTAAGTTTATGCAACAAACGCGCCAGAAAATGAATAAGGTTTTGGAGCTACTTAGTTCAGAATTGGCCAGTTTTAAGGCCGGCCGAGCCACGCCAGCAATGGTTGAAAAAATTATGGTTGAGGCCTATGAAACCAAAATGCCTTTAGTTGAGTTGACGACGATTGCCACCCCTAAGCCTGATCAACTTTTAATCACTCCTTTTGACCAAGCAATCATTAAAAATATTGAAAAAGCGCTGAGTATGGATCGTGGTTTGGGTTTATCTCCAGTTGTTGACGGCAACATCATTCGTTTAAAAATTCCGCCTTTAACTGAAGAAAAACGGAAAGAGCTGGTTAAAGTTTTGTACCGAAAACTAGAAGCGGCCAGAGTGATGATTCGCCAAGTTCGAGCCGAAAAAACGGCAGAAATTAGAAGAGCTTTTGAAAGCAAAGAGATTCATGAAGACCAGCGGCGGCAGATTGGTGAAGATTTACAAAAATTGACGGATGAAATGACTGAGAAAGTTGAAGAAATGGGTAAGACTAAAGAGCAAGAGTTGATGCAGATTTAAAAAGGGAGAACGAGAGGGGGGGCGAGATCAATTGCCGGTGGAAAATGTTCTCCCACATTTGCAGGTAACCTGTAGGGCTTTCCCGTTATGAACGAGTCGCCCACAACTTGGGCAGTTCATCAAGGTCGATTTTCCCTGGGATGCTTTTTGGTTCCTTCTGCTCCTGCTGCTCATCTTCTCACCTTTCGAGCTTGTTGAGTTTGAGTACGGCGCGCCGTTTTTACAATCAGGATTATCAACCCAACTCTTGGAAGCCCCCTTGATTCTATTTAATTTTAGCATATAAGGTTGAATATGTTAAGATATTAGGCGATGTTAACAGTAATTGTTTTTTTAATTACTTTGTCGGTTTTGGTTTTGGTTCATGAGTTGGGCCATTTTTTGGCGGCCAAAAAGTCTGGTATTAAGGTGGAAGAGTTTGGTTTTGGCTATCCGCCTCGGCTTTGGGGAAAAAAAATTGGTGAGACGGTTTATTCAATTAATTGGATTCCTTTTGGAGGTTTTGTCAAACTTTATGGAGAAGAATTGGCGGAGGAGAAAAGAGGCAAAGATACCTTTTGGAGCAAAAGCAAAAAAGTCAGAACAGCCGTAATTGTTGCCGGTGTTTTGGGGAATTTTTTGCTGGCGATTATTTGCTTTTCCATTGTTTATTCTGCTGTAGGTATTCCCATAAAGACCGACCAAGTCAAAATTGTTGGCATTGCTCAAGATTCACCAGCTGAAAAGATGGGGCTGAAAAAAAACGATATTATTTTAGCGGTTGATGATAAAGATTTACACGATCTGAAACATTTTATTGCTTTAATTGAAGAAAAAAAAGAGACCCAGGTAAAGTTATTAATCAAAAGAGAAGAAAATAATTTGCTTTTATTTATTATGCCTCGAGAAAGTCCGCCCGAAGGTCAGGGTTCTCTGGGGGTGGTGGTTTCCAGCATCGAAATGAAAAAATATCCTTTTTGGCAAATGCCTTTTCGAGGAGCGGTTGAAGGTATTAAGGAAGCCATGGGCTGGGGGACTTTGATTTTTTCTTCTTTGGCCAAAATGGTGGTGGATTTGGTCGGTCGGGGCGTGGTACCTAAAGATGTGGCTGGTCCGGTAGGCATTTTTCAAGTAACAGCCGGTGTGGCTCAACAGGGAATCTTGACGATCCTTCAATTTATCGGCGTTTTGTCAGTCAATTTAGCCGTTTTAAATATTTTGCCTTTTCCAGCCCTTGACGGTGGCCGCTTGCTTTTTATTCTTTACGAAGTGGTGACGCGAAAAAGACCGAAACCATCAATTGAACACTGGGTTAATGCTGTGGGCATGGCCGTTTTGCTTTCCTTGATTATCTTAGTAACCGTTAATGATATTCAAAGAATTATTAAGACGACTTCTTTGGCGGCGCAGTTACGCTCTTTCTGGCCGTTTTAATTGTTTATTGGAGAGAGGGAGGGGGAAGGAGCACTTGAAGGTATTTGAGGCTCATCCAAAAGCCGGTTTCGGGATGATTCTCATGATACTTTCTTCACACTCCTTTTCTGCACAGGGTGGTTTGTTCAATCAACTAGTGACTTGTAGGGGTGGTTTTGAAGTTGCCACTCCTTGGCGTGTTCTTCCTTTGTTTCATCTCGTCTTTTGATGAGTCTGGTTCACGGGCAAAGCCAACGATGAACCCATCACTGTCGACGACTAATGCTTTCGGCGTCTTTCTGGCCATGGCCATGGCTCTCCTTTTCTTTCAAAGTGCAGATTCCCCCTCGACTTAAATAATACCACAAACCCTAAAGCCCGTCAATATTATAGGACTTTAATAGGAGTTTGATTTAAAAGAAAAGAAAATGCTAAAATGTTTTTGGTGAAAAAGATTAAAAAAGGAGTAATTGCGGCGGCGGGTCGAGGAACCCGCTTTTTGCCGGCGATCAAAGGTTATCCGAAAGAATTAGTTCCCATTTTAGGTAAACCTAATATTCAGTATTTAGTTGAGGAATTAATTGGTGCGGGTATTGGTGAAATTGCCATTGTTCACCGCCATGGCAATTCTATGCTTAAGCGTTATTTTACACCTGACTTGGAGTTGGAGAATTATTTGAAAAAAACGGGCAAAGAAAATTTTTTGGACAGCCTACGCCAGATTTGGAAAAAAGCAAAGATTCGTTTTATTCCTCAGTCACCCCGTCTGCCCTACGGCAATGCCACTCCAATTTTAGCAGCCAAAGGCTTTATTGGCAGCGACCCCTTTATTTATTTGTATGGCGACGATTTGATTTTAGAAAAGAAAACAGGTGGTTATTTAAGACATCTAATTGAGATTTTTGAAAAATATCAACCGGCAATTGCAGCTGGTGCTATTAAGGTGCCGTTGAAGGCTGTCAGTTCTTTGAGTAGTGTGAAATATGCGAAGGACAAAAAATATTTGCATCGGGTCGAGAGGGTGATTGAAAAACCTTCGCCAGCTCAGGTTTATTCTAATGTGAGCCTTATTGGCCGGTTTGTGGTTTCGTCTAAAATTTTTCCTATTTTGGCTGAGCAGAAGATTGCTCGGGGCGAGCTGTGGTTTACGGATGCTGTTAATACCTTAGCAAGACAAAACGTGGTGATAGCTGAGCCAGTTTTAAAAGGAAAATGGTTGACCACTGGTGACCCATTTCGTTGGTTGAAGGCAAACATTGTATTTGGGTTGAAAGATAAAAATATAAGTCAAGAATTAAAAAAATTTCTAAGAAGTTTGTAGTATAATACTCTTAATGGAAACTAAAGAAGGTCTTAGTCCGAAAGGCAGACAGCGTCGAACTCTTATAAGTCTTGGAGTTATTGGTGTCCTTTCCGCAGCAGCGCGTGCCCTAGTTGGTAAAATTCCAAAAGTGGAAGCTAAGAGAGAGGAATTTTACAGGCAAGCAGAGGCGGCAAAACGAGCCGAAGAAGCGGCTGGGAAAGCCAAAGCAGCTCAAGCCCAACAAGCCAAAAAGTCCTTCGTCAAACCTGAAGCTCCTGAAAAACCAGAAGTGACAATTGAGGAACAGAGGGAACAGTTTGAAAAAACACTCGTTGATAAACTGGGCGATCGTGGTTTTGAGGTTAAAATTGGCACCACGGGCAGTTTTAGTGTTAGTGTTTCACCTGGAGACGTTCTTTTTATTCGCAGTTTGCCTGATGTCACAGACAAAGAAACGAAAATAAGCACTTTTGTTAAAGATGACAAAACACCCCGTTCTTTAGGTGAAGTGACAATAGGAGATAATAAAAACGGTTATTGTTGGGAAATCTTTAAGTTAGAAGACATTATTTCTTCAGAAAGACCAATTGATGTTAACAATTTAGATCCTGGAGAAATAATTGATGATCCTTATTGGGGAAGAGTTGTTTTTGCTTGTCGGCTAGAGTATGTCGATGGTGAAGAAAATAGATACTTGGAATTAATTCCACCAAAGCAATAAAATGCGTTATTCTCAACTTTTTGCCAAAACATTGCGGCGGCCGCCACGGGAGGCGAAAATTGCCAGTCACCAGCTTTTGATTAAAGGTGGATTAATTGACCGGGCGCTGTCTAGTGGCATCTACAGTTTTCTGCCTTTGGGTTGGCGGGTGATGAAGAAAATTGAAAAGGTTATCCGAGAAGAAATGAATGCCATTGGTGGCCAGGAGCTTTTTTTGCCTTCATTGCACCCTCGTGAACTTTGGGAAGAAACTGGTCGTTGGCAAAATTATGTGCCGCCTTTGCTTAAACTAAAAGACCAACACGGCCATGGTTTTTGCTTGGCGCCCACTCATGAAGAAGTGATTGCTGACCTTTGTCGTCGTTTTGTTCACTCTTACCGTGATTTACCATCAGCGGTTTATCAAATCCAAAACAAATTTCGCAACGAAACTCGAGCCACTGGCGGACTTTTGCGGGTCAGAGAATTTATCATGAAAGACCTTTATAGTTTTCATCAAGACGAAAAAGATTTGGATAAGTATTACCAAAAAGTCTATCAGGCTTATGAAAAAATTTTTGAACGCTGCGGTCTTAAGGCCGAAGCGGTGGAGGCTTTTTCTGGTTCAATTGGTGGTAGTTTCAATCACGAATTTATGCTTTTTTCAAGCTCTGGAGAAGATAAAGTAGCGGTTTGTGATAAATGTGATTATAAGGCCAATTTAGAAAAAGGCGAGTTTGCCCGTCGCGACATTAACTCTAAAGACAAACTTTTACCGCTAAAGGATGTTTACCAGCCCAAAGAGATTGATACCATTGAGCAAATGGCCAAGTTTTTCAAACTGCCTAAGGAGAGGATGTTAAAAGATGTCCTTTATAAAGGTAGTGATGGTCGGTATCATGTGGTGATTATTAGAGGTGATTTGGCGGTCAACGAGACGAAGTTGGCGGCAGCTTTGGGAATTGACAGCGTCAGCTCGGGGACAGAAGTTGATTTGAAAAAGCTAGGGACTGAACGAGGTTCAGTGCCGGTCAAGGGGTTAAAGGGCGCTCATTTTATTGGCGATCTTTCTTTAAAAACAGTCAAAAATTTTGTTGGTGGTTATAAAAGAGCGAGCAAAGAATTAGAGTGGGAAAATACTAATTTGAATCGTGATTTTAAAGTCGGGAAACTGATTGATGTTGCCGAAGTTTATGATGGCGCTGTTTGCGCTCGTTGTGGAGCGAAATTAAAACTTAAATCGGCGATTGAATTAGGACATGTTTTTAAGTTGGGGACAAAATATTCCAAGCAAATGGGAGCCAAATACTTGGATAAAAAGGGCAAGAAACAATTAGTTTGGATGGGTTGTTATGGCATTGGCTTGGGTCGGTTAATGGCTGCTATTGTTGAGGCTTATCACGATAAAAAGGGGATTGTTTGGCCAGAAAGCGTTGCTCCTTTTCAAGCTCATCTTTTGGCAATCGGCAAGACAAAAAAGACAGCCAGCCAAGCCGATGATGTTTATCAAAAATTAAAAGACGTTGGCGTGGATGTTTTGTATGATGATCGTCAAGATGTTTCTGCTGGAGTAAAATTTGCTGATGCGGATTTGCTTGGTGTTCCGATTCGGTTGGTGGTTTCAGAAAAAACTGGTAAAAAAGTTGAGTGGAAAAAAAGAGACAATCAAAAAACAGAATTTTTAAACCTTCAAGAAGCCATTCGGCGCCTCGGAAAAAACCTATAGTTTGTCGACAGTCTTGTTTTTGGGTGGAAAAACGGCTAAAATAAGGACCATCCAATGAAAAGAATCGTCACTCATATTAATCCTGATTTGGATGCCGTGGCCAGCGTTTGGTTGATTAAGCAATTTTTGCCTGGGTGGGAAGAGGCGGAAATTGATTTTATTGCCTCTTCAATTTCGACGGAAAAAAAGCAAGAGATTGACCAAAACCCGAATGTTTTGTATGTTGATGTGGGCCGGGGCAAATTAGACCATCATCAGACAGGAAAACTTTTGTCAGCCGCCCAGCTTTGTTTTGATTTTATAAAAAAAGCAAGAAAAGGAAAAAAACTTTCACCTTTGGATGAAGAAGTTTTAAAAAGAGTGGTTAAAGTGGTGACTGAAGTGGATAATGCTAGAGACTTAAGCTGGCAAGAAGTTAAACAAGACCGCTATAAATTTTATCTTCATACCTTAATTTCTGGAATTAGAGGTTTAGCTGGTAGTGATCAAGAGGCAATGAATTTTGGTTTGAAAGCGTTTAATGCTGTCGCTCTTAATTTAAAAAATAAGATTAGAGCTGAAGAGGAGCTAATAAAAGGGGGGATTAGATTTGAAACGCCTTGGGGTCAAGCTATTGCCCTTGAAAGCGGTAATGAAGAAGTTTTATGGGAGGGAGAAACGCAGGGATTTTGTTTGGTGGTCAAAAAAGACCCAGAAACTGGCGCGGTCAGAATTTATGGTCATTATGATAAGGGGGTTGATTTGACAAAGGCGTATAATAAATTTAAAAAGTTAGACCCTCAGTCTGATTGGTTTTTACACGCCAGTAAAAAATTATTGCTGAATCAGGCGTCAGTCAATCCAGATATGCGGCCAACTAAACTAAAATTAGAGCAAATTGTTAAAGTTTTGACTAGCTAATTTGAAAGGAGGTGTTTAGATTTTATGGCTACTGTGGTAAGAAAAAAACCTGGTGAGAGTGAAGATAAACTGATTGCTAAATTTAGAAAAATAGTTCAGTCAGAGCAATTGTTGACTAAAATTAGGGAGCGAGAGTTTTACAAATCGCCAGCTGAAAAAAAGAAAGAAAAGAAAAAAGAGCTTGAAAGAAGAAGGAAGAAAAAAAGAAGTTATTGATGACTATTTTAAGCAAAGTTGAGCAAAATTTAAAAATGGCCTTGAAAGCCAAGGATAAATTTTTGGTGTCAACCCTGAAGTTTTTGTTAGCTCAAATTCGCAATAAAGAAATTGAACTTCGGGGGACAGAAAAAAAGTTGACCGATGAAATGGTGACGGGAGTCGTTCGCCAAGAGATTAAGAAAAGAAAAGAAGCAGCTATACTTTATCGCCAAGGGAAACGGGAGGATTTAGCAGAGAAAGAGGAGGATGAGTCTCAGGTTTTGAGTAAATATTTACCTCAGCCATTTTCTGCCGAAAAACTGGCAAAAATCGTTCAAGAGACGATTGAACAAGTGAAGGCGAAAGGGCCAGCCGATTTTGGTAAGGTTATGGGAGCGGTTATGGCTAAAATTAAAGGCCAAGCCGATGGTTCTCAAGTGGCTGAGGTGGTTAAAAAGGCGCTAAGTTAGGGATAAAATTTCTTAGTGATATATTTTGTACTAATTAAGTTCTAGTTGACAGCTTCAAATGTTTTCGATTAATCTTGTTTTTGTAGACGCCAAAACAATCAGGCGTTTGAATAAAAAGTATCGCAAAAAAGATAAGGTCACGACCGTTTTATCTTTTTATTACGGCGGGCAGGCAAATTTTTCAACTGAGTGCCTAGGTGAGATAATTATTTGTCCTACCGAGGCCAAAAAACAAAATATAAAAACTGAAGATTTAGTTGTTCATGGACTTAAAAGTCTTTTACCTCAAATACCGACCGCAAAAAATATATGAGCAAATTTGAATTTGAGGCTTTTCGCCCTGGTTTTATTTTTAATCCGGTGGAGCCTGAAAAGGAGGCCAGATTATGTTATCGTAAGGTCGAATGCCGAATACCTACAAGAGTGGGCACTTTTCTTGTTTGGCCTGCTAGATTTGCTCACCCAAGTAAAATTGGTGTTTACGACGTAGGACTTATAGATTTCTGTATTGGTGCCTATACAAAAGCCGATGTTTCCTTGATTGAGGGCAACGAGATAGAAATTCATCCCTCTGTTGAAAGACCCTTAGTTGCATCTCATGCAGCCGAAATTATTCGGAAAACTATTGGAAAAACTGATATAGGGTTGCTTGTTGATGTCCATAATGAATTTAAGGTAAAACATGGTGGTCTTGCTTCCACTTCTTCCACTCAGCATTCAGTAGCCTATGCTGTCAATAAACTTTTTGGTGAACCATTAAGTTCTAGACAATTAATGAGGTATCTTCCTCAGAATTATGGTGAAGAAGTCGTAGAACCTGGTATGCTTGCAATGGAACCAAGTACAGGGGGTGTGGGTGCCGTATGTCTTTCTGGGGGAGGGATTGTTGTGTTAAGAGGAGAAACTGAGGTAATTGGTCAGATGAAGGTTCCTGAAAATTTTGTTTATGTTTTAGGAATACCGTCTATTGATAGAGAGGATTATGCAGCTGATATTGCCGTCATTATTCAAGAACTTTTTCCTCTCTATGAAGAATTAGATAAAAAATGGGGTGGAGTGAAAGAAAGGATAATCGATGGTATAGTTCTACCGGCAATGAGACGGGAAGATATATGGACTGTTGGTCAAGCAATTTTTGACTATACTCTTAACCGGTATGGAGACATTCAAAAGTCTTTTGATTTACTTTGCCCTGGGCTTAAGATGAGTGGAATGATGCAGAGTCTTGAGCAATTACGTCCGAATAGAGAAGTTATTACTGCTTTTGTTTCTGGTGGAGGTCCGGGATTAGTTATTCTTACTTCAAATCCCGATATCGCCGAAGAACATTTCCGTAGTTTGGGAATTGAAACAATTCATTATTTTCCACCAGATAATACAGGGGCCACTTTTCAATGTTTTAAGTGATAGTTTTTATTTAGGGTTAAAATTATGAGTCTCAATTTAGTGGAACATGAACCGCGTTTGAAATCTGAAATTTTTTGGTCATGCACTGAGGTTATTTGGGTGGCGGGATATGGAGGAGCGGGAAAATCTACTTTTGCGCGGTTTATAGAGAAATTTGGGCATAGTAGGGTGGGTTTAGGTAGCTCTGTTCGCACTTTATACAAAGAAGTTGTTTCTAACTGGGAAGGTAAAGCTCCGACTTTGCTGGAGTGGGTAGAGGAGCAGATAAACGTGATTGGTGAGGCACAGTTTGCGCACGATATGTTAAAACATCGTTTGTCATTACAGCCTGAGCTTCTTCAGGCAGAACGTGTAGTTATACCCTCAATGAGGAATCCAGAAGTTTTAAATTCAATGAAGGCTTTCTTTCCCAATGCCAGGCATAGGATAGTTTTTATTGACGCCCCTTTACCGATTCGAACCAAGCGACTTGAAAGACGCGATTCAGAAGAATATGGAGAATATAGTGTGGTCCAGATGGCCGAACGAGATGCAGTGGAAGATAGAGTCGGTTTACAAGAACTTATCAAGAGTGCAGAGGTAACTATTAAAAATGAGGGGAGTTTAGAAGATTTTGAGAAAACAATTCGAAATTTTTTCAGAATGAAAAAAGGAAAGAATGAACACAGATAGTAGAGTATTTTATCTTAAGTATCGTTTGCAAAAGTTTTCTGAGTTAGACAGTATTGATGTTCGTGAGGCGTTAATAAGAACCGTTAAGTCTGGAAAAATCCCTCATGCCTTATTGTTCGCTGGACCAAAGGGAACTGGTAAAACTTCGGCTGCCAGAGTTTTAGCCAAAGCGGTTAATTGTCTTGGTAAAAAGAAAAGCTATGAGCCTTGTAATCGGTGTGACATTTGCCGAGAAATCACCACTGGCACAAGCCTCGATTTAATTGAGGTTGACGCTGCTTCCAACCGGGGAATTGATGATATCCGAAATTTGCGGGAGAAAATTAAACTCTCGCCAGCCAAGTGTCAGTATAAAGTTTATATTATTGATGAGGTTCACATGTTGACCACTGAGGCTTTTAATGCTTTGTTAAAGACTTTAGAGGAACCGCCGGCTCACGCAATTTTTATTCTTTGCACCACGGCGCCGGAAAAATTGCCTGACACGATTGTTTCTCGTTGTACTCGTTTTAACTTCCGCAAAGGCAAATTGGCTGAAGTGGTTGGTTCACTTAAGAAAGTTGTTAAGGGAGAAAAATTAAAAGTAGAAGATGAGGTTTTGAAGACCATTGCCAAGTCAGCTGACGGTAGCTTTCGTGATGCTCAAAAGATTTTGGAACAATTGGTTTTGGCTGGTGCCAAGATTAGTCTTAAAAAAACCAAAAAACTTTTACAACAAACAGAAGAACTATCACCGAAAAAATTGTTGACATTGCTAGCTAAAAAAGATGTCAAAGCCTCTTTGTTGGAAATTGACCGGATTGTTATGGTAGGTGGTGATTTAAATGTTTATCTTCAGCAGATTTTAGACTCTTTGCGTTTGGCTTTACTTAACAAAGTTGGTTTAAAAGAGATGAATGGCCCAGTTGAAATTAACCACTTAAAAATTGAAGAGATTAAACTTTTAATCAAATTATTTTTCCAAGCTTTTAGTGAGCAAAAACTCAGTCCTATCCCGCAACTACCCTTGGAATTAGCGGCGATTGAGTTTTGCGGTCAGCCTAAGAGCGAGGTTTCTTCTTCGAAAACAAAAGACAATCCGATTCCTCAAACCAATCCCCAGACAAAAGCTAAATTAAAAGAAGTTGAATCCAAGTGGCCGGAAATTTTAGCCCATGTTAAACCGCTTAATCACTCAGTTGAGGCTTTGCTTCGGGGCTGTCGACCGATTAAAATTGACGGCCAAACTTTGACTTTAGAAGTTTTTTATAAGTTTCATAAAGAACGGTTGGAGACAGAGAAATGTCGCCAAGTTGTTGAGGAGGCAGCCAGTCAAATTTTAGGTAATCCAATCAGATTAAGTTGTATTTTAGGTGAGAAACCCAACCGGCCGGCAGTTAACCCAGCTGAAGATAAAGACTTTAAGGGGAGTCAAGAGCCTGCGGAGCGGCGAAATATAGTTGATTTAGCCAATGATATCTTTAATAATTAATTGGAAGGAGTTTAATGTTTGATAAGTTTAAACAAATGGCTGAGTTAAAAAAGATGCGGGATGAGGCAATGGAACTCAAGCGGCAATTAGCTGCTCAGGAAGTAGTAGTTGAAGAGAAAGATATTAAAGTGGTGATGAGAGGGGACCAAATAGTCAAAAATGTGGTTATTCAAGGTGAGGAGCAAGAACGATTGGTTGATATTTTAAATAAAGCGATTAAAAAATCCCAACAACAAGCGGCCAAAAAACTTCAAGAGATGAGCGGCGGGCTTTCCGCAATGTTTAAAAAATGATAGAATCTTTTTAATGAATCTTCCCAGGCCGATTAGGAAGCTAATTGAGTCTTTTGAAAAATTGCCAGGCGTTGGACCAAAAACCGCCCAGCGACTTTCCTTTTATTTACTTCATGTACCTCAAAAATATTTGGACGAATTTGCTGAGAGTTTGTCTGGATTGAAAAAAAACACTGTTCTTTGCTCACTTTGTTTTAATGTTGCCGAGACCGACCCTTGTCCAATTTGTGTTGACCGTAATCGAGATAAGTCAATAATTTGTGTGGTTGAACAACCGTTGGATGTTTTGGCTTTGGAGAAAGCCGGTAATTACCAAGGTCTTTATCATGTTCTTCATGGGGCAATTTCGCCTTTAAGCAACATTGGTCCAGAGGAGATTAAAATTGGTGAATTACTTAAGAGAGTCAAAAACGCCAATAATTTAAAAGAAATTATTTTGGCCACCAACGCAAATATGGAGGGTGAGGCAACAGCGATGTATATTGCGAACAAAGTTCGTGAAATACGAGGTTTGAAATTCGAAATTCTAGTTACTCGTTTGGGTCAGGGCTTACCAACTGGTGGTGATTTAGAGTATGCTGATGAAGTCACCTTATTAAGAGCTTTGGAGGGGAGGAAAGAATATTAGAATGCCGAAAAGAATTGCTCAGGATGTGGCTCGGCAAATAAGAGAACTTGGTGGAGAAACAGTTAAAGAAGTGGCCAAACAGCCAGGTGAGATGGTCGGCCAGGCTCTGGAACAGTTAGGAGTGGTAACTGATTCTCAAAAAGTCAAGTTGGTCCAAATGGAGGCCGAAGACAAGGCCAAAAGTGAAAAACAAGCGGCAAGATTGAGAAAGAATTTAGAAGGAGAAATGAAAAAGAGTCGGCTAGAAAGAGAAGAAGAGCTGCGGCAGCGGCGAGAACAATCAGAAGTGACAGAAGAGGAGAAAAAGGCGGCCGAAGCTAAAGTTCATGGTGTGCCAGAAGTCTCCAGTAAACGGAAGCGTGGTCTTCGGCAGATTAAAAGAGCCGAAGAAAAAGCCAGACCAGAAAAAGTGGGCAGGAGAATAGGCGGATGATTAAACTTTACAATACTTTAACTAAAAAGATTGAGGAATTCAAACCGATAGAACAGGGCAAAGTGGATATTTATTCTTGTGGGCCGACGGTTTACTGGTACCAACACATTGGCCATATGTATGCCTATATTCACTGGGATACCTTGGTTCGATTTTTGCGATATTCGGGTTTTAAAGTGAAATGGGTGATGAATATTACTGATGTGGGCCATATGGTCTCGGACGAAGATACCGGTGAGGATAAAATGGAAAAGGGTGCTCGGAGGGAAGGATTGACGGTTTGGGAAATTGCCGGGAAGTATATAGACCAGTTTTTAGAAAGCTTGGAATTTCTTAATATCCAAAAACCCGATGTTTTGCCTCGTGCTACCAAACATATTCAGGTCCAGATTGACTTAATTAAAAGGATTGAGAAAAATGGTTTTACTTACAAAACCAAGACTGGCTTGGTTTTTGATACAACTAAGTTTTCTGGCTATGCTGATTTTGCTAAATTGGATTTAAAGAAACAAATATCTGGTAGCCGTGTCGAAATTGATCCTGAGAAAAAAAGACCTTGGGATTTTCTGCTTTGGGTAACTAATCAGCCGAAGCATATTATGCAATGGGATAGCCCATGGGGAAAAGGTTTTCCGGGTTGGCACATTGAGTGTACGGCGATGTCGACTAAATATCTGGGAGAGCAATTTGACATTCATACCGGCGGCCTGGAACATATTCCTGTTCACCATACCAATGAGATCGCCCAGGCCTATGGCGCTTTTGGTAAAAAGTTAGCTAATTATTGGCTTCATAATGCTTGGCTGACTCTTAAAAATGAAAAAATGAGTAAGAGTTTGGGAAATATGATTTTGGTTACGGATTTAATAAAAAGGGGTTTTGAACCAATGCATTTTCGCTATTTGGTTTTAACCTCTCATTATCATAAAGGTTTGGTTTTTGATTGGAAAGCTTTGAAAGCAGCTCGTGTTGCTTACCAAAGATTAGTTCAAATGATTAAAGAATGGAAAGAAGAGGAGGAAAAATCAGCTACCCAAGAAAGAATGACCAAAACTGAAAAATTCAGACAAAAATTTCTAGAAAAAATAAGTAATGATTTGAACTATCCGGAGGCGTTAGCAGTTGTTTGGGAAATGGCTAAGTCAAACATTCCCAGTCCTGATAAATTGGACTTGATTTTGGATTTTGATCAAGTCTTGGGACTTGGATTGGCCAAGCAAAGCAAGACGAAGCTTGAAATTCCCAAAGATGTTCAAGAATTGGTAGAGAAAAGAGAGAAATTAAGAAAGCAGAATAAATGGCAAGAAGCTGATGAAGTTCGTCAACAGATTGCAAAATTGGGTTGGAAGCTTGAGGATACAAACAGAGGATCAAAAATAAAGCCAGTTTAAAACGATGAAAGGAAAACAAAAAGTTGCCGCCATTTTGAGTCTTGTTTTGGTTTCTGTCTTGGTTTTTGTCTTAGCCAAGTTCATTCTTCCGAGTCTGACTAGTCAGACTGGAGAGATGATTCAGGAGGAAGTAGAAACAAAGGGGAGCATCATTCCCAGTCAGGTACTCAATAGCAAAGCAAAATACACCCAACAAAATATAGTTATCAGAGGGAGGGTGGCACTTGAAAGAGTGGTTTGTGAAAAAAAGAAATGCCCGGTTGATGATGTTTGTTGTGGTTGCCCCCAACTGAGGAATTTGGTCATCAAAGATCCGGGGAAAACATTGACTTCCGAAAGTGAAGGATTGTTACGGTTGCTTGATTCGAAGTTACAACCCTTTTGCCAGCGAAGCAAAACTAGTTGTGATTACGACTGTCAGGATTGGGTTGATAATGCCATTTATGATGTCAGTGGACTCTTTTTTGCTGAGCCACCACCGACAGGTTGGAAAATGTCTTTTGATTATTACTTCCAGGTTGAAGATAAAGAGCCTGTTAAGAAGGTGGGTACAGTTGACATTATCAAAAATATTTTCAACGAGGCGGTCAGTAAGGTTAAAGAATGGACAACTTCTGGTTCTTACGTGCTTGATTAAAGATCTTGCGAGTCAGGATTTCCAAGTTTGCAAGCAAGGGCTTCCCAGAGTGATAGTCCGTCTTGGAGGTAGTTAATTGGCGGTTGGTCAGGAAATTCTAGTCTTCTTTCATTTCCTTTTGCAAAAATCTCGCCGTTTTCAGCGAAAGAAGCAACTTTTGTCCATTCCTCTTCAAAATTTTCATTAGGGCCTTGGCCTTCTGAAACAGGCTTGTGTTCGCAGCTCATTTTGTTTATCTCCTTTCTTTTAAATTTTTTGATTTGAGAGGTAATGCTATAATGTAATCGTTCTTTTTGTCAAGAGCCATTTAGAAGGATGAGTAGTCTATCAGTCGGGATAGTCGGGTTGCCGAATTCGGGGAAGTCAATGCTGTTTAATGCTTTGTTGAAAAGGCAGGTGGCTTTGGTGGCGATTTATCCGTTTACGACCATTGAACCAAATGTGGGGATAGTGCCCGTGCCGGATGAGCAATTGAAGAGATTAGGGGAATTGGTGGAGGCAGAGCGGGTAGTACCGGCCACCGTCAAGTTTATTGACATTGCCGGTTTAGTCAAAAACGCCCACAAAGGCGAGGGGTTGGGTAATCAGTTTTTAGCTAAGATTCGGGAAGTTGATGCGGTGGTTCATTTGATTCGCGGTTTTGAAGATACCTCAGTGTCTCATTATTATGGTTCAATTGACCCTCAACGGGACAAAGAAATTGTTGATTTGGAATTAGAATTAGGCGGGATTAAAAAACCAACCCTTTATGTTTTAAACACTGATGATAAAGAGACTGGTGGAAAAGAAAAGGAAATGTTAAAAATTTGCGCCCAAACCGGTCAAGGTGTGGATAACTTGATTAAAGAAGCTTATCAACTTTTAGGGTTGATAACTTTTTATACGGTTAAAGGTGGCCAGGAAATAACGGCTTGGGCAATTAAGTGCGGCTCATCCGCCTTGCAGGCAGCAGAAAAAGTCCATACAGATATGGCCAAAGGTTTTATTAAAGCGGCGGTGATTTCTTTTAAAGATTTAGTTCAGGCTGGTGGCTGGCAAATGGCGCAAAAGAAAGGCAAAATGAGGTTGGAAGGAAAAGACTATTTGCTTCAAGGTGGAGATGTAATAGAATTCAAATTCAGTTTGTGATAAAATAACAAAAAATGAGAGATTATGAGTTGACTTTGATTATTGATCCGGATTTAAGTGCTGAGGATCAGAAAAAAGTAATCACTAAAGTTAAAAAAATCATCATCGATTTAAAAGGCAAGGTTGAAAAACTCGATGAATGGGGCAAGAAGCCATTGAGTTATCCCATTAAAAAGAAAAATATGGGGTCTTATTTTTATTTGGAAATTAAGCTCCCGGCTGAGTCAGCCAATCAAATAGATAAAAAATTAAAAATCGAAGAATCGGTTATGCGTTATTTAATAGTTAGTTTATCAACCGGAAGGTAAAGGAGGATTATGGCTCAAAGGTCGCTTAATAAAGCTCAGTTGATTGGAAATCTTACTCGGGATCCAGAATTGAGGTACACCCCCCAAGGCACAGCTGTTTGTACTATAGGTTTGGCGACTAATAGAAGTTGGGTTACTGAGGCAGGTGAGAAAAAGGAAGCAGTAGAGTTTCACCGGCTTGTGGCATGGAATAAGTTAGCCGAGCTTTGTTCTCAGCTTCTTTTTAAAGGTAGAAGAGTTTATGTTGAAGGTCGACTCCAAACTCGTCAGTGGACGGCCCAGGATGGTGCACTTCGTCAGACAACAGAAATTGTTATCGACGAAATGTTAATTCTGGATTCTCGCCGGGCTCCAGGTCAAGAGGGAACTGAGGTGTCAATGGCTGGCGAAGAAGAGACCGTGTCGACTGAGAAGGTTCCTAATGAGGAGGTCGCAGGTGAAAAAGCAGTGGTCAAAAAAGAAGAAAAGCCCAAAGCAAAAGCAGCCAAAAAGGAAGAAAATCAAGAAGTTAAAGCCGAGGATATTCCATTTTAAAGACAATGTTTAGAAAAGACCAAAAGAAGCGGATTTTGAATTGTTTTTTTTGTCAGTCTGGCCAAATGCTTGATTACAAAAAAACGGAAACATTATCTCGTTTTGTTTCTGACCGAGGCAAAATTATTTCTCGGACAAAAAGTGGTGTTTGTGCCAAACATCAACGCTGGCTGGCCCGAGAGGTTAAAAGGGCCAGATATCTTGGTTTGATACCTTTTGTGGCGAAAATTTGACATGATGGTAACTGCCTCTTTTTCCCTCCAAATACCCAAAGATTACCAACTTAAAGTCAAAAAAGATGATGTTGTTGGTCAAGGTGATTTAATGGCCATTGGTAAACAGTCAGAGGAGGTTAAGGAATACCAACTTGCCAAGCAATTAAATATTTCTCCTAAGCGATTGTTTGGTTGCCTTTTGAAAAAGCCGGGTGAGTCAATTAAAGAAGGCGAGTTGATAGTCGAGAAAAAAAATCCTTTCGGGAAAACAAAGGCAAAATTTGTGGCACCCATAACTGGTGTTTTTGATTCTTTAACCGAAGAGGGAATTTTACGGCTCAGACTACCGAGCGAAGCAAAAGAAATTAAAGCGCCATTGGCAGGACAAATTAGCATTGCTTCCAAAGATAAGATTGAGATTGCTTTTGCAGCCCAAGAAATAAAGGCCGATTGGGGGACAGGTAGCCCAAAAATTGGCACCTTGGTCTGTTTGGAAAAGCAAAAAGCCACCCTTCTTGATTTAACAAGTGATTTTAAAAATAAAATTGTTATTATCAGGGGTAGTTTCAACTCTGGTTTTTGGCACAAAGCGGTTAGTTTGGTGCTAGCAGGTGTAGTGGCCGCGAGTTTGACAGACAAAAATCTTAGAGAAATTATTCAGCAAGAAAACCCGCCTTGCGGCGAGGCAGGTCCGCCTAGCGGCGAGGTAAGCCTCCCTGATGGAGTAGGATTGCCGATGTTGCTTTATGAGGAGAAAGTTTTTCCTCTCCAGATTTGGCAGAAATTCCTGAAAAACGAAGGAAAAAGGGTTTTAATAGAAGGCGAAAAGAAACGGATTTTGATACCAAAACAGCCATGAAGTTAAATTTGCGTCAAATAAGACTTGTCACTTTTATCACCGCGTTGGTCATCTTGGTGGCAGGGGCTGGTTATTGGTTCGGCTCGCACGCAGTTGAACTCAGAGTGGGCAAGGCACCTTTGGTGATAGTAGAAAGAACGCCACCTGAAGATAAAAACATTGACTTTTCTTTGTTCTGGGACGTTTGGGATCGGCTTTCAGCGTCTTTTATAGACAAAAAAGCTTTAGATGCCCAGCAAATGGTTTATGGCGCCATTAGAGGAATGGTTGCTTCTTTGAATGATCCTTACACGGTTTTTTTGCCACCTTCCGATAACCAACAAGTGAAGGAGGATTTAAATGGGGCTTTTAATGGGGTAGGCATAGAGTTGGGATATCGTGACAATCAATTAACGGTGATTAGTCCTTTACAAGGGATGCCGGCTGAAAAAGTCGGTGTAAAAGCTGGTGATTTGATTTTGAGGGTTGAAGATCAAGAAACTACGGGCATGAATTTGCCTGAGGCAGTCAAGTTAATTAGGGGACCAAAAGGGACAGCCATTAAGCTCACTTTACTTCACCAAGGAGAAAACGAACCTTATGAAGCTTCAATTATTCGGGATACGATTGTTGTTCCTAGTGTAGAAGTGGAGTTTATTGACCAAGTCGCTCATTTGAAATTAATGCGTTTTGGTGACCGGACTAGTGATGAATGGCATGAGGTGGTTAACCAAATTGCTAACCACCTGCCAGCTAGTGGACCAATCAAGGGTGTGATTCTTGATTTACGTTCAAACCCTGGTGGTTATTTGTCTGGTTCGGTTTTTATTGCCTCTGAGTTTTTGGCCTCAGGTGTGGTTGTTCAACAAGAATCAGCCAATGGAGTAAAAGAAACCTATTCGGTTAATCGGACTGGCAGACTAACTCATCCTGATTTGGTGGTTTTGGTTAATCAGGGTAGTGCTTCAGCTTCCGAGATAGTTGCTGGCGCTTTAAAATATCACCAAAGAGCCAAAATTGTCGGTGAGAAAACTTTTGGTAAAGGCACAGTTCAGGAAGCTCAAGACTTAGCTGATGGTTCTGGGTTGCATATTACCAGTGCCCGGTGGTTGTTGCCTTCGGGCGAGTCGATTGAAGATGAAGGTGTAGTGCCAGATTATGAAATTAAAGATAGCCCTGAGACAGAAGGAGATGAACAACTTGACAAAGCCTTTGAATTGTTGGCAAGATGAGTAGGATGAAAAAAATTCTGATAGGCATTGCCGTTGGTATTGTCATTATTGCGTCGGTTGTTAGTGGGGCGATTTCTGACCGGCTTTTTGGTTACAAAATTTTGGACCAATTTTTTCCTTCTCGGCAAGGAAGTTTAGCGCCTAGTTTGACCCAACAGCGAATTTTGACCGAAGAATCGGTGGTGATTGAAGTGGCGGAAAAAGCCAGCCCCAGCGTAGTGACAGTGAGCGTTACCAAAACCCAACGAGTATTGGATTTATTTGAGTTTGACCCTTTTGGAATTTTCCAACAGCCTAGTGGGCGAGAACAAAAAATAGAGCAAGATATTGGCACCGGTTTTATCGTTAGTCAGGATGGTTTGGTGGTGAGTAATAAGCATGTGGTTAGCGACACCCAGGCCAAATATCGGGTGATTACTAAAGATGACCAGGAGTTTGAGGTGGAAAAAATTTACCGTGACCCGGTTAATGATTTGGCTATTTTAAAGATTAATCCGGCTGGGAATAATCTCAAACCAATTGAGTTAGGCGATTCGAGCAATTTGAAAGTGGGCCAGTTTGTGATGGCCATTGGCACCGCCTTAGGTGAGTTTCGTCACACGGTTACCACTGGCGTGATTTCCGGTTTGGGTCGGGGGATTACGGCTGGTTCGCCATTTGAAGGTTATGTGGAAAGACTGGATAATGTAATCCAGTCTGATGCAGCTATTAATCCTGGTAATTCTGGTGGCCCGCTTTTAAATTCAGCTGGCCAGGTGATTGGTGTTAATGTTGCCGTCGCCGCCCAAGGCCAAAACATTGGCTTTGCCATTCCTATCAATATCCTTAAAGAATCAATTGAAAATTTCAACAAAACCGGCCGGTTTGAGAGAGCCTTTTTGGGTGTCAGATATCGGATGATTAGTCAAGACTTGGCGCTTTTAAACGAAGTGCCTCAAGGAGCTTATATTGTCGAAGTAGTCAGTGGCTCTCCAGCTGACAAGGCTGGTGTTAAAGTAGGCGATATTATTACTAAACTTGACG